>JBQTGW010000217.1:0-25045 GCA_052390495.1 Pseudonocardiales bacterium
AACACATGGCCGCGCTTGATCAGCTCCTGCATGTGGCGGAAGAAGAAGGTGAGCAGCAGGGTGCGGATATGGGAGCCGTCCACATCGGCGTCGGTCATGAGGATGACCTTGGCATACCGGAGTTTGGCGGGATCGAAGTCGTCCTGCCCGATGCCGCACCCCAGCGCCGCGATCATGGTCTTGATCTCGTCGCTGCCCAGCATCTTGTCGAACCGGGCCTTCTCGACGTTGAGGATCTTGCCCTTGAGCGGCAGGATGGCCTGGAAGCGGCGGTCGCGCCCCTGCTTGGCCGACCAGCCGGCCGACTCGCCCTCCACGATGTACAGCTCGCTCAGCGCCGGGTCGCGCTCCTGGCAGTCGGCCAGCTTGCCGGGCAGCGTGCTGCTGTCGAGGGCGCCCTTGCGCCGCACCAGGTCGCGCGCCTTGCGCGCCGCCTCGCGCGCCCGCGCCGCGTCGACGGCCTTGGCCACGATCCGCTTGGCCACGGCGGGGTGCTGCTCGAGGAAGGCGCCGAGCTTGTCGTTGACGATGGCCTCGACGATGCCCTTGACCTCGGTGTTGCCCAGCTTGGTCTTGGTCTGGCCCTCGAACTGCGGTTCCTTGAGCTTGACGGACACAATCGCGGCCAAGCCCTCGCGCACGTCGTCGCCGGTGAGCGCGGCGTCCTTCTCCTTGAGCAGCTTCTTCTCCCGCGCGTAGCGGTTCACCACCGTGGTCAGTGCGGAGCGGAAGCCCTCCTCGTGGGTGCCGCCCTCGTGGGTGTTGATCGTGTTCGCGAAGGTGTAGACGGACTCGGTGTAGCCCGCGTTCCACTGCATTGCGACTTCGACCTCCATGCTGTCGTCGGCGGCCTCGAAGCCGATCACCTTGCGGTGGATGGGGTCCTTGGAGTTGTTGATGTGCTTGACGAAGTCCTCCAGACCCCCGGGGTAGTGGAAGGTGCGCTCCTTGACCTGCGCGGTGCGGCCTTCGGCGTCCTCGGTCTCGTTGCTGCCGTTGACCCGCTGGTCCCGCAGCACGATCGTGAGCCCCTTGTTGAGGAAGGCCATCTCCTGCAACCGGCGCGCGACCGTCTCCGCGTTGTAGACGGTGGTCTCGAAGATCTGCTCATCAGCCCAGTAGGTCACAGTGGTGCCGGTCCGCCGGGTCGGCTCGCCCTTGCGCACGGGATGGGCCGGCTTGGAGTCCTCGTAGCGCTGCCGCCACACGAACCCGTCGCGGTGGATCTCCACCTCCAACACACTGGACAGCGCGTTGACCACGCTCACCCCAACGCCGTGCAGGCCACCGGAGACCGCGTAGGACTTGCCGTCGAACTTGCCGCCGGAGTGCAGCGTGGTGAGCACCACCTCGATGGCTGGCCGCTTCTCCACCGGGTGCATGTCGACCGGGATACCCCGGCCATTGTCGATCACCCGCACCCCACCGTCGGCGAGCAGGGTCACCTCGACCTTGGTGGCGTGGCCGGCCATCGCCTCATCGACGGCGTTGTCCACCACCTCCCAGACCAGCTGGTGCAGTCCGCGCTCACCGGTGGATCCGATGTACATGCCGGGCCGCTTGCGGACTGCGTCGAGCCCTTCGAGGACGGTGATGGAAGACGCGCTGTAGTCGTTTTTCTTGGCAACCACGGTCCTCGGTGTCTCCTCGGGGTGTGAAACCACTGGTCCCGGCCGCCGAAGGGGACGCGGCGGGTACTGGTACCCGACCCGGGGCGCGCCTGCCCGGCTGGGTCGGAGTTCTAGCCTAATTCTACTGGACCCTCCAGACGCAGGGGGGGCAAGGACCACCCTAAGCACCTCACAGAGCGACTGATTCGAATCCGGATGAGTCCGGACCGCTGGCCATCAGCACTGTGACGTCTGTCGCGCGCTGAGCGTCCATTTTGGTGCAGTGGCGTACACCACAGCCGGACACACGGGGCATGAACGGCCGACACACCGGGCATGGAGGGACGGACACACCGTGGGTGGGGTTAGCCGTAGGTGTCACGGGGGCCGCGGCCGCGGATGTGGCGGGGGCCGTGTATCCAGCTGGGGGTGGCCGGACCCTGGATCCGTAACCGGGTCACCACGCCGGGGCCTACGCCGACGGTGATGCGGACGATCAGCTGGCGCTGCAGCAACCGTAGTTGGGTAGCCCATGCGGTCGAGCTGGCCTGCACGGTCAGCTCCCCCTCTCGCAGGGACACCGGCTGGGCGTGCTCGGCGACCTCGTCGCCGACCAGCCGCGCCCAGCGGCCGAACACCAGCCCGCCCGCCACCCGATCCACCCAGCCGCGGTCGGTCACCAGCCGGGCTGCCAACCGCCCGAGTGTCTGGGGGTCACGGTCGTCGGGCCGGGGACCGGACCAGCCGCGGCGGCGCCGAGCTCCCGCCCCGTGCCCGGCGGAACGCCCCCGCCCAGATGTGCCCTTTGCGCTGGTCCGGGCGGCGGCGCGAGCGGAATCCAGCGCGGCGCGGGCGATGTCGGCGCCGCGGTGCACTTGTGTAGGAGGGTCGCGGTGCACTTCCGTGGGGGGGTCACTGAGCTGGCTGAGCGGACTATCGGCCTCCGCTCGACGCTGTGTCGCCGACTCCGCTGCCCGGGTGATCGCAGATCTGCGACGCGGAGTCGCTCCCTTACTGGTCAGCGACTTGTCCACACCATCCACAGGTTTGTCCCCAGCTGACGTTGGGTTGCTATCGGACACGGCGCACCTGCCCCTCGTGCACATCGAACTGAACGCCTTCGAGTTGTTCCGGAACGTCGGCCGCCACTGCTGCGGTGACCACCACCTGCTCGGCGGCTTGCGCAACCTCGGCCAGGTGTGCCCGGCGACGAGCATCCAGCTCGGCGAACACATCATCGAGCAACAACACGGGCTCGGCGCCGCGGCAACGCAGCAGTTCGTAGCTGCCCAGCCGCAGCGCCAGCGCGAACGACCACGCCTCGCCGTGGCTGGCGTAGCCTTTTGCGGGCATTCCGCCCAAGCTGAGCTCAAGGTCGTCGCGGTGCGGGCCGACCAGGCACACGCCGCGTTCCACCTCGGCCGAACGCACCCGCGCCAGCTCGGCGAGCATCGCCACCTCCAGCAGGTTCACATCAGCCTTGGCTGGGGCCTCAGCGACCTCGGGCACCCCACCGGGGAGGGCTGCGTCGAGGCTGCCGACGCTACTGCGGTAAACGAGCGCGACATCCGGAGATTGCGGCGCAATTCCCCGGTAGGCCGCAGCGACGTGCGGAGTCAGCTCGGCGACCAGGTCCAATCGGGCACCGAGTAATTCCGCGCCGTGCCGGGCGAGGTGGCCGTCCCACACGTCCAGGGTGCGCAGATCGCCCACCGCCGCGCCGCGCCGCGCCACCCCGGCGGACTTGAGTAACGCGACGCGCTGGCGCAGCACCTTGTCGTAGTCCGCCCGCACACCGGCGAACCGGGGAGCGCGCGACACCACGAGGTCGTCGAGGAACCGACGGCGCTGCTCGGGATCACCTCGGACCAGCGCCAGGTCTTCGGGCGCGAACAGCACGCTGCGCAACACGCCCAGCGCCTCCCGGGGCCTGGGCAGCGCAGAGCCGTTGATTCTGGCCCGGTTGGCCCGCCCCGAGGAGATCTCCAGCTCGACGGTCAGCTCCCGGCCATCGTGCACCACGGCGGTGCGCACAATGGCCCGGTCGGCCCCTCGGCGCACCAGGGGCGCGTCGGTGGCCACCCGGTGCGAGGTCAGCGTCGAGGTGTAGCTCAGTGCCTCGATCAGATTCGTCTTGCCCTGGCCGTTGGCGCCGAGCAGAACCGTGGCCCCGGGGTTGAGGTCGAGCTCGGCGTGCTCCCAGGAGCGGAAGTCGACGACCGTGAGTCGGCGGACATGCATGGGCTACCGAGGAGCGTCAGTTTCAGGACGGGCCGACGTTACGGCGTGCCCGCCGAACTGCTGGCGCAGTGCTGCGACCGCGCGCATCGCCGGGGAGTCCGGCTGGCGGGAGGCGAACCGGGCGAACAGCGCCGCGGAGATCACCGGCGCAGGCACCGAGTGGTTGATCGCTTCCTCGACCGTCCAGCGACCCTCGCCGGAATCCTGTACCCAGCCGCGCAGCTCGGCCAGCTTCGGGTCGGCCTCCAGCGCACGCACCAGCAGGTCCAGCAGCCAGGAGCGGACCACCGTGCCGCGTCGCCAGGCCTTGAGCACCGCGGGCACGTCGGTGACCACCTCGGCGGCTTCGAGCAGCTCGAAGCCCTCGGCGTACGCTTGCATCAGGCCGTACTCGATGCCGTTGTGCACCATCTTGGCGAAGTGTCCTGCGCCGACCCCACCCGCGTGTACGAAGCCCTCGTCGCGCGGCCCATACGGACGTAGCGCGTCGAACACCGGCATCAGCCGCTCGACGTGCTCAGCGGCGCCACCGACCATCAGCCCGTAGCCGTTGTCGCGGCCCCAGACCCCGCCGGAGACCCCACAGTCCAGGTACCCGATGCCGCGCTTGGCGAGCAACTCGGCGTGCACCCGGTCCTCGGTGTAGCGGGAGTTGCCCCCTTCGACCAGGACATCGCCCTCGGCCAGCAGCTCTGAAAGCTGTGTGACGGTCTGTCTGGTGGCTTCCCCAGCCGGCACCATGATCCACACCGTCCGGGGGATGGGCAGCCGGTCCACCAGCTCAGCCAACGATGCCACGTCGCGGCCCTGGGGACTGCGCGCGAAGCCGAGCACCTCGATGCCCGCAGCACGCAGCCGGTCCCGCATGTTGGCGCCCATCTTGCCGAGTCCTACAAGTCCGAGCATCACGGCTGCCGTCCCTCCCAGTATCCCGATGAGCCAGTGCTGCGATGAGCTCACCGTAAGTCCTCTTCCCGATCGGGACGTGCACCGGGTCCTCCAGACCCGAGTTGTCCACCGAGTCAATAAAAGATGTTGCCCCTTGAAGAGAGAAAACCAGTGACAGCAGTAGGTCCTGTGGGCCCTGTGGACTCCTCACATCGGCGCAGCTCCAGCGGCGCGGTGCGCTGTGGACAGGCCCCTGCAACATTCCGTGGACCGAAGCGTCCGGCTGTGGGCCCGCGCGCTGTGACCGCAGGGGCCCACAACGGTGACCGCAGGGGCCCACAGTTGCGCCAAGCTGTCCACAGAGTTATCCACAGCTGTGGGTGGATCGTTTAAGGATTCGCCGCTAGCCGGACTTCGGCTTCGTCCGGTGGCGCTGGGGGGCTGGCTGCTGGGGGGCTGGCTGTGGAAGCTGCGGCGCAGCTGCCCGGAGCTGTTGCTAAACCCGAGTGGTATCAGGGTCTGTCATGGCAGGTTCCGGAGCAGCGCCTGCTGTGGCGGGTCGATGAAACCGAGCTGGTGACGGCGTTATCGATCAAGCCAGGTGGTGTCCTCAGTAGTGACCCGGGGTTGACGCAGGCGTGGTGGGCGACGCTGGGCAGGTCGCTGGGCGCGCTCGCGGCGCAGACCACCACCCGGATCGCGACCCCGCATACCGTCCCGATCTCTCAGGAGCGGGTGACGTCGACCATCGAGCGTGTGTTTCCCTGCCATGTTCAGACCATGGTGACCGAGTGGGTTCCAGCGCACGCCGACTTGGCGTGGGCCAATCTGACGGCTCCGGAGTGCTGGCTGTTGGACTGGGAGGATTGGGGTTTGGCGCCGCGCGGTTGGGACGCGGCAACCTTGTGGGGCAACTCCCTGGGGGTGCCCGCGTTGGCTGAGCGTGTGCAGCGGGAGTATCAGGCCGACCTGCGCAGCAGATCCGGATTGGTGTCCCAACTGTTCTTCTGCGCTGACATCATCGCTGCTGGCGACGACTACGCGGGACCGCTGGCCGAGCCCTCGCTGTGGGCGGCGGCTCAGCTGATCAGCTTGCTCCAGTCGTAGGCACCTTGGCACCCAACAGTGACCGGTACCGGGCGATCCGATTGTCGTCGGCATCCAGCGCGATGGCGGCAAGCAGCTCGGCCAGGTGCTTGCCGGTGCTGGCACCGACCGCCACCCGGCTGACCTGCGGAAGTTCGTAGGCGATGCGGAACGCGGCCGGGATGGGGGAGAACTTGCTGGTCGGGTGGAGCTTGGGCGCACAGTCGATGGTCGCGTTCTTCGGCGACCGGCCAGTCGATGCGCTCGATCTCGCCCACCAGGCCAGTGAATACGCCGATACCGCACTGCGCCGCGCCCAGGTCACCGCATGGTGCGAACTCCGCGCCCTAGCCACGCTCGGCCACCGAAGCGATGCTCAGCGCGCGGCGACGGTCGCCCAACGCCACATGGACGCCGCTGGCCGCGACGAGCCTGGACGCTTCGGATTCGACCACGCCGAGCTCCATCAACATCTCGCCGAGGCGTTCCTGCGCCTTGGCGACACCAGCGTGGCCCGCTTCCACGCGGGCCGCTCCGTTGAGCTGAAAAGCCCTGGATCGGGCGGCTGGGCCGCCGCCACGGCCATCCTCGCCCGCGCCCATGCGGCCGAACGCAGCACCACTGAGGCCACCGCGCTCGCGAACAGCGTGCTGGACACGGTGCCACCCGCCTCCTTGCGGGAAACCACACGGCGTCGCCTCATCGCTTTGGATGCCGACCTGCTCAGCGAACGTCGGCCGGGGCAAGCTTCCCGAGACCTGCACGACCGGCTGCAGACGCTGCCCGCACACACCCAAGTGCGAAGCACCAGCCCCGAACCTAACGGCTAGTAACCCGCTCGGGTCACAGTCAGGAGCGGGCGCGCTGCTTGATGCGGGAGGTGAGTTCCTGCACCTGGTCGTAGGTGCGGCGGCGTTCGGCCATCTCCTTGCGGATCTTGCGTTCGGCGTGCATCACCGTGGTGTGATCACGGCCACCGAAGACCTGCCCGATCCGGGGCAGGGACAGGTCGGTCAGCTCCCGGCAGAGGTACATCGAGATCTGCCGGGCCTGGGCGAGCTGCTTGGTCTTGCCGGGGCCGCACAGGTCTTCGATGGTCACCCCGAAGAACTCGGCGGTCACCGCCATGATCGTGGGGGCGCCGATGTCGTGCGCCTGGGCGTCGGGGATCAGGTCCCGCAGCACGATCTCGGCGAGTTGGGTGTCCACCTGCTGGCGGTTCAGCGACGCGAACGCGGTGACGCGGATCAGCGCGCCCTCGAGCTCACGGATGTTGCGCTCGATCCGGGCTGCGATGAACTCCAGCACGTCATCGGGCGCGGCCAGCCGGTCGCCGACGGCCTTCTTGCGCAGGATGGCGATCCGGGTTTCCAGCTCGGGCGGCTGGATGTCGGTGATCAGGCCCCACTCGAAGCGGGTACGCAACCGGTCCTCGAGCGTGCCCAGTCCCTTGGGGGGCCGGTCGGAGGAGATCACGATCTGCTTGTTCGCGTTGTGCAGGGTGTTGAAGGTGTGGAAGAACTCCTCCTGGGTGCCTTCCTTGCCCTCCAGGAACTGGATGTCGTCCACCAGCAGCACGTCGACGTCCCGGTAGCGGCGCTGGAAGGCCACCTTGCGGTCGTCGCGCAGCGAGTTGATGAAGTCGTTGGTGAACTCCTCGGTGGAGACATAGCGCACCCGCATGCCGGGGAACAACCGCTGCGCGTAGTGCCCGACGGCGTGCAACAGGTGCGTCTTACCCAGCCCCGACTCGCCCCAGACGAACAGCGGGTTGTAGGCCCGAGCAGGTGCCTCGGACACCGCGACCGCGGCGGCGTGGGAGAACCGGTTGGAGGCGCCGATGACGAAGGTGTCGAAGGTGTACTTCTCGTTGAGCTTGGTCTGGGAGCTCGGCCGCCGGACCGGCGCCGCGCCGTTCGGGCCTGCGGAGGCAGGCCAGATCTCGTGCACGGTGGCCAAGGCGGCTTCTTCCTCGGTCTGTTCGCCGTCGACGGTGTCCGGGGTGTTCCCGGTGTTGCTGTCGGCACTGTGGTTTTCGCCGCCGTGTCCAGGCCCCCCGTAGCTGGCTCTGCGGACTGCGGCGATGTCGGCCCCGACTTGGTGGGCGGCAGCCAACGGTGGAAGTTCGGGCGGTGCGGGCAGTGGGTGATCCACTTTCACCGCGAGCGAGACCTGCCTGCCCAGGTGCCGGGACAGGGCGGCACTGATCGGCTCGCGAAGCACCCGCTCGATGGCGTCCTTGGCGAAGTCACTTGGCGCAGCCAGCAGCGCTGTGCCATCCAGCAGGCCGATCGGCCTGGTCACCCGCATCCACGCCCGCTGCTGTGGTGACAGCGTGCCGGTGGACAGCTCCCGTACTACTAAGCTCCATACCTGACCGAGGTCAGTCTGCCGTTCCGACACCTCAACTGACTCCCGTCCGACCCGTGGTGGATACCGCGGCCCCTGGGCGTCCACAGAGTTATCCACAGCTGTGCATGAGAGTACGCCTGATCTGGCGCACTCCCCCTTGATGCTCCCGACGTGCCAGCCGTTGCTCCGATGTACCGGCCGGCCGAGCTGGCCCCTCTTCCCGAGGTCTGGAACCGCGAGGAGGCACGCTAACAAGCTCTGGGGCATTGCCACAAGAACCCCGTGAAATCAAGTACCGATGGGTTGGCGGCGTGGTGAAATCCTGGGGCGTCATCTGAGCTGGTTGTGGTGCTCCCCCGAGATCGGCTTTGACGGCGCCGGGCTCGGCCCCCTACTCTCGCATGGTCTCCCGCCCACCGGCGGGCTATCTTGCGTGCTCTCGCCCATTGGGCGGATACGGTCACCGACCCTCGCGATCGTGGTGCCGGTGCGGCTAGGGGACTGTGCAGTCCCGACGGCTGCGGACGATCGCCTGATCGCCGGCTCAGCCGGCGGTTGGTCTCATCGTCGGCTCGGCTGGCGATGCACACACCAGGAGAACGACAGCCGTGACCAAAGGCAAGCGGACCTTTCAGCCCAACAACCGTCGTCGCGCCAGGACCCACGGGTTCCGGCTGCGGATGCGGACCCGCGCCGGGCGACTGATCATCTCAGCACGCCGCCGCAAGGGCCGTAGCGAGTTGTCGGCCTGACGGTCTCGCTGCGGATTTCCTTCGTGCTGCCCGCGCTCAACCGGCTGATCCGTCGCGAAGACTTCGCGACGGCGGTAAGGCGGGGTCGGCGTGCGGCGCGGCGCACACTCGTTGTCCATCTGGCCCGATCCCTATCCCCCGAGGTGTCAGGATCTCAGGTGCCGCCGCGGGTGGGCTTCGTGGTCGGTCGCCCGGTTGGCGGTGCGGTGGTCCGACACCGCGTGCAGCGCCAGTTGCGGCATGTGATGCGGTCCCGGTTGGGGGCGTTGCCTGACGGCGCATTGGTGGTGGTTCGTGCACAGCCCGCCGCGGCCGCCGCGGGCAGTGCGGCATTGGGTGATGACCTCGACGTGGCGTTGCGGCGGCTGACGTGACGTGCCCGCTGCCCCCTTCCCCGCTACCCCTTTCTCGGCGACAGCCGCCGGGGCATTCGCCGGTGGCAGTCCGGTTGCTCGTGGCGCCGCTGCGGTTCTACCGCCGGTGGGTCTCCCCTGCGCTACCCCCCACGTGCCGGTTTTACCCGAGCTGTAGCGCGTACGCGATCGAGGCGCTGACCGTCCACGGGGTGCTGCGCGGGTCGTGGCTGACGGTTCGTCGGTTGCTTCGGTGCGCGCCCTGGCACCCTGGAGGGGTAGACCCGGTACCTGAGCCGAGAACACCCCCGAGAACCCTCCCGGGACCCCCCAAGAACAACCACAGTGCTTCTCGAACCGCCGCCCCCGCCGAGAGTGAGTCGTCTTGCTGAACTTCATCTACTACCCGGTGTCGGCCATCCTCTGGTTCTGGCACAAGGCCTTCGGCTACGTGCTGGGCCCGGACAACGGTGCTGCCTGGGCGCTGGCCGTGGTGTTCCTGGTGTTCACGCTGCGTGCGCTGCTGTACAAGCCGTTCGTCAGCCAGGTGCGCTCCATGCGCAAGATGCAGGAGTTCGCCCCGGAGATCCAGAAGCTGAAGGCCAAGTACGGCGACGACAAGCAGAAGATGGGCGCCGAGATGCAGAAGCTGCAGGCCCAGCACGGGTTCAACCCGCTGGGTGGCTGTCTGCCGGTGCTGGTGCAGATCCCGGTGTTCATCGGGCTGTTCCACGTGCTCAAGTCGTTCAACCGGTCGCATCTCAGCCCTGAAGAGAACCGCCAGATCGCCAACTACGTGTTCAGCCCGGTCGACGTGCAGTCGTTCCTCGACGCCCGTTTCTTCGGGGTCCCGCTGTCGTCCTATATCACCGAGTCGCAGCAGTTGCTGAGCTCGTACGGCGACGTCATCACCCGGTGGGAGATCGCCGCAGTTGCCGTGCCGTTGACGATCCTCGCAGGCATCCTGACGCACCTCACGGCCCGGCATTCGGTGGCCCGGCAGACCGAGGCGCAGGCGGCCAACCCGCAGGCCGTCATGATGAACAAGGTCATGCTGTACCTGTTCCCGCTTGGTGTGGTGGCCGGTGGCCCCTTCTTCCCGGTGGCGATCCTGTTGTACTGGCTGTCCAACAACCTGTGGACCCTCGGTCAGCAGCACCTGGTGTACAAGCGGATCGACGCCGAGGAGACGGAGAAGAAGGAGACGGCGCTCGCGCAGCGCCAGTCCCTTGGACCGCGCCCTGGGCAGAAGCCGATTCGCCCGAAGAAGGAGACCACCGACCCGAGGACCGGCTCCGACCCGAGGACCGGCTCCGAGTCGGGTTCCGGGTCCGACTCGGACCCGGGTGTGGCGTCGGGACAGGCGAACGGTTCAAGTCGTCCGAGCCCGCGTGGATCGTCGAACGGATCGAGCGCTGACGGTCCCGCGAATACGGGCATGATCGAGCCGCGGCCAGGGGCGCGGAAGAGGAGCAACCGGAAGCGCCGCTGAGGGTGTGTTTCCCAGCGGGCGCCACTGAGAGGAGACAGTTGTGGCCGAAACGTTGGTGACCGAGCAGGCGGTGACCGAGGCGTGGTCTGATGCCTCGCCTGGCCTTGCGGACGGAGGTCAGGAGCCGGGTGCCCCAGGAATTGCTGACGCTGATACCGGGGGTCTGTCGGCGGATGACGGGCAACGGGCGGTTGGTTCTGAACGGATGCAGCGCAGCGGGCCGGTGAGCGAAGAGCTGCTCGTAGAGGAGGGCGACGTAGCGGGCGACTATCTCGAACGCCTACTCGATGTCGTCGACTATGACGGTGACATCGACCTCGACGTGGAGGGTGACCGCGCGGTGGTGAGTATCGACGGCGGCGCGGATCTGGAGAAGCTCGTCGGCCCGCGCGGTGCAGTGCTGGAGGCACTGCAGGAGTTGACCAGGCTGGCGGTTCATCAACAGACGGGCGCGCGTAGCCGGCTGATGCTGGACATCGCGGGGTGGCGATCGATTCGGCGCAGCGAGCTCAGCGAGCTCGGTCGTTCGACCGCGGAACGGGTGCGGGACGGTGGCGAGCCGGCGCGGCTGCAGCCGATGACACCGTTCGAACGAAAGGTCGTCCACGACGCGGTGGCGTCGGTCGCCGGGGTGTACAGCGAAAGTGAAGGCGAGGAGCCACGACGACGCGTCGTCGTGTTCCCCTCGGCCTGATCCGCCGCACCAGGGCGGTCCCGACGTTTCACGTGAAACGGAGACGTGGTGGAGGTTCCGGCGGCGGCACGCGCCCTCTTCGGGGACCGGTACGCGGCGGCGGAGCGGTACGTCGCGATGCTTGCCGGTCCCGGACTCGTTCGCGGGCTGATCGGTCCCCGAGAAGCGGACCGGCTGTGGGAGCGCCATATGTTGAACTCCGCTGTTCTCGGGGAGTTGGTGGCTGACGGCGTGCAGGTGCTGGACGTGGGGTCAGGGGCAGGTCTGCCGGGGATTCCACTCGCGTTGGCGCGCCCCGATCTGACGGTAATGCTGCTGGAGCCGATGGCGCGGCGAGTTGCCTGGCTAACCGAAGTGGTCGCGGAGCTCGGGCTGCCGGTGCGTGTGCATCGCGGGCGCGTTGAGGACGCCGGGCTTCGCGCCGAGCTCGGCGGATGGGACGTTGTGACGGCCCGCGCAGTCGCACCACTGGGTCGCTTGGCAAGCTGGTGCCTGCCGTTGGTGGTTCCCGATGGTCGGCTGCTCGCGGTGAAGGGTGAGCGCGCGGCTGACGAGGCTGCGCGAGATGCCCTCGCCGTGCGGTCCGCGGGAGGTACCTCGGTGGAGATCGTGCAGTGTGGTGCGGCGGTCGTGCGACCGCCGACAACAGTCGTCGTGGTGCGGCGACGCGCCCAGCGCGTCGCTCCCCCAGCGCGTGATTCGCAGTACGTCATCCGCAGTGTGGAAGCACCAAGGAGGAAGGTTCGGTGAGTGTGATCCCCCAGCGGGAGATCCCCCAGCGGGATAGGGAGCAGCGGGATAGGGAGCAGCGGGATGGCGCACGGCCCGCTCCGGAAGGTGCCGTTTCACGTGAAACAGCGCTACCTGAATCGGCGCCGCTGCATTCGGCCGACGACCCGCCGCGGTCCAGGGCGTCACGTGGTGGGCGAAGGAGGCACTCACGCGACGAACCCGTACCGGACAGCGAGTGGACGCCGATTGCGGAAGAGGCGGAGCGCGCCACCCGCGTGCAGCACTCCGCCGACCGGTGGCCGCGGCCCGCGCGGCGGCGAATCTTCACGGTGGCGAACCAGAAGGGCGGCGTCGGCAAGACCACGAGCACAGTGAACCTGGCGGCGGCACTGGCGCTACAGGGGCTCCGCGCGCTGGTGGTCGATCTTGATCCGCAAGGGAACGCATCCACCGCGCTGGGTGTCGAGCACCGCTCCGGAACGCCGTCGGTGTATGAAGTGCTGATCGGTGAGATCGGGCTCGCCGACGCGGTCGCGGTAAGCCCGCAGTCCCCCAACCTGCTGTGCATCCCCGCCACCATCGACCTTGCCGGATCCGAGATCGATCTGGTGACGATGACGGCCAGGGAGTCTCGCCTCAAGGACGCTTTGCCAGAGTCCGCGTTGAACGAGCTGGACGTCGACTATGTCTTCATCGACTGCCCTCCTTCGTTGGGACTGCTCACGGTGAACGCCCTCGTCGCCGCGCCCGAGGTGCTGATACCTATCCAGTGCGAGTACTACGCGCTCGAGGGGCTCGGTCAGCTGCTGCACAACATCGATCTGGTGCGGTCACATCTCAACCCCGCGCTGACCGTGTCGACGATCCTGCTGACGATGTATGACGGCCGCACGAAGCTGGCCGACCAGGTCACCACCGAGGTTCGCAACCACTTCGGCGATCAGGTTCTGCGGACCGTCATCCCCCGCAGCGTGAAGATTTCCGAGGCGCCGGGCTTCGGGCAGACGGTGCTGATCTACGACCCCGGCTCGCGCGGCGCGATGAGCTATCTGGACGCCGCCCGGGAGATCGTGATGCAGTCTCGAGATCTGGGGCCCACCGGTCCGTACGCAGGTGAGGTGCTTCGCTCATGATTCCCGAGGGCGGGATACCCCAGGGCGGGATACCCCAGGGCGGGATACCCCAGCGCAAGGGCGGTCTCGGTCGCGGACTCGCTGCATTGATCCCGAGCGGTCCCCTGGCCGGGACCGAAGCTGCGGCTGTGCATCGGCCAGAGATGTCCAGCGTCGGCGGCAGCGTTGGCAGTGCCGTTCTTGGGGCCGTGTACCGGGAGATACCCACCGACGCCATCGTGCCCAACCCCCGCCAGCCGCGGCAGATCTTCGACGAGGAGTCGCTCGCCGAGCTTGAGCACTCGATTCGTGAGTTCGGCCTGATGCAGCCCATCGTGGTCCGCCTGGCTGAGGGCGGCTCGTACGAGCTGGTCATGGGCGAGCGACGCTGGCGGGCCGCGCAGCAGGCTGGCTTGGACCGTATCCCGGCGATCGTGCGCAGCACGGCCGATGACGCGATGCTCCGCGATGCGTTGCTGGAGAACATCCACCGCGTCCAGCTCAACCCGCTCGAGGAGGCGTCCGCTTATCAGCAGCTGCTCGAGGAGTTTGGCGTGACGCACGAGCAGCTCGCCACCCGGATCGGGCGTAGTCGCCCGGTGATCACCAACACTATTCGGCTCCTCCGGCTGCCGGTTGCGGTGCAGCGCCGGGTGGCCGCCGGGGTGCTTTCCGCCGGCCACGCGCGAGCGCTGCTCGGGCTGGATGAGTCGGACGCCCAGGAAGACCTGGCGGCCCGCATCGTCGCCGAAGGTCTCTCGGTTCGGGCCACCGAAGAAGCCGTCACGCTGTCCCGCAGCGATCCGCGCCGGCCCGCGCCGAAGGCGGTGGCGCGTCGGCCGATCCAGGCACCTGTTCTGCAGCAGCTCGCCGAGAACCTCTCCGATACGTTCGAAACCCGGGTCAAAGTGGAACTCGGGCGTCGAAAGGGGCGGATTGTCGTCGAGTTCGGATCCGTCGAGGATCTGGAGCGCATCGTCGCCCTGATGGCTCCCGAGGTCGGCAAAACAGGTCGCCGAGCGAACGCCGAGTAGACCCGACAAATGGTGAGCTGTCCGGGGTCAGCTGTGCCACGATTGCACGGTGACCAGCGCCACAACCCACACCGAGCACGGCGACCGGACCATCACCCTGGGCGGGGAGATCCTCCGCACGGTCGTCGGCTCCGGCGTCCACGGCATCGCCATTGAGGGCACCGACGACCACGACGAGATGGGCGTGTTCATCGAACCACCCGCCCACATCATCGGTCTGAGCAAGCCAGTCGACTGTTACGTGTTCCGCACCCAGCCTGAAGGCGCACGGTCTGTTCCCGGTGATACCGACCTGGTCATGTACTCGCTGCGCAAGTACCTGCGCCTGGCGACCAAAGGGAACCCGACCGCCCTGCTACCCCTCTACGCGCCCACCAACGCCATCCTCGTGCTCCACCCGCTCGGCGAAGAACTGCGCGCCCTCGCCCCGACCATGCTGTCCCGACAGGCAGTGCACCGTTTCCTCGGCTAAGTGAGCGCCCAGCGCGAGCGGCTGCTCGGCGGTGGTCGGCGCAGCAACGTGCCTAACCGGCCCGAACTGGTCGCCCGCTACGGCTACGACGTCAAGTACGCCTCCCACGCACTCCGACTCGCCTACCAGGGCCTGGAGATCGCCCGGGACGGCCACCTCACCCTGCCGATGCCCGAACCAGAGCGCCAACGAGTGCTGCGGGTCAAACGCGGCGAGGTGCCCGTGATCGAGGATGTCCTCCACGAGATTGGCGAGCTCCAAACGGAAATCGAGCAGCTCCTGACGACCGACCACACGCCGCTGCCCGCCGAACCGGACCTGGACACGATCTCCGACTGGTCCACCCACGCTCACCGGCGCCACTGGCGCTGGATGTGAGCCCACCGACCAGGGACCATCCAGCGCACGTAGAGGAGAGTGTCGCCATAGGCGAGATTGCGGTTGACGCCGACGCGCTGGACGCCTGCGCACACCTCGGATAGTCGATCAACGTGCTGAGGCTGGTCGGGGCGAGCTCGTGGTGCTGCGCCGACCACGACCGACATAGGGCCTCGGCCGCGACATGCGTCTTTACATATTCACATATTCAGTCCTCGGCGCCGTCCTCGAACCACACGCTGATGTCCGCCATCTTGTCGCTCCCCAGGTCAGTCTGCCGGGGTGAGATCACGATGTACCGGCCCTCCGAGTCGGTGATCGTCACCTCCGGTATCAGTAGCTTGATGGTGACCGGCCCCTTCCCGCCATGCGCCGGAACTCCCAGACCTTCTCCACCACAACCGCATCCATCGCTTCGCGTTCACGCTCTGTTCGATCCATGGCGCAGACCATCAGACGTTGCAGGTATTGCAAGCAATCACTCGATCGTGTCATTTTTTCTGCCGTCGCATGTGCTGCACAGTGTGCACACTCGCCCACTCAGCGGAGGCATACATGCCCGGCAACCCCCACACCTCGGTTCGGTCCCGCCAGGCCGCCGCCCAGTTGCGCACCCTGCGGGAGCAGGCGGGGTTCTCCGGTGCCGAGGTAGCCAAGCGGATCGGCATGTCACCCAGCAAGATCAGCCGGATCGAGACCGGCATCAGCGGCATGCAGATCGAGGACGTCGCCGCGCTGCTCGGGCTCTACCAGGCACCTGCCGCCACCCGCGACGAGCTGCTGGACCTGGTCCGCCGCTCCGGGGAACGCGGCTGGTGGACCCGTCAGCCCGGACTGCCCCGACTCTGGCGCAGTCTGATCGACTTCGAGGCCAAAGCCGCCCGCGTGCAGAACTACGAGGCAATGTTCGTGCCGGGTCTGCTGCAAACTGCGGAGTACACCCGGGCGATCATCCAGGGCGTCGCCCCTACAGTCTCGGAGTCTGAGCTAGACAACCTAGTGGCCGCCCGCATGGCCCGCCAGGCTGTCTTGACCCGTGCCAGCGCGCCACAGTTCTTCGCGGTGGTCGACGAGGGCGTGTTGCGTCGCCCGGTCGGCGAGCCCGGCGTGATGTACCGGCAGTTACAACACCTGCTCGCTGTAGCGGAGCAGCCGCACGTGACGCTGCGGGTGGTCCCGCTGGCCGCCGGGGCGCACGCCGGGCTGCGAGGCCCGTTCGTGATCATGGAGTTCGCCGAGGAACCAGCACTGGTCTACCTGGAGAATCACAGCACCGAGATGTTCCTGGAGGAAGAGGCCGACCTCTCGGCTTACCGGCTCGCCTTGGGGACTATCCTGCACGCAGCCCTGGCACCCGCTGCAACAGCGGAGCTGATCGCGCAGATCGCCGCCGAGCTCCGCTGAGTTGACGGGTCGCACGGGTCCGTACGAACACTGGATAAGGAGCCCGTCATGCCTGTGCCGAACCTGAACACCGCCCACTGGCGGACGAGCAGCCGCAGCAGCGACAAGGCCAACTGCGTCGAGGTTGCCCTCACCAGCTCAGCTGTCGCTGTGCGCGACTCCAAACGCCGCACCGGCGGCACCCTGGTCGTTCCTCGATCCGCCTGGTCTGTCTTCACCACCGCCTTGCGCGAGGATGAGCTCGGTTAATTCGGTGCCTGGTTTTCCGGAACCGCGGATGGGGTGGTGCGCGTCATAGTACGGTCACCCCGGGTCAACGGAGGGGAACCGCCATGACGAGCAGCTTCGCCCGGTCCCAGGCCGAACTGGCAGGCATTGCCCAGCAGCACACCGAGCTGCGCGCCGCCGTCGACGCCGGGGAACTCTGGATGGACGCCGACGTCGCCGAACGCGCCGCCGCCCGCTGCGACCAGGCCGTCCAGGAACTCGAAGACTGGTTGTACGGCTCGCGTGGGCTCGCCGAGAAGCGCAAGTTCGGCGCCAACGAGGACGGCGACGCGGCTGCGGAGGCATTTGCCCAGGCTGGTCGAGAGTACCGCGCGACGATCAAGAACACTCAGCTAGTGATCGCGAACATGGCGGCCACCTTCCGGGCTGCGGGGCGCACGGTGGCCGAGACTGACGAGGCAGGTCGGCAGATGTTCCGGGGCACGGCCGAATGAATCGCAGCCACGGGGCACTTGCTGCGGTCTTCGCTGGACTGTTCCTGTCTGGCTGCGGCTTAGCGGCCTCGGATACCCCGGCGCCGCCCGCCGTGGTCGATGCCAGCGGGGTCGATATGTGCACCATCCTCACCGATGCCGAGCTCAGCACACTGGGCATGGAGCTAGACACCCGCAAGCAGAGCGATGTCTTGGGCCTGATCGGCTGCCACTGGCTGGGTGATCCCCTCACGCTGGGTCTGGAGCTGAACGAGGAGACCGTCGTTGAGTACGTCGCCCGTCGGGACGATCCGGTCTTTACCAGCTTTCGGGAGAACACGGTCAATGGCCGGACTGGGGTCCAGCTCTCGGTAGATAGTGACCGCGCAGACTGTGTACAGATGGTGGATGGCGGATCGGTGTCACTGAGGGTGGCGGTGTCACCGGCCTTCAGCTTGGAGCCACGTCCGGTTGATTCGTGCGCTGAGGCGCTGCGGATCGCAGAGATGATCGAACCACGGTTACCTCAGAAGGGGCAGTGAGATGTCTGGAAGATGGGACAACCGTGGGTGAGTTCACTGGCGGGGGCCTTGACTGGTCGAACCGGCGCGTCCCGCGGGTCCGTACGAGCACTGGAGAGGAGCGCGGGATGCCTGCGCTTGACATGAACACCACGCACTGGCGCAAGAGCAGCCGCAGCACCGACCAGCCGAACTGCGTCGAGGTGTCCCTCACCAGCTCGGCTGTCGCCGTGCGCGACTCCAAACATCCCAGCGGTGGCACCCTGGTCGTCCCTCGGTCCGCCTGGTCTGCCTTCACCTCCGCTCTCCGCGACGACGAAATCGGCTAACCAGCACCCGGTTTTCCGGAACCGCTGATGGGGTGGCGTGCGTCATAGTACGGTCACCCCGGGTCAACGGAGGGGAACCGCCATGACGAGCAGCTTCGCGCAGTCCCAGGCCGAACTGGCAGGCATCGCCCAGCAGCATGCCGAGCTCCGGTCCGCTGTCGATGCCGGAGAATTATGGATGGACTCCGACGTCGCCGAACGCGCCGCCGCCCGCTGCGACCAGACTGTCCAAGAACTTGAAAAGTGGTTGACCGGCGCACGCGTGCTCACACAGAAGCGTAAGTTCGGCGCAAACGAGGACGGTGACGCGGCCGCTGAGGCATTCGTTCAAGCTGGCCGGGATTACCTCGCGACGATCAAGAACGCTCAGCGGGTGATCGCGAACATGGCAGCCACCTTCCGGGCTGCCGGACGAACCGTCGCGCAAGCCGATGAAGTAGGCCAGCAGATGTTCCGGGGCGCGGGCGAATGACCCACAGTCACGTAGCATTTACCCTGGCCATCGCTGCGGCCGGGCTTCTCCTAGGGAGCTGCGCCTCAGCGGTCTCGGGCACCCCCGCGCCGCCCGCAGTGGCCGATGCGAGCGGAGTCGACATGTGCGTCATCCTCACCGATACCGAGCTCAGCGCGCTGGGCCTCAAGCCGGACACCCGTGAGCCGTTCAACATGGTGGGTGTGGTCAGCTGTCACTGGCTGGGGCAGCCCTTCACCCTGGGCCTAGGCCGGGATGAGGAGACCGTCGCTGAGTATGCCGCCGACCGGGACAACCCGGCGTTCACCAGTTTCCGGGAGAACACAGTCAATGGCCGGGCCGGGGTTCAGCTCTCGGTGGAGGGTGACCGCACGGACTGTGCGCAGATGATGGATGGCGGGTCGGTGTCCCTGAGAATCGCGGTGGCGCCGGCCTTCAGTTTGGAACCTCGTCCGGTTGATTCGTGCGCTGAGGCGTTGCGGATCGCGGAGATGATCGAACCACGGTTACCGCGATAGAGGGGCAGTGAGATGGCTGGTGTATGGGACAACGTGGGCGAGTTTGCCAGCGGGGTCGTCGACGGGGCAGGTCAGGTCGTCGGCGGGATTGCGCGCGGAGTCGGGGACGTGGTCGGGGTCTTCGACATTGGCGAGTCGAGTGGTACTGATGGTGGGTCGAGTAACTGGGCGGCCTGGGGGCATGCGGAGATCCGCTCGATGCTGGACACCACGGTCGACCCGGCCGATATCGATGAGGGCGCGCGGGCCTGGGCGCAGTGGAACCGGCTGGCCGCGGACATCATCACTCGATGGACCTCCGAGCTGCGGGAGATGGTGTCGGCGGGGTGGCGCGGCGGGTCGGCTGATGCGGCGCTGGGCAGCCTCGGGCCGGTCGACAACTGGGCGTACGGCCTGTCCGAGAACGGGGAGCAGACTGCGCGGCTCCTGGATGGGTCCGGTTACTCCGCGGGGCAGGCTAAGGCCGCCGTGCCACCGGCCGAATCACATGACTGGGGACGGTCGCTGACCAGCTTCGGCCTGGGCGGTCCGGGTTTTGCGCTGGTGGACGCGGTCGCGCAGGACCAGGCGCAGGCGCAGGCCGAGGCGGTACGGGTCATGAATAGTGTGTACTCGGCGCCGATCAACGAGAACCGCTCCGCGATACAGCCTGCCGCGCAGCTCACCGACCCGACGCTGCAACCGCCGGAGCCGTCCCTGAACAGTGGGCCGCGGCCTGGCGCTTACCCGCTTGGGCCAGGCGGCGGGGGCAGTGCCGGCTTGCCGTACCAGCCACCATCCGCGGCGGGTTTGCAGAACGTGACTGGAAGCGGGAGCTCGGGATCGGTGGACAGCGGGCCATACGGGCCGGCTCAACCCACCGGACCGCGACAGCCCGTCGGTGGCCAGGGTGGCGGCGGCCACGGTCCCGGTGTTGCCGCGGCGGGTGCTGTCCCGTTCATTCCGCCGATGGCGGGCGGGGGAATCGGCAGTGCCGCCGAGCGGGCAGGCCGGGGATTCCGCGGCGCCGGGCAGGTCGGTGGGCGTCCTACCGGCCCCGGCCAGGTGGGTGGGCGCTCCGGTGGCCCCGGGGGCGGGGCGGACTTCGGACCCCGCGGATCGGGTGGGGTAACCGCAGGTCCCGGCACCGCGGGGGTCGGTGAGGCCCGAGCCGGTGGCGTCGGCACGGGCGGCGCTGGGGCGCCGGGTCGCGGTGGCGGGGGTCTCGGTGGTGTGCCGGTGGGCGGGGTGGGTGCCGGGCGCGGGAAGGGCGACGAGGACACCGAGCACCGACGTCCCTCCTGGCTGATCGAGATGAACGACATCTTCAGTGACGGCCGTAAGGTCGCCCCGCCAGTGATCGGCGAGGACCCGTCCGAGCACCACCGGTGATGATGATGCGCCTCAGTTGGCGGTTCAGCGCTGCACAGTGGGCCGTCCTCACCGACGCCCTGTTTCCCCATGACCTGCCTCCGGTAACCTACCCGGCGCCGATCCAGGTGCAGTCATCCGGGCGAACCGACGTCGAGTGGCGGCGGATCAGGGACGAGGTGCGCGCCCAGCTCGTCCGGCTCGGGCTGTTCCGCGCGAACCGGATGGACGCTGATCTGGAGGCTGCCCTGCACCTGCTGCACCGTCCGGTCTGCTGGGTGGACTCGGTGTGGCAACCCGGCTCGCCGACCGGCCAGCTGGTCCGGACGGTCGTAGCGGTGCACGGCACTGCGGGGGTCGCCGCGCTGCAACACCCCGACGAGCCCGGTGCGACGCTGCTGGAGGCCATCCCGGTGAGAGGTCTGGCTGCCGCCGTGGTGGGCAGGCTTCCGGCGCATCCCCCGGGCCAGTGCCCGGTCACGGCGGTGCCGCTGAGACCAAGCGCTGCGCCCGAGCGGGACGGCGTGCTGGTCAGCGTGTCCGCTTCGCTGACCGGAGCGGAGCGGTCCATCGCCGCCACGGCCTCGGTCCTGAACCGGCCACATGCCAGGGCTGGGCAGATTGCGGCCAACGTGCGGGACCCCTCGGGCCGGGTACGCCGCTCCGAGGTGCTGCGCTGGTGCGACAACCCCGACGGCCGGTACCAGATGACGGTCAGCAAGCAGCCCGGTGGCCCAGATCTGCTGGTAGTGAACCCGGCCGATCCGCAACGGCTCGGCCACGCCGTACAGCGGTTGCTCTCCTCCGTGCGACCCCGTGATCAGTAACCCAGACGGAACCTGGTCCCGGTCTCCAGCACGGTGGCCAGTCGGCGACCGCCTGACCACCGCGGCGTAGTCGTCCCCTGCCACGTCCGGGTGAGCCGTTAGTCATCGGTGTAGAGCCTGGTGAGATCGATCAGTTCGACGTCGTTTCGGGTGTGGGCGGTGTCGAGTAGTCCGGCGGTGAACCCGGTTCGGGAGAACAACAACAGCCGGGCCGCCGTGGTGTCGTGGCCTCGTTGCCCCAGTAGTACCCGGATCCGGTCCAGCCGGTCGAGGTCGCTGACGGATCGGGGCCGGGTGGTGGCTTTCGCTTCGCCGATTGCTCGGATGACGGCCTGTCGGGCGTGTAGTTGTTCGCCGTCGGCCAACGCGATCACGTCCAGCTCGTGGGTGCTGCGGCCGGTCGGGTCGTTGAGCACGGCCTGTCCGATGATCCCTGTGGGGCCGCCGAGGGTCGTGGTAGCGGCGAATCGGCGGGTCCATTCCCTGGCTAGATCTTCTAGGTGCGGGCCGAGTACTCCGGTCGCGAAGGTCTCCGTTGAGGCTTCCCACGCGGTCGGTGCGCGTCGTTCCTCGTACATTGCCTGGCGGGGTCGGACGATCAGCATGCCGAATCGGATGATGGGGTCGGCTATCGTGTAGATCGGTCGTCGGCGGGTGAGGACGTCTTCGGATCGGCGGACGAAACCGCCTGCCCGTAGCACGTCCAGGGGGTGCCAGAGACTGCGGGCGTCGCGTCCCAGGGCGGCGGTGATCCCACCGGGGGTGTTGTGCCCATTGGCGATCCCGGCGAGAACGGACTGGTAGAGCGCCCGGTCGGTGATCGTCGGATCTTCGCGGAGCAGGTAGTCGGTCTCGCTGAACAGTGCGTGCGCGGGATTGAGGACGTGTCCGGCTAGCCAGTGGTCCAGCTCCTGGATCGACTGTGGGACGCTGTCGGTGAGATCGCGGTAGCCTGGCGTGCCGCCGAGGACGGCGTGCAGCCGCAGTGCGACTTCGTGGTCGGTGATGCCCCAGAACTCCCGGGCTGTGCGGTAGTCGAACGGTGGCAGCACCAGGTCGAGCCGGGATCGGCCCCGCAACGGCCGTGCCCCGGACAGTAGTTTGGACATGATCGTGAACGCCGAGCCGCACAGCACGAGGTGGGCTGCCGTAGCGGCTGGGTCGTTGCGGGCGTCGTCGTAGACGGCCTGGATAGCCGAAGCCAGCTCCGGTGCGCCATGCAACAGGTAGGGGAACTCGTCGAGCACCACCAATCGGCCCCTACCCGGCTGATCCAGGCCGAGGGCCAGCCGCAGTGCCTGCGACCAGTCGTCGAACCGCAGCAGCGCCGGGAGCCCGAGGGCCTCGGCCACGGCACGTCCGAAGCGCTCCAACGCCGGCCGCCGCGCCTCCTCCAGCGCCAGGCTGTAGATCCCGCCCCGGGCGGTGACCAGCCGCCTGAGCAGGAAACTCTTGCCCTGTGCAGTTAGCCTGAAGAGGCTCTGCGAAACCGCGTGCCTGGTCCGGTGTTACGCCGTATCCGGGGAGGGTGATTGTGGGCCGTGCACCACACGGGGGCTGACGCTGCCGAAGGTGCGGTGGCGTTCGAGTTCGCCTTCCAGCACGGTGGCCAGCCGGCGCACGCCCTCGGTGATCCGCTCTGGCGTCGGGTAACAGAAGGACAGTCGCATCTGCTGACTCCCCAAGGAGTCGGCGTAGAAGGCGGTGCCCGGCACGTAAGCCACCCGCTGGCTCACGGCTCGCGGCAGCATCGCCTTGGTGTCCAGGCCGTCGGGGACGGTGAGCCAGACGTAGAACCCGCCTGCCGGGTGGGTCCACCGGCAGCCCGGTGGCAGGTACTGGTGCAGCGCCGCCACCATGGCGTCGCGGCGGTCCCGGTATGCCTCCTGGTAATTCTTGATCTGCCCCTTCCAGTCGTGCTGGTTCAGATAGCGCGACACCAGGGCCTGGGTGAATGTCGGTGGACACAGAGTGGCCGTCTCGGCAGCCAGCACCAGTTTCTCCCGTACCGCGTGCGGGGCCAACGCCCAGCCCACCCGCAGGCCAGGAGCGAACGTCTTGGAGAACGAGCCCAGGTAGACCACGTTGTCCGGTTCGCAGGCGCGCATCGCCGGATAGGTCTGACCATCGAAACCGAGCAGCCCATACGGGTTGTCCTCGATGATGAGCAACCCGTGGCGGGCGCACACCTCGAGTACCTCGGCGCGGCGCGACACGGCCAGGGTGACCCCGGCCGGGTTGTGGAAGTTCGGGATCGTGTAGAGAAACTTGGCGGCGCGGCCCTCGGCGCGCAACGACCGCAGCGCAGCGTCCAGGGCCGCAGGCACCAACCCGTCATCGTCCATCTGCACGTGCACCACCTGTGCCTGGTAGGAGGCGAAGGTGGTGAGTGCCCCGACGTAGGACGGCGCCTCGGCGAGCACTACGTCCCCCGGGTCACAGAAGATCCGGGTGACCATGTCCAGGGCCATCTGTGAGCCCACCGTCACGGTGACGTCGTCAGCGTGCCCTCGGATCCCCTCCAGAGCCATCACCTCGCAGATCTGCTCCCGCAGTTCAGGGGTGCCCTGCGCCGAGCCGTACTGCAGTGCCGTCATGCCGTCGACGGCCACCACCTGGGCGAGCTCTTCGGCCAGCGAATCCAACGGAAGCACCGGCAGGTAGGGCATGCCTCCGGCGAGTGAGACGACCTCGGGCCGGCTGGCCACGGCGAACAGGGCGCGAATCTCGGATGCGGTCATCCCGGCTGTACGCTGCGCGTATCGGTGCAGGTGTGGGTCGAGGTCGCGCTGGATGGAGCGAACCGGTTGTTGGGGTGTCGACTCTCGTATGGTCACGGCGGCGCCTTTGCTGCGTGTTGGGGGTCACCGATGAGTGTAAATGCCTCGGCCAGGTGGCCCGGCCGTCTTCACGCAGGGTGGCCCCCGGCATATGCTGCCGGAGGCGCGTCACAGTCGTTCGGGGGCGCCAGTGCAACGCCTGCACGTCAGCTCAGGGAGGCCTGGTGTCGCGTCGTGTGATCGGCGTCACCCTGGACAATCTCGACCTTTTACCCAAGAAGTGTCGTCGTTGCGTGTTCTGGGAGCTCGCACCGCACATCCGGGAGCAGGCCGAGGGTTTCGGTCAAACTGACCTGGAGAAGGAAGCCTGGGTGTCCAACGTGCTCCTGGAGTGGGGCTCCTGTGGGCGGATCGCGATGGTCGGGGCCGTGCCTGCCGGGTATGTGTTGTACGCGCCGCCCAGCGTTGTGCCACGGGCCGCGGCGTTCCCCACCTCGCCCGTCAGCGCCGATGCCGTGCTGCTCACCGCGCTGCAGGTGGCGTCGGAGTTCAGTGGCGGCGGGCTGGGCCGCATGCTGGTGCAGGCCGTGGCCAAGGACCTCACGCGCCGCGGTGTGCGGGCCATCGAGGCATTTGGCGACGCCCAGCCGAACGAGGAATCCAGCTGCGTGGTCCCGGCCGCGTTCCTGCAACAGGTGGGATTCAAGACGGTGCGCGCCCACCCACGTTGGCCCAGGCTTCGTCTTGAGTTGCGCACGGCGCTCACCTGGAAGGAAGACGTCGAAGCCGCCTTGGAGCGGCTGCTGACCTCGGTGACCATCACGCCTGGCGTACCCGCCCTGTGAGTGGGCCTGCGGCCCCTGTGATTGGCGGGTTTGGGGGGGGAAGTGGAGGAAGACAAAAACAGCACCGGCGAGAGCACACCCCGCAAGCCAGCACAAAAGGAC
>JBQTGW010000218.1:0-18354 GCA_052390495.1 Pseudonocardiales bacterium
AACGCTGTGGTGTGAGCGGCTCCGGCCGATCGGTGTAGTCCCCATCCGGATCTTCGGGATGACGTCTCGTTGTGGTGGCCGTGGTGGGGCGAAGGATCAGCATGCCACCCTCGACCGTCGCCGTTCCCGACTCAACACGGGTCAGCTCGAATACCCCCTCCGGCACCGGCTGGGTGAGCAATGCCGCGAACCGGTATCGGCCATCGGAGAGGAACCGGTAGGCGAGCGTGGCGTCACCGCCCACGGTTTCCCAGGCGCCGACCATCTCGACCGGAAGTATCCCCTCGTTCGTCTCACGCGGCTGCGTCGAGGATTCGGGTGACCTGGTAGGTGAAGCCGTGGTCGATTTCGGTGCAGGAGCCGGGTCCGGTATGGGGTTGTCCGTGGACGAACAGGCGAGTAACCCACCGACAAGCAGCGCCAGCGCGACCACCGCGCATCGTGTTGCCCTGGTAGATATCGGGGTTCTGGCGTGGGGTGTGCGCACTAACCTGTCCTCACGTAACTGAATTCACCGTCAAACTGATCAATAATCGTCAGCACATCGACGACACTCGATTGTTGAATACCCCAACGAGTCGTCCTTTGGTCGATCGTGCTCGCATTGCCACCGGAGCCGGTTATCGGCGCACCTCGCGTGCTGTCTTCACCGCAGGCGGCAAGAAATAATAGCGAAAACAACAGCAGACAGGCCCTACATATAATAAGATCATTGTTTCTTCCGTCCTGTATCCCGAAAATCGGACTATACTCATGTATCGGGCAGAATGGTCGGCCGCAGGACCTGTGTAGCTGTCCAGTCCCGCGGCGGCGGATTCAGCGTGCGCTGCGCAATGCCGCGAGTGCGGCCTTGGCGAGCTTGGGTCCATAGTGTTTGGCGGCCCTGATCGCGTATTTAGCCGCGATCGCCTTGGCCTGGTTGGCCATGTTCGTCCCTTGCGGGAGCTGGTAGGTCATGGTCGTCATCCTTTCTCCGGTTATTGGGAATCCATAGCGGCACCGACAGGTCACACGCGCCGTCGTCGCCTCTACGAGTTGGGCACTGGCTTAGTCGTGGTCAGATCGAAATTCTGCGGTTGCGCGGGCTGTCCAGGATCACGGCGAATACGGGCCCTTAGGAGGCGGCGGGTTGAAGCGGCCTGGTCCTCCTCCCTCGTAGCCGCCGTCGTCGTAGGGGTAGCCGTCGTCGTAGACATAGCCTCCGTTGTCGTAGACGACACCTGGCTGGTACGGCTTCTGCGGGGACTCACCCCAGTCGCAGCCACCGAGGAAGAGCGCGGCCGCCGTAACGACCGCGACAATTGCCGCGTTACGACGGTGGTTACTGCGAGATGGCAGCGACAGCGTGCGGGCCGTCCCGTCCTTGTCATCCATGCTCCTGCGCCTCCTGGTCGTCTCGAGAAAGGTCTGCTCAGGACAGGTCTTCTGTCACCGTGACGCTCTCGGTCGTTGTGAACTGGGCGCCTTAACGATGTCCGAACGGGGGCGGGGCCGACGACGGTGGCTCCTGGCGACTTAGCAGTGGGGGTAGCACCCCAGTGGGCGGGAAGGTTCCGCGGGAGACTCGGCTGTATCAGTTGGCGTCCAATACGGTGGTGATGTGTCAATCCGGGTGGTGGTGGCCGACGATGCCGCGTTGTTTCGTGAGGGACTGGCGCAGCTGGTGGTCCGAGCGGAGGGGCTGGAGCTGGTAGGTACGGCGTCGGACTTGCCCTCGGTGCTCGACCTCGTCGAGCGAATGCGGCCGGACCTGGTCGTGACTGACATCAGGATGCCGCCGACGCAGACCGACGAGGGCATCCAACTGGCCGCGCGGCTGCGCACGGAGCGGCCCGAGGTCAGCGTGCTCGTGCTGAGCCAGCACACCGACCCCGCTTACGCGTTGGGTCTACTCGACGGCGGCGTCGCCCGACGGGGCTATCTGCTCAAGGAGCGCGTGGCTCGGGTAACCGAGTTCACTGACGCTGTGCGTCGGGTGGCGGCCGGCGGATCGGTGATCGATCCGGTTGTCGTTGGGGATCTGGTGCGGGCGCACCGGGGACGCCAGTCCGGCGTGGATTCGCTGAGCCCGCGCGAGCTTGAAGTCCTTGGCGAGATGGCGCAGGGCAAGACCAACGGCGCCATCGCAGTCTCACTCACGCTCACCGAGCGGGCCGTGGAGAAGCACGCCAACTCGATCTTCGGCAAGCTCGGTCTTTCCTCAGAGCGGGACATCAACCGCCGGGTCAGCGCCGTCCTGCTGTATCTCGACCGGCGCTGGTGAGGTGCCGTTCAAGCCTCACTCTGCGCGCAGTACCTTGCCGATCGGCTTACGGTCGTCGCGGCGGGGTGTGACCGCCCAGACGAGCGCGCCGAGGAGCGCCACAGTCACCGCCACGAGCAGCGCTGCTGTCGGCGCCTTCGTGTCACCGGCGACCGCGGACGCGCTGGCGACCTCCCACCACGCGAGCCGCGCCAGCGCCAGGCCGAGCGGAACGCCCAGGGCCAGCGCCGGAACGACGACCGCACCGACCATCACCGCGAGCGCCGTCCTGATCTGCCCGGCGGTGAACCCCAGCGCCCTGAGCAGCGCACGCTGACGGGTGGACCGGCGCCGGGTGGCACGGAACCCGTGCACTGCGACCGCCGCCGAACCGGCAGCCAGCAGGAGCGTGAGCACATCGGGCAGTTCGCGGATGTCGCGGAGGGTCTGCACCTCAGGCGGTTGCTCACGTCGGTAGATTTCGAGGTCGCGTTCGAGGTCCGTGGCGAGCGCTTCGGCGGATCCGGGAGAAGCGCGCACGTGGGCCTCCGAGTAGGGCGGGGTCGGGGCCAGCCCGAGCAGCGCGTCCGGGTGGAGCACCGCCACCGTGCCGAGGCGCTCACTGACGTCCATGGGCTGGGGCGCCGCGAGGCCGACGATACGCAGCCGGGTGGTGTTTCCCGCACCCCGCTCGTCGAGCGCCAGCTCATCGCCGACCACGAGTCCGAGTTGCTCGGCGAGTCGCGGGCCCAGCGCGACCTCATCGGGCGTGGCCGGCAAGCGTCCCTCGATCACAGTCGTGCCGACGGATGCTAGCTGGGGGTCGAACGCCCTGGCCGTGATGAGGGCAGCTCCGAGCCGGATCTGTCCATGGAGGACCAGATCGAACGCGGCGACCCGGGGGTCCGCTCGGAGGCGGGCGAGGTCAAGCTCCTTCGGATCGACGACAGTGACATCCGCGAGGGACCCGTACCGCTCGGGAGTAGTGACGAGCCGGTCGAGGCTGGCTCCGAAGGCCAGCGCCGTGACCACCGCCGCGATGCCGATGGTGAGGCCGACGGTGCCGGGCGCGAAGGGGAACCCACCGCCCCGACTGCGGGAGTACGCGAGCCGGACGCCCACGAGCACGGCGGCATTGCGGGTGGAGACGGTGGGCAGTGGGCGCGGTGCCGCACTGTCGTGAGGATGACGGCGAACCGCAGCCGCGGTGGCCGCGGACAGGAACAGGAAAGTTCCGCCGAGAACAAGTCCGCCGCCGACAGCGAGTGGGACCGAGAGGAGGTATCCGGGCTGGGGTTCGAACCCCCGCAAACCGCCGACGGGCTGTATGTGACCGGCGAGGAACCCTGCGGTCGTGCCGAGGGCAGCGCACAGGACGGCGCCGAGCCCCGTCGGAAGCGCCCGCGCAGTCGTCCGCTCGGCCCGCGTCATGCCGAGCGCTTCCTCGATCCTTTGCTCCATGGCGCCGGCCCCGTGGTGACGGGCAAGCGCCTGGCCGAGCAGGAGGACAGTGGCGACACCCACTGTGATGGCCGCGAGCACCAACCCGGTGACGATGACGCTTCGCACCGGCGCGACGAGTACCTCCTCCTGCTGCTCCGGGAAGGTCACTCTGAGATCACCGAGTTCGGACAGCTCCGCCGGTGCCGGGTTGGCGACCGACAGCCGGTCGAAGCCCGCCGCGAACTCTTCCCATGTTCCCTCACCCGGGGCGAGCCGCAGGTAAACCAGCCTGCCAGCGGCAGTAGGCGCGTGGGCGGCGGCGAAGGCCGGGGTACCCACGATTACCCCGAGCTCACTACCCCACACCGGTATCCGTCCGAGCCCGACGACCCGCAGCCGGACGAGTGGGCCGGCTGGTTCCCCGAACCCCTGACCGAAGCGTGCGACCTGTGCCCCGGTGAGTAGCCGCAGCTCGACCACGGAGCCGACCCGCAAGTCGAAGGCTCGCGCGAACCCTTCCGCGACCAGCGCCTCGTCCGTCGCGCTGTCGCGCGGCAGCCGCCCCTCAAGGACCACTGGGCGAAGTAGATCCGGGGGGTGGCCGGGACCTGCAGTAACTGAGGCGTACATCAGCCCGGAAATCTGCTGCAGCTCGCCGACCCAGTGCAAAGGCGCCCAGTGCCCCGTGACGCCGGGGAGCTCGGTGATCTGCGTGACGAGCATGTCTCGGGTGCCGGGAACGAACGTGCGGGCATCATCCCGGTGGACGGCCTCCACCAGACGCGCGTATGCCGAGTCGCTGCGGTGCGCTACCGCGACCGTCGCGATGACCGCCCCGCCCAGGATCCCGAACAGCAGCCCGAGTACGACGATCTCTCGCCACCGCCGCCGCAGTTCGACCCTCGCGACCGCCAGGACCGCACGCCAGGCCACGTCACACCACTACCTCGACGGGCAGCGAACCGCGGATTATCGTGCCCGCGCCGGGCGCCGACTCGTATGTCAGCGCGCCACCGACAGCCCCGATCCGGTCCGCCATGTTCTGGAGGCCGGAACCGGTCGGCGTGGAGGCGGGCTCGAACCCGGGGCCCTCGTCACGGACCTCGAACCGCAGGATCGAACCTTCCCTTCGGACCTCTATCTGCACCGCGGCGCAGGGCGCGTGCTTAGCGGCGTTCTGTAGCGCCTCCACACAGCAGAAATACACCGCCGCCTCCACCCCCGGCGAATGTCGGCCAACCGCGAGGAGGTCGACCTCGACGGGATTCGGACTGCGCCGGGCGGCCGAGCGCAGAGCTGCACTGATGCCTGCATCGCGCAGCAGCGCGGGATAGATGCCCTGGGCAAGATCACGGAGGTCGCCCAGAGTGGAGCGGACCAGCTCGTCCAGCCCGTCGAGCGTCCGCTCCCAGTCCGCGGGTGCCCCGTGCGCGGGCCCGGCCTCGCGGAGCCGCCCGAGGCCGACGGTCAGCGAGACCAGGTGCTGCTGGGCGCCGTCATGCAGATCCCGCCCGATTCGACGCCGCTCGTCGTCGGCGACCGCCACCAGCCGGGCGCGCGACGCACGCAGCTCGGCGTTGCTACTGCGCAGATCGAGCAGGGTGTCCTGGAGCTGGTCGTCGAGGTCCCTGTTCCGCAGCACGATGGCCAAACGCCGGGCCAGCTCGACGAGCGCCCGCTCGTCGCCGCTGTCAAGCCGGTCGGCGTCGGCGGGCCGCTCGACGACCACCAGAGCAAGGACGGTTGTCCCATGCACGCCGGGGGCGATCCGGAGTTGCCCGTCCCCGCGACCGTCGAGAAGATCCGGGAGCCACAGACGTAACCATCCCGGCCCGGCCACGCCCACCCGGCGCAGGACCCGCAGCGCTTCAATGCCCAGTACGGGCCGCCCAGGGTGGTCCGGAATGGACAGCTCACGGACCAGCTGGTCACCGCCTCCCGTCCAGATCTCCACAACAGACAGGCGCCAAGCCCGACGGACCGACTCACCGAGCTCGCGCAGCAGCTCGGGCAGTGGGGCGCCGGCCGCAGCGCGGTCGGCAAAGGAGTCCAGGAGCTCGGCCGGTGCTCGCTCCGTCCCCTGCGCCCAGGTGCGGGCCAACGCCGCTGCACTGCGGGTGAGCGGCCCGGCGACCAAGCCGCACAGCAACACGCCGGCCGCTGCCGGGCCGATTAACGCCCACTCGTCGCTGTCCGGTAAGCGCCCGAGAACGAGCAGCGCAGTGCCAAGACCGAGCAAGGCCGCCAATGCCAGTGCACCCGTACCGGCCGCCGCGGCCAGGGCACGGGTGCTGAGCCTGCGCACCGCCCCGATCGCTCCTACCGCGAGGCCGGCGGCGGCCACGGTCACGACAAGCGTGGCGATCACTGTCGTCGATGGTCCTGATCCCGCCGCCCGCAGCAGGAGCAGCGCCGCGCCGAGCACCACGGCCACTAACGCTCCCGACACGGCCAGTGACAGCCGAGCTCGGAGCGTTCCCCGGGAAGCTGGTCTCGCCGTCACAGCATCGGCTCCACTACAGCTGCCGGAGGCGCACCGGGAAAGTTGGACGCGTCATCCTCAAGACGACCGTCCCGCATCTGCACGATGCGGTTCGCGGCCTTGGCCACCTCGGGGTTGTGGGTCACGAGCAGAACCGTCCGGCGGCCGTCCTGCAGTCGTTGGAGAAGCTCGACGACCTCCAGCGCGCCTTCGGAGTCGAGCGCGCCGGTGGGTTCATCGGCGAGGAGCAGAGTCGGCTCGTTGGCCAGCGCTCGGGCGATCGCCAGCCGCTGCCGCTGCCCCCCGGACAGCGCTGCGGGTGGCTCCGGTGCCTTGTCCATCAGGCCGAGGAGGTCGAGGAGCTCCCTCGCCCGCCGCTGCGCCTCGGATCGGCGCGCTCCGCCCAGCAGCGCCGCGAGGAGGACGTTATCGATCGTCGACATGCCGTCGAGGAGTTCGAAGAACTGGAAAATCAGCCCGATATGCCGACGTCGCAACCGAGCCGCCCGGCTCGCCGATAACTGGTCAACCCGCTCACCAGCGACCTCGATCGTCCCCTCGTCCGGTGCGTCCAGCCCGGCAACAAGGTGAAGTAGCGTGGACTTTCCACAGCCTGACGGACCGGTGATCGCGACGAACTCGCCGTGCGCGACGGAGAGGTCAACGCCCCGCAGCGCCCGAACGGGTGCCCCGCCGGACGCGTAGGTCTTACGCAGTCCACGGACCTCCAGCACCCTGCTCGCGCCCCGTAACCGTATTGACACGCCTTCACTCTAGTGGTGGGGTCACGATCGCGGTAAGGACTGCCGACCGGCTGACTCACTGGACACTCTTCCAGGCACTATTGCATTGAGCGATCTCCAATGATCTCGATTACGACCCTCCTCAGTGAGCACGCCCGCTACGACGCTGCTCGGGTGGCCCGTACTCATAAGGTGGGCGAAGATCGTCGAACATGGGGAAGTGCTTGACATTGACCGTCACCAGGTCAGCGCCCACCTCGGACACGGTGCCCGCAAGCAGATAGTCGACGACCCCGATCCCGGAGTGGCTGCGCCGGTAGGTGCGCGCGTACTCACCTGCGCGGCGTGTGACGTCTTCGGTCACCGGAATCCAGTCGACCACCGAAAAGAAGGTTTTGAGGTCATCATGTTCGTCGGGACGGGCGCCCGCCAGCAGCTCGAAGCGAGTGAGTTCGCTGGCGACGACCGATTCGTGGGCACCGACAAGATCTTCGAGCAGTAAGGTGGCCGGACGATAGCCGCGCAGGTGGTCCACGGCCACCGAGGTGTCGAGCAACTTCACCGAAGGCCGACCTGTTCCAACCGCTGGTCGAGGTCGCTACGCAGCTCCTCAACGTACTCGGCGCCAGTGCCGGATCGATCGCTCCAGATGCCTGCCGAGGCGCGCAGCGCGGCAAGACGACCTTCCGGGGTGTCGACCCCGTACTGGGTGCGCACTGCTCGACGAATCAGCTCCGAGCGGGACGCGCCCGTGCGCGCCGACTCCTGACTCAGCAGGGCCACTTCGTGGTCGTCGAGGTAGATCTGCGTTCGATGCACGCCATCACTATACATCAGGGAATGTCAGTACTGCCTGGCCAACCTCATCGACATACGGGCCGAAGCCGAGTCAGAAGCCGGGGAAGACTCGTCGCAGGTCATCGAGGGTGATGGTGTCGCTGGTGAGCTGGATGGTGGGCGGGGTGCGCTGTGGTGCGAGGCGGCCGGCGATCAGGCGGAGCCATGCCTCGGCGGGGGTGTCGAGGACGTCGGCGGGCTGCGCAGGGGTGTCGACCACAGCGACCGCGTCGCGCAGGTCGAGTCCGAAGGAGCGGTCGGGCTCGGCGGTCTGCACGGCTAAGGTCAGCTGCCTTCCTTCGAGCACGTCGGGGTGGCCGAGGAAGCCGATGAGCATGGCCAGGGGGTCGAGTAGCAACGGGACCGCTGCGGGGGCCAGGACCGCTGCCGGATCGGACATGCCCCGGATGTCCCAGCTGTGGTAAGTGAATTCGCTGAGTCGCAGCGCCGCCGCGGTGGCCACGTCGACCGGCTCGGGCAGGAACCCGAGGTCGATGCGCAGCTGCGCCCTGGTGGTGTCATCGAGGCTTTCGTAGCGCTTGACCAGTGCTTCGTTGGCACGCAGGAAACCCTCGGCGCGCTCGCTGGGTGTCATCGCGTCCCAGCGAGCCCACACGCTCTGCATGAACTCGGAGTCGGGGTTGCTGGTGCTCTCCAGCGCCGCATCCAGCATGGCCAGCCCGATTTCGGCGCCGCTGCCCAGGTGGCTGAGAACCTGCGAGATGTCCCACTCAGTGGCCGCGGAAGGCCGGGTGAGGTCGTCGGGGCTCATGCTGGCGACGAGGGTGGCGAGTTCGTCATGGCCCGTGCGCAGCGCCGTGATCGCCTGGTCGGTCATGACGTAGACGGTACCCGTCTTGCTCGCTGCACCGAACGTGTGAGTTGACCTACGCGGCGTGCTCAACGACCCATACGGCGCGGGCGAGCTGGTGCTTGACTTCCTCGTTGGGGCGTGCATAGCCGGCGAAGGTCCGCGACCAGGTGATGGCCTACCTGGCTGAGGTAGCGCTGCCCGGCAGTGCCCGGCGTGGTGCCGCACCCGATAGACATCACCATCGCGTGGGTTCCCTAAGACCATCAACGAAACCGGTAAAATCGAAACTGGGAGCATCGGCGGAACTCCCCACTCCAGTGGGTGAGGCCCCGAGGCCCCTTCTTTCCGGATGCGATCTACTACTGATAGCCACTTTCGATGAGCGGACTCTCATAAAGAGTTCTCCCGGATTCGCTTGACTCTCGTTCACCTGCCCCGTAGATTTTTGACCAGAGTGCAATGCGACCGCACGCTATTCCTTTGCAGCCGGTCGGCTGCCCAAGGGGGGCCTGTGCTGAGCAATTCCGAGTTCGACACCGAACGCATTGGACGGGTGAAGGTGGCCTACAGCGTGCGCCGGGTGAACCTTGACCGGCCGCTGTGGCTGGTCGACGGCATCGCGCCACGGCACGGCGACCTCCTGCTGGCCCGAGTGTTCGAGATCGGGCAGCACCCGAGGCTCGAGCTGACGACCAGTCGGCGCGCGATGCTGTACCCGGGCGACGAGATCGTCATCGGGATGGGGGCGCGGTATGCCCCTGACCAGTTCGAGGCCGAGCTGCCCGACGACCTGGCGCCGTGTCACCTCGTCGCCGCGGGTGGGGTCGCGGCTGCCATGCGCTGCAAGCACAGCTCGATGAAGGACCCGACGAGCATCGTTCCGGTGGGTTTGGTCGCCGTGGCCGACGGCCGGGTGCTCAACGCCGCCGACGGCGCGCTGCCGCTGGTCGAACCGCTGCCGCGAAGGGTGCCGACGGTGCTGGTGACGGGCACGGCGATGAACGCGGGGAAGACCACGTCGGTGATCTCGCTCGTACGTGGGCTGACCGCTGCCGGGCTGCGGATCGGGGCCTGCAAGCTGACTGGTACGGGGGCGGGCGGGGACCGGTACAGCTTCGTCGATGCTGGCGCCGCGGAGGTCCTGGACTTCACCGACCTCGGTCTGGTGTCGACGTTCGGGGTGCCGCTCGAGGTGCTGGTGCGTACGTCGGTCGCGATGCACAGGCACCTGGTGGCGCGCGGCGTCGACGTCGTCTTGATGGAAGCTGCCGACGGTCTACTGTGCGCCGAGACGGCTGCGCTCATCGACACCGGGCCGGTGCGCAACATCGTCGACGGGACGGTGTTTGCGGCGGGCGACGCGGCGGGCGCGGTGCTGGGCGTGCAACTGCTGCGCAAGCGGCGCATGCGGCTGCTGGCGGTGTCCGGGGTGCTGACCGCGTCGCCGCTCGCGGTCCGGGAGGTCCAGACCGAGATCGACCTGCCCGTGTACGGTCCCGCCGAGCTGGCCGACCCCAGGGTGGCGCTGCGCATGCTGCGCCGAGTGTCGGTCGGTGAACGGGCAGCGCCGCGGGCCACGTCCACCGCCCGAATCGAGCTCGGCGAGCACTGCGCATGATCCGGTTGGGCATAATCCGGTCGGCCGCGGTGCCCACGCTCCCGCGGGCGTTGAGCGGGCGGCGGCGCCTGGTCTTCGCCGGGCTCCTCGGGATCGGTCTCTGCGCGGCCAGCGCGGCGATCATGTGGTCGCTGCTGGTGGGTGCGGCTGTCGACTGGCTGGCCCAGGCTGCCGGGCCCGCCGGGGTGTCGGAGCCGGTGACCCCGGTCGTCGTCGGGCTCGTCGGGCTGGCGGTGCTGACCGCGTCGCTGGTTGGAGCGGAGCGGGTGCTCGCCGAGCGGCTGGGCCAGAGCTGGGTCAACGACCTGCGGGTGACGGTGTTCGAGCGGGTCGCGCGCACCCCCGTCCGCGAACACCGCCGCTCGACCGGATCGACCGCGATGCGGTTCGTGGGTGACATGACCGCGATGCGGCGCTGGGCGGCGCTCGGGCTGGCCAAGCTCGCCGTCGGGGTGCCGATGGTGGCCGGCTGCCTGGTCGCGCTCGCGCTGGCGAACCCACTGATCGCCGTGGCGGTCGGGGCCGTGGTGGTGCTTGGGTTCGGTGCGATCCGGCTCGTGACGCCGCGGCTCTACGCGACCAACCGGGTGGCGCGGCGCCGGCGCGCGCAGGTGGCCGCGCACGTCACCGAACACGTCGCGCACCGGCTCGTCATGCAGGCCTTCGGACGCGAAGGTGCCGAGCGCAGCACGCTGCGCAGGCGCGGCCGCACGCTCGGGCGGGCGATGGTCCGGCGGGCCGAGATGATCGGCGCCGTCCGGGCGATCGGAGAGGCCACCACGCTGCTCGCCGGCGCCGCCGCGCTGATTGCGGCGATCGTCGCACGGGCCGAGCCCGCCGCCGCGGCCGCGGCGCTCGCCGTGATCGGCATCCTCACCTCGCCGCTGCGCGACCTGGCCCGTGTCGCCGAGTTCCGCGCCGCCGCCGTCGTCGCGCTGGAGAAGCTGGAACAGATGATGCAGCGGCCGGTCCGGCGCAAGCCCACCGCGGCCGTCGCGCTGCCGCCGGGTCCGGGGCGCCTCGAGCTGGAGGGCGTCACGCTCGGCGAGGTGCTGAAGGGGATCACCGCCGACGTCCCGGCAGGCAGCGTCGTCGCCGTCGCCGGCGCCAACGGGTCGGGCAAGACGACCCTGCTCACCGTCCTCGCCGGCCTGGTGCCGCCCGACGCAGGGCGCGTGCTGCTCGACGGGATCGACCTGGTTGACCTGGACGAGCGTGCGCTGCGCCGGGCGATCGGGCTGGCAAGTCCCGACCTGCCGCTACTGCGCGGCGCCATCATCGATAACATCCGCTACGCCGACCCGGATGCCGACGAACAGCAGCTGGCGCGCGCGATCCGCACCAGCGGTCTCGACGAGGTGATCCGCGATCTACCCGATGGGCTGGCGACCCGCGTCGGTGAAGGGGGTGCGGGCCTGTCCGCAGGCCAACGACAGCGCGTCGCCCTCGCCCGTGCGGTACTCCCGCAGCCGCGGGTGCTGCTGCTCGACGAGGCCGACGCGCACCTCGACCCGGCCGCGGGCAGCGCCGTCGACCGGCTCGTCGGTGAGTTCGTCGGCACCGTCGTCGTCGTCACCCACCGGTTCGATCAGCTGCCAGGGCCGCGGACGGTGTGGCGGCTCGCGGAAGGTCGCGTCCGGATCGGATCCGCGACCGACCCCGCCGCGCCGCGGGACACGAGCACGCAATAAGCAGGCAGGACCCGGATGGGGAGGATGCGGTGAACGGAACGGGTGGATGCTGGCTTCGCGGTGAGCGGGCCTGGGCGGCGATATTCTCGACGGCCGTGCTGGCGATGGTGCTGTCCCCGCTGTTGCAGTACCGGCGACCGCCGGCCGAGCGCGTCGACGGATTCCCGCTGTCGTGGTACCCGATGTTCAGCCTGAAGCGGCATCGGCGCGCCTGGGTGACCTATGCGGTGGGTGTAGGGGCCGACGGCGTGCGCCGCTACCTGCCGAGCAGTGCGCTCGGCCCCGGCGACATCAACCAGGTCCGCCGCCAGCTGTACCGGGTCGCGGTGCGGGAGAACCGGCCCGAGGCATACGCTGTCGCACTGGCCGGGCGGATGGCACTACGCCGGGACTGCGCTGACCTGGTGTGGGTGGAGATCGTCCGCACGCGCTTCGACCTGGACACGTGCCTGCTCGACCGGGTCCCGCAGGGCTGCGAGGAGAGGGTGCTGGCCACCGCGCCGGTACGGGCCGTCACCCGGTGATCCGGCAGCAGGCGTTCACCCTCCCCGGCACCGACCGCCCCGGCGTGCTCGTGCATATGGTGGCGCCACCGGTGCCCGGACCCGGCACCCGGATCACGATCGTGCTGCACGGGACCGATCGCAATGCCGGGGAATACTGCGCGCAGTGGACGCAGTGGGCGGTGCGGCACGACCGGATCGTGCTCGCTCCGCAGTTCGACCGCGCCAACTGGTCCGGTGGCAGGCGCTACGTCCTCGGTGGGGTGCTCGACCGGCACGGCACGCCGCGACCTCGATCGCGCCGGACGTTCACCGTGGTCACCGACCTGCACCGGCACGCCCGCGAGCGGTTCGGCCTGGCCGACGACGAGTTCGACCTGTGGGGCCACTCCGCTGGTGCCCAGTTCGTGCACCGCTACCTGCTGTTCGAGCCGACGGCGCCGGTGCGCACCGCGATCGCGGCCAATGCGGGCTGGTACACCCTGCCCGAACTGGAGCAGCCGTTCCCCTACGGCCTGGCGCACCCGGGACTGCACTTCACCCCCGCCGACGTCGCGGCGTGGGCCGCGCGCCCGCTGGTGCTCATGCGCGGCTGCGCCGACATCGAACGCGACGAGCACCTGCGCACGACCCCGGAAGCCGACGCCCAGGGTCCGCACCGGTTCGCCCGCGCCGCCGCGATGCACCGAGCCGGGCACGCGGCTGCGGCGGGGTGTCGGTGGCGTCTGGTCGACGTGCCGTTCGCGGCGCACGACTTCGCCGCGATGGTCCCCGCCGCGCAGGTCCTGCTGGCCGGGCCCGCCAGCCGACCGACTGCCGGGCACTTGCGCAGCGCCAGCTGGTGGCCCGCGGAACTTCCGGCGGACGAGCGAAGCCGATACCAGTGAGGTATGCCAGTGCGGGCCCGGTGCAGGCAGCGACATCCCGGACGTTCCGGATCCAGTGGCGGCGTACCGTTGCGCTCGCGTTGGTCGCCGTGCTGGCGACGGCGACGGGTAGTGGTGACCCGCCGAATCCAGCCACGCCGCACGACGTTTCGGCCCTGCGGGTGCAGGACGGCCCGGCCCTGCGGCTGGCCGGCGTTCACACGTTCACCGCCGCCGACCCCGCGACGGTGTGGGAGCTGCGCCGCGTCGACAGTGACCGGGTCGAGAATGACGAGGACGAGGACCAGCCGTTGGACACGGCCATCGGCGGGAGCGCGACGTTCTACCTGCCCGCAAATGAGGATGAGGCAGTCACCTACGAGGTGCGCTCGGGTGCGGACACCCGCGAGGTCACCGTATTGCCCGCCGACACCGTGACCCGGTTCGACGGTGTACATCCCGAGGGGGCACATCCCGAGGGGGCACATCCCGACGTGCGCACCTACGCGGTCGTACCGTCGACGCTGAGCAGCGCCACGCATGTGCTGTTCGTCCTGCACGGCCAGGACCGCAACGCCAAGGAGTACTGCCAGAGCTGGGTCGACTGGGCAGCGAAGGCCGACTACGTGGTGCTCTGCCCGGAGTTCGACAACGACGACTGGTCTGGCTCGGCCGGCTACAACCTCGGCAACGTCTTCGCCGAGGACGACGGCAAGGGCGTGGTGAACCCGGAGCAGGAGTGGGCGTTCACCGTCGTCGAGCAGGTGCACCGCGCCGTCGACACCGGCTTCGGCCTGGATGACGAGCTGTTCGACATGTGGGGTCACTCCGCGGGCGCGCAGTTCGTGCACCGGTTCGTGCTGTTCAAACCACGGTCGGCAGTGCGGTTCGCGCTGGCGGCCAATGCCGGCTGGTACACCACCCCCGACCCGGACATCGACATCCCGTACGGACTGCGCCACCCCCAGCTCGACCTGGGCGCGACCGTGACCCGCGAGCACCTCGTGCTCATGCGCGGGCAGCTCGACACCGAATCCGGTGACGACGTCCGCGCCGAGCCGGAGGCCGAGGAGCAGGGCCGCACCCGCTACGAACGAGCGGGTCACATGCTCGCCGCCGCCCGCGCGGCCGACCTGGACACCAACTGGCAGCTGGTCGACGTGCCCGGCGCAGATCACGACCAGGTGGCCATGTCCGACGCGGCCCAGCTGTTCCTGCTCGCCCCGGCCCCGCCACTACCCCACACCTGCCCCCTGCCCGACGCAGACCCCTGTCCGTAGTCAGCCGTGGACGGGCAGGATGTTGTTGTTGTAGCGGAAGAAGTTCCCCGGGTCGTAGGTCGCTTTGATCTCGGCGACCCGGCGCAGGTTGCGCCCGAGCGCATCGTCGACACCGGCACCCATCGGCTCGTCGGCGAGCCCGGTGAAGTTCAGGTACACCCCGCCAGTGCCGTATCGAGCGATGCTGTCCCATGCCGACCGGACCCACCCGATGGTCTCGGCGTCGGCGGCGGGATCGCTCCACATACCGTCGATCGAGACCAGAAACGGCGCCGAGCGTTCGGCGAAGGCGGTCTCCTCGGGGCCGACCGCCCCGATTACCCCGCCCATGTGGAAGGTGTTGACCAAGGTCAGTGGGGTTGGCCGGTCCAGCGCCAGGCCTGCGATGACGTCGATGGCGTCGTCGGTGAGCTCGGTGAGGTACTGCGACTTCCAGTACGCCCGTAGAGTGTTGCGCGGGAAGAGCGGGTCGAATCCGGTCTGCACCATGGTGAACGGCATCGGCTGGGACATATCGAACAGTGGTATGCCGAGCTCCCGCAGCGGTTGCATGACCTTCATGCCCTCATCCGGGTCGCCGGAGTAGACCCCGCCGACGATGGCGCATGGGCGGTTGTGCACCACCCCGGGCATTCCGGGAGCCGCCGGGAAGGTGATCGTCACCACCGTCGAGGTGACCTCGTCCGGCGCCTCCGCCACGTAGTCGCGCCAGCCGCGCATGACGTCGGCGAGGACCTCCAGCGGGTAGAACGGCGCGGCGAAGGCGACGACCGGCCCCACCGGGTGCAGCCGGAAGGTGAACGAGGTGACGATGCCGAAGTTGCCGCCGCCACCTCGGATCGCCCAGAACAGCTCGGGGTGGTGCTCGGCGGACGCGGTGCGGACCTGCCCGCCCGCACACACGACCTGAGCCCGTACCACGTTGTCGCAGCTCAGACCATACTTACGGCGCAGCCATCCGTATCCGCCGCCCAGCGTCAGCCCGGCGACGCCGGTGTCGGAGACGACCCCTACCGGGGTGGCCAGGCCGAATGCCTGGGTCTCCCGATCCAGGTCGCCCAATACGGCGCCGCCCTGCACGTGCGCCAACCGCTGCTCGGGATCGACCTGGACGCCGCGCATCGCCGAGAGGTCGATGAGCAGTCCGTCCTCGATCGTCGACAGACCGGCGACGGAGTGTCCCCCGCCGCGCACCGCGACGGCCAGATCGTGCGCACGGGCGAAGTTCACCGCGTCGACCACGTCCGCAGTACCCGAGCACTGTGCGATGACAGCGGGCCTGCCGACATGCATGGCGTTGAAGACATCGCGGGTGAGTGGGACCCCGGTTGGACTGGGCGAGTCGACTAACGGCCCCCGCAGCTGCCCACGGAGTGCCTCGAGGACGTCGTCGGCGACGTCGGTCTGCGGTCCGTGCAGGGTTGTCATGCTGACGGTCATTGGATGCTCCCATTCAGGAATGGTGCGGGTGGGCGAGAGCGCGCCAACGTTGTCACGCTAGCGTGACAAAGCCCGAAACCGGATCGTCCGTTCGGTGCCCGATGGATCGGCTAGCCGACCGGATCCAGTCCCAGGGCAACACAGCCGGTGAGCAGGTGGGTGTGCATGGAGAGCGCGAGCGCGGTCGAGCCGCAGTGTCGGGCCAGCTCAGCCGCGCTGCTGTGCGCAGGCGATGGCATGGGCGTCAATCTGGGCGCCACCGAGCAGGCCAACGACCCGAGCACGCTCGCCGTCGAGGGGATCGATGATGGTGACATGCAGCGTGAACAGGACCTCGAGTACAGGGTATTTGTCGACCTCAAGTGTGGCCCACGCAGCCGCGACCGCAGTCGAGGGGATGGCCAGCACGATCGACTCCTTGACCGCGGTCCAGACCAGCGCGGCGCAGTAGACGGAACTCTCGGTGGCGAACGCGAGTAGTGCTGAGGTGTCGAGAACGCGGCCGCCGATCACGGCGTCGAGGCCGGAGGCAGTCCCAGGTCCCGGCGCACCGCTCGTATAGGCCGGGGTCGTTCACCGCTCGACGTCCAGGATCGTCCGGGCCATCTTGGCCGCCTGCACGTGCTCCAGGCGTACACCGAGCGTGTTGTCGCCGTGTGGGTAGAGCCGCCATCCACCGGTGCGCTCGTGCACCACCACCAGTGAACACAGATCGCCGTCGTCGGTGCGGTGCCCGTCGATGACGACCCTGGCGCGCTCGTTGGCGCGCTGCGTGATCGGTTTGTCGCCCATTGCCACCACTTCCACTCGCTGAGCCCCCCGGTGGATACCGGCCGGGCCGTGCGAGACGGGGGATACGCACGGACCGGCCGCGTCCGGACGGAGGCAGCAGTTCCTGCACTGCGTCCGGGTGGTTCGACGTCGGCTCAACGCGGACGCCCTGATCGTCAAGTTAATCTTACTGATCTTGGCTTAGCAAGATATCCGCAGATTTAATATTCCACAGGCTGAGTATGTTGTTGACCATGACAGGTCCCGCACTGCGAGCCCGCCAGCTCGGTATCGCACTGGCCCAGCTCCGCTCCACCGCCCACGTCACCCAGAAGGCGGCAGGCACGATCATCGAGTGCTCACAGTCCAAGATCGCTCAAGTTGAGGCGGGCCGGAACACGATCCGCAGGGCTGAGCTGATCGTGCTGCTCCAGCGCTACGGGGCCGATCAGGCCACGATCGACCGGCTCGACGCGCTGCGGCTGGACGCCGCCAGGCGCGGCTGGTGGTCCACCTACGACCTGCCGGACTGGCTGCTGGATTACGTCGGATTGGAAGCCGACGCCACCTCGGTCCGCACGCTGTCCCTGGAAGTGATTCCCGGCCTGCTCCAAACCGAGGAGTACGCGCGACAGCTGCAAGCGCTCGACCACCGCCACCCCGATAAGGAGGTAGCCAGGCGGATCGCTGTCCGCATGCAGCGCCAACAGCGCCTCACCGAGTCGAACCCACTCCAACTGTCCGTCGTCTTGTCCGAGTCGGCGTTGCTGCGGTGCGCGCGGCAGCCGAACGTCGCCGACTCCCAACTCCGCCACCTGGCCGAGCAGGCACGTCGGGACAACATCGAACTACTGGTGATGCCCATCGACGTCGGCCTGTACCTCGGCGTGTCCGGGGGCTTCTCCTTGCTCAGCTTCCCCGACGGGCTACTGCCCGACACCGTGCACCAGGAATATCTGGTGGGCGGTCACCTGGTCGACGCACCGTCCGTGGTCGACCAGCTGACTACGATCTATGACGAGCTCCGTGGCCAGGCCCTCGGAGCGAACGAGAGCCTGGCCCTGATCACGGAACTCATTGATCACACGCGATGAGCAGGCAAGGAGCGGCATCATGAACGATGTCCTGGCTGCTGCCGTATGGCGGAAGTCTACCCGGAGCAACACAGTAGGAGAGTGCGTCGAGGTCGCCGACCTCGCGTGCGGTGCGCATGCGGTGCGCGACAGCAAGGACCCGGCCGGACCCGCGCTGAAGTTCACGCCGGGCGAGTGGGCCGCGTTCACCACAGGAGTCCGCAACGGCGAGTTCGACTGACACCGGTCTGCAGAACGCCCCCCGGCCCACCCGGGGGGCGTTCTGGATGGAGGGATTAGCTTCTCGAGTACGGCTGCCCAACGCGCCCAAGTACGCCCGATTCGAGTTCGTCCATGGTGTAATCCCGGCTCTTCGAGCTTGGCCGGGATGCGTAGTCAAAGGTTCACTTTCCGTGGTCGTCGGCTGGTGCTGTCGGTAGCCACAGCAGGGTGCCGTCCCCCACTGGACCCGGTTCCCGACCCCCGGGTGCCCTCCACCCTTGACAGGACAGGGTTATCACCGTCTGTCACCTCGGGGGCGGTGGGGTCGC
>JBQTGW010000219.1:0-74871 GCA_052390495.1 Pseudonocardiales bacterium
CGCGGAGCGGCAAGCTCCTTGCGCAGCAGCTCCGGCGCGTTGACCTTCACCACGATCTTCGAGTCGAAGTCCAGGCCGGCGTCAAGATCGAGGTATTCGTGCGTCCGCCGGGCGAAGCAGTTGTGGGAGACCACGCCGTTCGCGATGAAGTCCCCGGTCCCGGTCGTGATGTCGTACATCGGCAGTTCCACACCAAGGTCCTCGACCGAGACCACCTTCAGCCGGTGGTCGGCCACCATCCCGGCAATCGACCTCTTCAGACTGATCGCCGGGTCGACGGTGTGGAAGAAGCGGAGCTGCTCACCGAGACCGCCGAGCAACCGGACACACCGCAGACGGTGGGGTCGATCAGAATCTTCGACGGTGCAGGCGAATCCGAAGCGAGCCAAGCAGGACACTACCGACTCGGTGATCTCCGAGTCGGCATCGACGATCCGGAGAATGCCGTCGGACCAGGTCCCCTCGGCGTCGAAGATCCCGGCCAGGAACCCCTTTTGCCAGTGCTCACCTGGGCAGTCGGGCCAACTGATGATCTCAGTGATGGCCTCGAATCCGGCGCTCATCGCCTCGCGCATCCCCGACGCCCTTCGGGGTCCGCCAGCAGGCTGGAGCGCCAGCTCACGGACGCGCACGCCGACGTCCGCGAAATAACGGCCAACCCTGCGCAGCGCCTGGCGATCCACCAACCCCAGCGCGACCCGCGCGTCGCCGCGGACCATGCCGCAGAGGTAACCCCGCCGGTAGCCATCCGACTCCTGCGGTGGCGCGGCGAACCGCCCGGTGCCCACAAGCTGGTCACCTATCGTCAGATACGGACGAGGGCCTGCCCCTGTCACATGCTTCCATCCCAGATCAGTAAGGAACCGATGATCACCGCTGGCCACCAGCTCCGTCCCGTCTCCGAGCGTGACACGGTGGGCCCGCTTGACCGTCTTCCAATGGGCCAGCACCTCGGTGACCGCGTACCGCCGATCGCAGCCTTCCCCTGCGGTGCCGTAGATCGCGTCGCCGACACGCACGCCCGCCAGCGGCGCGCTCCGCCCGTCCGCCATAAGGATCTGGGTGTCCCCTGGCAGGCAGTACCTGCACGCATGACTACAGCCCCGGTACGGGTTGAGCGTCCAGGAGAAGGGCACCCGGGAAGCACCAGGCACCTTGTTGATGATCGAGCGGGCCCGCACCTCATAGAACGTCATCCCACGGAAATCCGGGGTGTCGAACGTCCGCGCCAAGACATCATCCACCCCGAATAGCGCGTCCTGGTCGGGCCGTGTCAGGTTGTCCCATCGCACGAACGCAGGGTATCGAACATGTGTTCGATGCGCTAGCGGTACCCGAGCGGAGAGGAACACCCGACTGATGAGTCGACCAGACCACCGGGCTGGCCGGCACCGCGACCGCGGGACCACCGAGCCAGCTGAGTCTGGACACGGCAATGGCCCCGTGGCACCGTCCTCCCGGCCGGTGAAGCTGCTGCTGGTCGCGGTGCTGGTGCCCTTCGCGCTGGCCACCCTGATCGGGATGGGGCTGACCTGGCCTGGTGCGGAGCCACCACGCAGTGGCGTCGATCTGGGGTTCGACCAACGACCTGCGTACGGCGAGGTCCTGGAGGTGGCGTCAGCTCCGTGCACGAGTAGCTCGGCCGAAACCGGCCAGGGCAATGGATGCATCGCGCTCACCGTGCGGCTCACCGACTCCGCAGGCACGACGATCCGGCAGGTGCAACCCGACGAGCCGAGTACGCCGCAGTTCACCGTCGGGGACAAGATCGTGCTCGAGTACAACGGCGGTGACCCCGGCGACGAGCTGTCCTACCAGGTCGTCGACTTCCAGCGGGGCGCTCCCTTGCTGTGGCTCGTGGCGCTGTTCGCCGTCGCGGTGCTGCTGCTGGGCCGGTGGAAGGGCCTCGCGTCGCTGGTCGCGCTTGGCTTCAGCTTCCTGGTCCTGGTGGTCTACCTGCTGCCGGCGATTCTGGGCGGCGCGAACCCGATGATCACCGGGGTGCTCGCGGCCAGCGTGATCATGTTCGGCACGCTGTACCTCTCCCACGGCTTCTCCGCGCAGACCTCGACGGCGGTGCTGGGCACCCTGCTCAGCCTCGTGCTGATCGTCGTGCTGGGCACCGCATTCGCCGCGACCTCCCGGCTGACCGGCCTGGATGCCGACACCGCGAACCTCATCGGGGTACTCGGCCATGGTATCGACGCTCGCGGGGTGCTGCTCGCGGGGTTGATCATCGGCGCCCTGGGTGTGCTCGACGACGTCACGGTCACCCAGGCCAGCGCAGTATGGGAGCTACGCCGGGCCAACCCGGACTTGGGAGCCTGGGAACTTTACAGTTCCGCCCTGCGGATCGGACGCGACCACATCTCCTCGGCGGTGAACACCCTGATGCTGGTCTACGCCGGTGCCGCACTGCCGGTGCTGCTGGTCTTCTCGGTGTCCGGGCAGAACTTCGGCACTCTGATCACCGCGCAGAGCGTCGCGCAGGAAGTGGTGCGCACCCTGGTCGGCAGCATCGGGCTCGTCGCGGCCGTCCCGATCACCACCGCGATCGCCGCACTGGTGGCCCTTCGCGACACCATCGACCCCGCTACGCAGCGCTGACGGATGCCTGGTGCCGACGAAGCGACGCACTGACTCATCGACCTCCATCGACGCGGGATCGAGTCAGACGGGGGTTGGTCGCCGAGTCAGCGGCTACTGGCCGACTCCTGCGCTACCCGACGAGCGATCTCCTCCACGTGCTCGACGGTGAGAACGGGGGCGCCACGACCGTGCACCCCCTGGCTCAACAACCGGCGAACCAGCGCCGAAATAGGGATCTGCTCAGCGGCCGCGCGCCGACGCAGCTGACCATCCAGCTCCCTGGTAATCCGCAGCGAGAGCGGCACATCCAGCGCGGCCGCGTTTTCAGCGGCTTCGATCTCGGCAGCCTCGGCCTCCTCGTCTGCGTACTCGTCCCGGATGGCGCGGACTTCGGCATCGATCGTGGCGTCGTCGGTCATGGTCTGCCCTGCCCTTCATAGTCGCGGAGATCAGTTCCGCTGGTCTTCCACGCCGTCGCACCGGCGTGGGTTACCCCGGTGGCGATCACGGTGACGACAAACCCCGCGCTTGGCGAATAGCCGATGATCCGGATCGCGCCGCTGCGACTCTTGGGATCCGGGTCGCGCACGATCCGGCGAGGATCGGCGGCTGCTTCCAGAGTCCACTCGGGCTCGATGTTGGTCGCGCCGGGATACCTGTCGGCGCGGCGCCGGATGTACTCGGCGTCCACGTCGCGCCACCACAGATCATCCACCACGTATCTCATTGTATCCCATTGTCTTACACCATCGGGTTCCTGGTGAAGGCTCGGGAGGGCGCTGGGCAGCGCGAGCCAGCCAGCTGGCTCGACACCCGGATGGGCAGCGCGAGAACCGCGACGGCAGAAACCACGATCGGATGATCACGTAACGAGCCGGGGGGAAACCGATTCGGATACCGCAGTTGCACTACCGTCTGGCGCCGCTCGGCCCGGCGTCCCGAGCGATCTCTTGATTATGTACCGGACCACCAGTAATGTTCAGAACCCGGCAAAGTGCAAAATCGTGTGTGACAACGATTCGGGGTGGTTTCGATGCATTCAACTCACGGTGATCACGGTGGGAGTGGTGACCGGCCGCAGGGCGCGTTGCTGTTCGCGCGTTACGCTTTTCCACCCAACGAGCTAGGCTATTGCGGCCCATCGGACAGTCAGCAGTTGCTGGAATACGGCGCGACGGGTGTCGTGGACCGCGGGTTGGCCGCGTTGGCGCGGCAATTCGACGGCGCTCAGCACGGACCGGATCGCAGGCAAGGCTCTGGAAGTCCTCGACCGCTGCCGCATCCGGTGGGGGAAGGTGGACGCCGTGGACGGCGACCAGGTGCTGCTGCGATCCCAGCCACTCACCTGGGATGGTAGGCACCTGGGATTGGGAGAACCCATCGCAGAGACCGCAAGGCGAGCGGTTGACGGCAGCGGCTTCGTCGACGGCCTTGCTCCCGGCGACTGGGTCTCGCTGCACTGGGACTGGGTATGCGACCGGCTCAGTCCGCGTCAGCTCGCGGATCTGCGTCGCTACTCACTGCACCAACTCCACATCACCAACCATGAGGTCACCCAGTCCGGACCGGCGACCGTGATGAACTAGGTCACAAGCCCCGGGGTGTGCCGGGAGCGGCCAAACCGTGCAGGAAAGGATTGCTGGCGCGCTCACGGCCGACGGTCGTCGTGGGGCCGTGACCGGGCAGCACGACGGTCTCGTCGTCGAGCACAAGGATCTTGTCCCGCAGCGAGGCGAGGATCTGCTCGTGGTCCCCACCCGGGAAGTCGGTACGGCCGATAGAACCGGCAAACAGGGTGTCACCGGAGACCAACAGGCCCGCTCCCTGCTCGGTTGCCGACCGGAAGATCACCGAGCCGCGGGTATGACCCGGCGTGTGATCCACCGTAAGGGTCAGCCCAGCCAGCTCCAGGCAACTCCCGTCGTCCAAGGTGCGCACCTCGCGCGGCTCGCGTAACTCGACTCGGCCACCGAAGAACTGCCGCGCCTCGGTGGACAGCCCGCGCATGGGGTCGGACAGCAGCGCCCGGTCTTCAGGATGGATCCAGGCGGGGATGTCGTTGCCGTCGCAGACCGGGGCCACCGCGAAGATGTGGTCGAAGTGCCCGTGCGTGAGCAGCACCGCCACCGGAGCCAGCCGGTGCTCGCGCAACAGCTCGTCCAGGGGCTGCTCGGCCCCCTCCCCCGGGTCGACCACCACGCACGGGCCGCCGGCCTCGGCTGCGAGCACGAAGCAGTTCGCCTGGAAGGAGCCGGTCGGAAAACCTGCGACGAGCACGGTGATCCTTTCCGCTGCGGAGTGAAGACACCGCCAGCGTAAAACGCCTGCCGGGGTGCCCGACCATCAGACTCCCTGGTCGTCCACCTAGACTCGCGCCGATCACCGCCGAGCCACAGGAGTATGCGTGCCCACGAACGAGCAGCGCCGCGAGGCCGCGAAGCGCAAACTCGACCGCCAGCTAGCCCGTCGCGCCAAGCGGGCCAAGCGCCGCCGGACGTTCGCGGTGCTCGGCAGCGTGGCGGCTGTGGTGCTCGTTGTCGGGGTCGTCGTAGGGATCAGCTTTCTCGGTGGCGAGGAGGAGAGCAGCACCGACGCGGTGCCGTCAGCGCTGCCGCTGCCGACCAGCGAGCCACTGGCGATTCCCACCGTGATCGCGCCGCCACCTGTCCGGCCGGAACCGCTCACCGCCCCGCCGGACTGCCAGTACCCACCCAGCCCCCCACCAGCCACAGCAGCCAAACCGGTGACGCCGCCACCAGCAGGCCCCGTCCCGATCCAGGGAACTCAGCAAGCCACTTTGCAGACCTCCGAGGGCGCTGTTGAGCTCACCCTGGACCGGGCGCTCGCGCCGTGCACAGTGCACAGTTTCCTCAACCTCGCCCAGCAAGGCTTCTACAACGACAGCCCATGCCACCGGCTGGTCACCGGCCCGGGGCTACAGGTACTGCAATGCGGCGATCCCACGGGCCAAGGCAACGGCGGACCTGGATACACCATTCCCGATGAGGTATTCCCAGAGCTGACCTATGGGCGCGGCTACGTCGCGATGGCCAATACCGGCCAACCGAACAGCGGCGGCAGCCAGTTCTTCCTGGTCTACGGCGACGCCCAGCTCCCACCGAGCTACACCGTATTCGCCACCATCTCCCCGGCGGGCCTGGAGATCATCGACGACATCGCCCGAGCAGGCAACGACGGATCCCTGGAACCCTCCCCCGGCGGCGGCAAACCCAACCGGCCGGTCACCATCACCTCAGTCGATATCCCCGCCTGACAGCTGGTATGTCAGTTGGATGAGGTGACGCGGTAGACGTCGTAGACGCCTTCGATGTTGCGGACTGCGCGGAGGACGTGGCCGAGGTGCTTGGGATCACCCATTTCGAAGGCGAACCGGCTCACCGCGACCCGGTCGCGTGAGGTGGTCACCGATGCCGACAGGATGTTCACCCGCTCGTCAGCGAGCACCTTGGTGACATCGGACAGCAGCCGGTGGCGGTCCAGTGCCTCTACCTGAATCGAGACCAGGAAGACCGACGACGCCGAGGGCGCCCACTCCACCTCGCACAGCCGCTCGGGCTGGGCCCGCAGCGCTTCGGCGTTGGTGCAGTCGACACGGTGCACACTGACCCCGCCGCCGCGGGTGACGAACCCCAGGGTCTCGTCACCGGGGACGGGGGTGCAGCAGCGAGCCAGCTTGGCGTAGACATCTCCGGCTCCGCGCACCAGCACTCCGGAGTCACCTGTGGTCTTGCGACGCTGGACGGTGGACGGGGTGGCTCGCTCGGCAAGTACCTCCTCGGCGCCCTCCTCCCCACCGAGCAGCGCGACCAGGCGCTGCACCACATGGCGCGCCGAGGCATGGTGCTCGCCTACCGCGGCGTACAGGGCGCTGACATCGGGGTACCGGAGCTCGCGGGACACCGCGACCATCGACTCGGCCGAGACCAGCCGCTGAACCGGGAGACCAACCCGCCGCAGTTCCTTCGCGATCGCGTCCTTGCCGAGCTCGATCGCCTCCTCGCGACGCTCCTTGGCGAACCACTGCTTGATCTTGGCGCGAGCTCGTGGCGAAGCGACGAAGGAAAGCCAGTCCCGGCTGGGGCCTGCGCCCTCAGCCTTCGAGGTGAAGATCTCGACGACCTCGCCGTTCTCCAATTGTCGCTCCAGCGCGACGAGCCGTCCGTTGACCCGCGCCCCGATACAGCGATTACCGACCTCGGTATGCACCGCATAGGCGAAGTCCACGGGGGTGCTGCCGGTCGGGAGGGTGATCACCTCACCCTTCGGCGTGAAGACGAAGATCTCGCGGGTAGCCAGGTCGTAGCGCAGCGACTCGAGGAACTCACCGGGATCGGCAGCCTCCCGCTGCCAGTCCAGGAGCTGGCGCATCCAGGCCATCTCGTCGACATCCACGCCGCCGTTGTGGGTGCCGCGAGTCTCCTTGTACCGCCAGTGCGCGGCGATGCCGTACTCCGCGGTGCGGTGCATCTCACGGGTGCGGATCTGCACCTCAAGCGGTTTGCCGTCCGGCCCGATCACGGTGGTGTGCAGCGACTGGTAAACCCCGAACCGGGGCTGGGCGACGTAATCCTTGAACCGGCCGGGCATCGGCTGCCACACCGAGTGCACCACTCCGACCGCGGCGTAGCAATCACGCACATCGTCGACGAGGATCCGCACCCCGACGAGGTCGTGGATGTCGTCGAAATCGCGGGCGCGCACGATCATCTTCTGGTAGATCGAGTAGTAGTGCTTTGGCCTGCCCTCGACGGTGGCGGTGATCCGGGCGCCGACCAGCTGAGCCGATACCTCGTCGATCACGACCCGCAGGTAGGTGTCCCGCGAAGGGGCCCGATTGGCCACCAGCCGGACGATCTCGTCGTACTTCTTGGGATGCAGAATCGCGAAGGAAAGGTCCTCCAACTCCCACTTGATGGTGGCCATGCCGAGACGATGCGCCAGCGGGGCGAATACTTCGAGGGTCTCCTTGGCCTTGCGGGCCTGCTTCTCCGGCGGGAGGAAGCGCATAGTGCGCATGTTGTGCAGCCGGTCCGCCAGCTTGATCACCAACACCCGGGGGTCACGCGCCATCGCGATGACCATTTTACGGATCGTCTCAGCCTCGGCTGCGGCGCCGAGCTTCACCTTGTCGATCTTGGTGACGCCATCGACGAGGTGCGCGACTTCGTCGCCGAAGTCGTCGGTCAGCCGGGACAGGGAATAGTCGGTGTCCTCGACGGTGTCGTGCAGCAACGCGGCCACCAGCGTGGTGGTGTCCATCCCCAGCTCGCCGAGAATCGTCGAGACCGCCAGTGGATGGGTGATGTAGGGATCACCGGATTTGCGCTGCTGATGAGAGTGCTTCTCCTCAGCCACGTCGTAGGCCCGTTGCAATAACGCCAGATCAGCCTTTGGATGCAACTCACGGTGGACCGCGACGAGCGGTTCGAGCACCTGCTTGACCGGGCCGGGCCGTTGTGCAGTGATCCGCCGCGCGAGCCGCGCCCGGACCCGGCGGGTAGCCGACGGCCCTCGGACCTCCGCCGTATCAAGGTCCACCGGCGGCACAGCCACCTGCTGCAGGTCCTGACTCAACCACACCTCCTACCACGTGATGCCCGAAGTGTTCAGCGTACCGCTGCGCCACTCCTGAACCGGCAACATCCGACCGACCTGGGAGTCTCGATCGGTTAGACCCTCAGAAGGGCACGCAGCGGGCGAGCGGCCAACCGGTCCCGACCTCGCAGTGAGGCGATCTCCAGCACTACCGCGATCCCCTCGACCAGCACTCCAGCCCGCTCTACCAGGGCGCAGGCTGCAGCTAGCGTGCCCCCAGTGGCCATGACGTCGTCGACCACCAGTGCCCGCTGCCCGGGGCGAAGCACGCTGTCGGCGAGTTCCAGAGACGCGCTGCCGTACTCCAAGGCATACGCCTCACGATCCGCGACCACAGGAAGTTTGCCCGGCTTGCGGACCCCGACCACACCGGCGCCCAGCGCGTAGCCCGCAGCGGCCCCGAGCAAGAACCCGCGAGCCTCCACTCCGACAACCACGTCGATGTCCGGCGTCGATGTGATCAGCGCGTCGACGAGGGCGCGGAAAACAGTCGCGTCGGCGAACGCCGGAGCGAGGTCTCGGAAGAGCACCCCGGGTTCTGGAAAATCGGAGATCTCGCGGACCAGCGGCGCGAGCAAGGTCCGTAGATCGTTCACGTTCGACCTGGGAAGCACCTTGCTCACCCTACTGGCGAGGCGTTACCAGCCCATGTCCCCAAAGGGCGAACCGTCGTGCTCCTCGTGTCCTGTCGACCATTCCGGAATCGATGGTGTCAACTCCATCGATTCCTCGTTCCAAGGCTCCTGTGCCCAGGGAAATCCGGTCTCCGACCAGGGCTCCGGGCCGGCTTCGAGCTCCTCCGCACACTGTGCCGGGTGCTCGCTCCCTGGCGCAGTCTCGGGGTGAGTCGGGGGTGCTGACATCGGCTGGGCCGTCACCGGTTCCTCCGCCGCCGGAGCTGATCCCGTTGCCGGGGTGGACGGGGCCTGAGCCGGTGATTCCGGCTGGGTAGCGGTGGGCACATTCTCGAGAGAGGAGGCGACCTGGTGAGGCACTGAGCTGGACAGCGATGCCGCGGCGGCCATCGTTTCCGGCTGAGCTGCGCTCGCCAAAGTCGACCCCACAGGTTCAGCCATCGCGACAGACTGCGGACCCGGTGCGGGATCCGATATCGGACTCTCTGTACCTGGCTGGCCCCCTGCCGAGCCACCAGCATCAGACGAGGGGGACGCCGGGAAGGTCCCTGCCGGTGGGTTCTCTTGTCCACGAGATCCGCCGATATCCGGCAGCACGCCGGCCTGTGGACTGGACAGCCCCGCAGCCATGACAAGTGCTCCGCCCAGTGCGGCGGTGAGCCGGATTGGCGGACGCTGCATCCGCTCCGCTGGGTCGCTCGGGCTGGCCGACACAGCCGCGCGGGGCAGGTGCGACGAGCTGGTCAGCAGACTGGTCAGCTCACGTCGACCACGATGTTCCCAGCCAGGGCCGAAAATGTGGCTCGCTACCTCATCGACCTGGGTGAGGAACTCGCGCGCGCTGGGCCGGCTCGCCATATCCTTGGCAAGGCCGCGCTCCACGAGCTGGCGGACCGGCCCGGGTACCGCATCGAGCGGCGGAGCGCTGTACCAATGCAGTGCCGAGAGTCCAGCTGGGCTGTCCGCGTGGAACGGCGGTGCGCCAGCCAGGCATTCGAAGAAGGTGGCGGCGGCGGCATATACGTCTCCCGCTGGACTGGCGGGCCCGCCATTCCACTGCTCCGGGGCCAAGTAGAAGGGTGTCGACCAAGCGAGCAACCGCCGACTCCCGCGGGTGGAAAGTCCGAAGTCAACCAGCAGGACGCGACCAGAGCGAGTGAGGAGCACGTTTTCAGGCTTGAGGTCGCCGTGCGCCACGCCCATGGCGTGGCTCGCTGCCAGCCCGCGCAAGACTTCCTTGAGTACGACCACCGCGGCCTCCGTGACGATGGCACCTTCCTCGATGAGCAATGCCCGCAACGGAGTCCCGTCGACGTGATCGGCAACGACGACAGCCTGGTCACCGGACACCACGAACTCACGGAGCCGCGCCACGCGGGCATCCCGCACCCGCGCGAGCTGACCGGCCTGCGCCGCGAATCGGGTCCGGAACTCGACGTCGGCGAGGAAGTCCTGGGAGAGGTAGGTGACCGAGACAAACCTGCGGGTGATGCGGTGGCGGGCAACTACCCGCTTCCCTACCAGGTCCGCGCGCACCTGCCGGACATGCACCAAACCCGGAAGGGCATATCCCGTCATCTCCCGCTCCTCCCTGCTGGCGACGCATCGCACGGCCGTCGCCAGATGTCAACCAGGCGCCCGCCCACTACCGAGCGTGCTACCAAACAGGCCAACAGGCAAGGATCTAGCGTAACGAGTAGCCAACGCACATCAGAATTGGCGGATCAGTGTGAGCGAACGATTACTTGTAGTGACGAAAATGCTCAACGCGGCTTGGGGCCAGCAGATCTGCCGCCCTTGCCCGACGGCCTGCCCCCCTTGCCGGCAGGGCGCCCACGAGGCCGCCCTGCCGATACAGACTTGCCGACCCTGGCAGGTACGCCTGCCGCGGCTGCTGTCGACTCCTCACGACGGGTACCGGCCGGGGCAGGCGTTAGCGGCTCTTGGGGATCCCCGTCGGAATCCCCAGCACCGGCGACCTTCGCGGCCAGCTTGGCCCGGCGTTGGGCCACGCGCTCAGCCTGCTGTTGGTAACTGGGTTTACGCATCGTCAGATCCACCAGCAGTGGTGTCGCCAAGAAGATCGAAGATGATGCCCCGGCCAGGATGCCGACCATCTGGACGAGGGCGAGGTCCTTGAGCGTGCCGACGCCGAGTAGGCCAACCCCGACCACCAGCAGCCCGACCACCGGGAGCACCGCGATCAGCGAGGTGTTGATCGAACGCATCAGGGTCTGGTTGACCGCGAGATTGGCCGCCTCGCCATAGGTCCGTCGGGTCAGCCCGAGCAGCCCGCGAGTGTTCTCCTGCACCTTGTCGAATACCACAACCGTGTCGTAAAGCGAGAACCCCAGGATGGTCAGCAGGCCGATGACCGAGGCGGGGGTCACCTCGAAGCCGACCAGCGAGTAGATGCCTGCGGTCACCAGTACGTCGTGAATGAGCGCCACGAGAGCCGCCAGCGCCATCCGCGGCTCGAAGTACAGCGCCAGGAACACGGTCACCAGGACGAGGAACACCAGCAGCGCGATCAACGCTTTCTTACTGATCTCCCCGCCCCAGGTGGCGCTCACGGCACTATCGCTGATCGCCTGTGCGCTGGGCTGCCCGTTACTCCCGAGCGGTTGCAGCTGCTCGAACAGGGTATCCTTCAGCGCAAACGTGGTCCGAGCGTCCAGTGTGTCGGAGCGGATCAGGATGCTCGCCGCGTCCCCAGTGCCGACCGTCTGCACCGACTTCGGCGGCTGGCCAATCGCCTCGCTGAAGACCTGCTCCACCTGCTCGGCGCTGATCGGGCCGTTCGCCCCCGCGACCGGAAGCTGGACCCGGGTGCCACCCTCAAAGTCGATGCCGAGGTTGAACCCACGCAGCAGGATCGAACCGAGGCAGACCGCGACAAGCACCGCGGTGAGCACGTACCACAACCGCCGCCGCCCGACGATGTCGAACGCACCAGTCCCGCTGTAGAGCCCCCGCAGTACTCCTGCCATCTCAGGCACCCTTCCCCGCCGTCGCCAACTCTGCCCGGCTCCGCTCCCCGGCCCGCTGCGCGGCTCCTAGCCCGGACAGCCCCGGCCGGGAAAGCACGCGGGACTTCGATGCCATCGCCACCAGCGGATGCGTCACCAGGAAGACCACGATCAGATCCAGCACGGTCGACATGCCGAGGGTGAACGCAAAGCCCCTGACCTGCCCGACCGCGAGGAGGTACAGCACCGCCGCGGCCAGGAAACTGACCGCGTCCGCCGAAAGAATCGTGCGCCGGGACCGGACCCAGGCGTGCGGGACCGCTGACCGGAAGGTTCGGCCGTCCCGCATCTCGTCCTTGAGACGTTCGAAGAAAATCACGAACGAGTCCGCGGTGATGCCGATGGCCACGATGAAGCCGGCGACACCGGCCAGGTCGAGGGTGAACCCGATCCACCGTCCGAGCAGCACCAGCATGGCGTAGACGATCAGTCCCGACAGCGCTAGGGACAGGATCGTCAGTATCCCCAGAAGCCGGTAGTAAAAGAGGCAGTAGAGGAATACCACGGCCAACCCGATCGCCCCGGCGAGCAGGCCAGCGCGCAGAGAAGCCAGACCCAGAGTGGCCGAGACGGTCTCGGACTCGGAAGCCTCGAAAGACAGCGGCAAGGCGCCGAACTTGAGCACGTCAGCCAGATTCTTGGCCTCAACCTGGGTGAACTGTCCAGTGATCTGGGTCCGCTCACCGGGCGGGATCGGCCCAGTGATCCGCGGTGGCGACACGACTTCGGTGTCCAGCACGAACGCGGCCTGCTCGCCGACATTCTGGGCAGTGAATCTCCCCCAGACGTCCTCGCCCTCGCGGTCGAAGTCCAAGTTCACCTCATACCCCGGGCCCGTCGTACTTGGCCCCGACGATGCGTCGACGATCCGCTCACCGGACAGGAAGGCGGGGCCGAGCAGGAACTTGGCTGTGCCGTCCTGGTCGCAGGTGACCAGCGGCAGGTTCGGGTCGTCGTTACCGCGCAGCGGGTTGGGGACCGCGCAGTTCAGGGCGGCCAGCGCCTGCTGCTGGACGGCGGGGTCCTCGCTTTGCAGCACAGCACGAGCCTGCTGGATCTGCTCGGCTACACCCGGGTCAGCTGGAGCCTCCGGAACCTCACCCACCGGAGGCGGCGAACTGGTCGGGGGTGGGGCGGGCGGGGCGGGCTCACTCGATGGTTGGGCCCGCTCCGGTAGTGCCCGCTGCGGAGCGACCGGGACCGACTCCCCCTCGGGAACCGGTGGCTGCTCGGGCACGGTGGTCGGTTCAGACGCAGTGGTGGGTTCAGACGCAGTGGTCGGTGGGGAGTCCGAAGGGGCTGGACCGCCACCGCCTGGTTCCGGTGTCGTGGGGATTGCCTCGGGTGGCGGCCCAGCCGCCTGCTGAGTGATCACCTGCCGGAAGTACAGCTTGGCGGTCTGCCCGAGCGTGCGGGCCTGGTCACCATTCTCACCGGGCACCGTAATGATCAAATTCGTGCCGTCGAGAATGACCTCCGCGCCGCTGACGCCGATGCCGTTGACCCGCTCCTCAATGATCTGGCGAGCCTGTTCGAGGGACTCCTGGGGCGGTTCCTGGCCGTCGACGGTGCGCGCGGTCAGCGTCACCCGTGTGCCGCCTTGTAGATCGATACCCAGCTTGGGCGTTGGATCTCCGCCACCAGTGAAGAAGACCAGGGAATACAGCACGGCGACAATTCCGACGAAGATCGCCAGGTTGCGCCGGGGGCGGACCTGCCCGGCCGGTGGTGCCACGGTGAGTGGTTCTCCTCGTTCAGGGCCAACTGCGCCAGGCGCCATGTCCGGCGGCCTGCGGTGGCCCCCACTGTGCCAGTGCCGTCACCGGCACGGATCGTGGGGACCGGCTGCGCAGCGTACCTGCCCGCCAGCTCAGAGCCGATCGGTGCGGGCACCGTTGTCGAGGGGAGGCACAGGCCGCTCCGAAACACCGTCGGCATCGCCGGACCCGCCATCGCCGGACCCGCCATCGTCGGCTGCCACCTCGTCGGTGACCTTTTCCCGGATCGCCAAGCGCAACCAGGTGGTGCGTACGCCCAAGCCGATCTCGAGGTCGACGGTGCGCTCGTCCGCGGTACCTACAACGGTCGCGAATAGGCCCGAGGTGGTGACAACCCGGTCCCCCACGGTCAGCGAGTCTTGCAGCAGTTGCGCCTCGGCCATCGCGCGCTTCTGCCGACGCGATCCGAGGATCAGCGGAAGCGCGAGCGCCGCAATTAACAATAGGGGCAGGAGCAGGGGGTCCATAGTTCTCCGATCACATCAACATCGCTGCATCGAGTGTGCCAGGTCAGCTTTCGAACAGCGTCGGCGCGGACTCTGCGCCAGCCGCGACCGGCGGTTGCATGCCCAGGTGTCGCCACGCTGCGGCGGTGGCCACTCGGCCCCGCGGGGTGCGGGCGAGCATGCCAGCCCGCACCAGAAACGGCTCGCACACCTCCTCCACGGTAGCTGGCTCCTCCCCGACTGCAACGGCGATGGTAGACACCCCCACCGGCCCGCCACCGAATGAGCGCACCAACGTGGTGAGCACCGCACGGTCCAACCGGTCCAGCCCGAGGTCGTCGACGTCGTAAACGGCCAGGCCGGCGCGGGCCACCTCAAGGGTGATCGCGCCGTCTGCCCGGACCTCGGCGTAGTCACGAACCCGGCGCAGCAGCCGGTTGGCGATCCGGGGCGTGCCGCGGGAACGGGCCGCGATCTCGGCGCCACCCTCAGGGTGCAGGTCCACGCCGAGGATGGCGGCCGAACGACGCAGCACCAACTCCAGTTCGCCGGGTTCGTAGAACTCCATATGCGCGGTGAACCCGAACCGGTCGCGTAGCGGGCTGGTCAGCGCGCCGGACCGGGTGGTGGCCCCCACCAGCGTGAACGGGGCGATGTCCAGCGGGATCGAGGTGGCCCCCGGACCCTTGCCGACCACGACGTCGACCCGGAAGTCCTCCATCGCGAGGTAGAGCATCTCCTCGGCAGGCCGGGCTACCCGGTGGATCTCGTCGATGAACAACACGTCACCCTCGACTAGGTTGGACAGCATGGCGGCGAGGTCCCCGGCGCGCTCCAGCGCCGGCCCTGAGGTGATTCGGATCGCGCTACCCAGCTCCGCGGCAATGATCATGGCGAGGCTCGTCTTGCCCAGCCCTGGCGGACCGGAAAGCAGCACATGATCTGGCGCGGCGCCACGTCGCCGGGCGCCCTCCAGCACCAGCTCCAGCTGCTCGCGGACCCGGGCTTGCCCGATGAACTCGGGCAGCCGACGCGGCCGCAGGGTGGTCTCCAATTCGACGTCTGCGGGGTCCACCGCGGTGGAGAGCGGTCCTTGCGTGGTCACCGATTGCGTCCCAGCCGAGTCAGCGCGCCGCGCAACACCTCCGACATGTCGCGAGTGTCGGTGCCTGCGGAGTCGGCCAACACCGCCTCCACGGCCTGCTCAGCCTGCCGGGCCGCGAACCCGAGCCCGACCAGCGCTTCGGCCACCTGGGTACGCACCGCCCCAGCGCCGCCCGCAACAGGTGCCGCGGCGGTGGGCTGGGGCACCCCGACCTTGTCCCGCAGCTCCACCACGAGCCGCTCCGCACCCTTGCGCCCGATGCCGGGGACCCGGGTGAGCACGGTGAGGTCTCCCCCGCTCAACGCCATGCGCAGGGTGTCCGGCTCCAGCACCGCGAGCATGGCCAGCGCGAGCCGCGGCCCCACCCCGGAGACGGTCTGCAACAACACGAACAGCTCGCGGGCCGCCCCGTCGGCGAAGCCGTAGAGCGTCAGCGAGTCCTCCCGCACCACCAGCGACGTGGCGAGCCGGGCCTGCTCACCGCGGCGCAGCGTGGCCAGGGTCGCGGGGACGGCGTGCACGGCCAGCCCGACCCCCCCGACCTCGACCACGACGTGGTCCAGCCCCACCGAGAGCACCTCACCGCGTACCGAGGAGATCACTGCGTCCGCCCAGCCTCACGTACCGCTGCGGCCAGCCGGGCGCGGTGGGTTCGAGCGAGCTGCGCCGAGCGGGCCTGCGCCTGGGCCAGCCGCGCCGTCATCGGGGCCCGCCACAGGTGGCAGATCGCCAGCGCCAACGCGTCCGCGGCGTCTGCCGGTCGTGGCTTGGCAGGCAGTGCGAGCAACCGAGTGATCATGGTGGTCACCTGCTCCTTACCGGCCCGCCCAGACCCGGTGACCGCGGCCTTGACCTCGCTGGGCGTGTGGAACACCACCGGCAGTCCGCGGCGGGCCGCGACCAAAGCAACAACCCCGCCCACCTGGGCGGTTCCCATCGCGGTCCGCACATTGTGCTGGCTGAACACCCGCTCCACCGCGACGGCGTCCGGGCGGTGCTCGGCCATCCAGCGCTCCACGACATCGGCTACCGCGACCAAGCGCGCGCCAAGGTCCACATCAGGAGGGGTACGCACGACGTCGACCGCCACGCAGCTGACCGTCCGCCCGGAGCCGCCGTCGACCACCCCGAGGCCACAGCGAGTGAGCCCGGGGTCCACACCCAGCACCCGCACCAACACCTCCTCGCCACGGGGGAACACCCGTTCGAAGCCTAATGCCGCTCCCTCAGTGTCCCGAGCTCCGACACACCGCGCTACCGCGACGCTCAGCCGACTTCGGCGAGCACGTCGTCTGGGATGTCGCAGTTGGCGTAGACATTCTGGACGTCGTCGCAGTCCTCAAGGGCGTCGATCAGCTTGAGCACCTTGCGGGCGGCGTCGGGGTCCAGTGGGGTGCTCGCCGAGGGCAGGAAGCTCGCGTCGGCCGAGTCGTAGTCGATGCCGGCGTGTTGCAACGCGGTACGCACCGCTACGAGGTCGGTCGCCTCGGAGACCACCTCGAAGGACTCGCCCAGGTCGTTGACCTCCTCGGCGCCCGCATCGAGCACCGCGGCCAGCACGTCGTCCTCGGACCCGGCCTGCTGCGGCACGATCACCACGCCCTTACGGCTGAACAGGAAGGACACCGACCCGGGGTCGGCCATCGTGCCACCGTTGCGGGTCATCGCGGTGCGCACCTCGGAAGCGGCCCGGTTGCGGTTGTCGGTGAGGCACTCGACGAGTAGTGCGACCCCGCCGGGACCGTATCCCTCGTACATGATCGTCTGGTAATCGGCGCCGCCGGCATCGGCACCGGAACCGCGCTTGACGGCCCGGTCGATGTTCTCAGTGGGCACCGAGCTCTTGCGCGCCTTCTGGATCGCGTCATACAGCGTCGGGTTGCCGTCGGGGTCACCACCACCGAGGCGGGCCGCCACCTCGACATTCTTGATCAGTTTCGCGAAAAGTTTGCCGCGCTTGGCGTCGACCACGGCCTTCTTGTGCTTGGTGGTCGCCCATTTCGAGTGGCCGCTCATACCTGCCCGTGCTCCTCTTGCTCGCTTGCCAGTCTCACCCGCCCTGCGCGCCCGATGCGCTGACCTGCAGCCGACTGCCGGACCATCTCGCAGAACATCTGGTGGATGCGCCGGTCGCCGGTCAGCTCCGGATGAAAAGCCGTGGCCAGCACGGCGCCCTGCCGGACCGCAACGATCCTACCTGCGGCCCTGCCCACGGACGGCACGTCGGGCACTCTGGCCAGCACCTCGACTCCCGATCCGGCCCGCTCCACCCAAGGGGCGCGGATGAAGACCGCCCGTAGCGGACCACCAGTGATGCCCGCGAAGTCCAGGTCGGCCTCAAAGGAGTTCACCTGCCTGCCGAAGGCGTTACGGCGCACCACCGCATCCAGCACGCCGAGTTGCTGCTGGTCCGGCCTGCCGTCGAGCACCGCACGACTCAGCAGGATCATCCCGGCGCACGCCCCGTAGGCAGGCATACCATCGGCCAGCCGGGCCCGAAGTGGCTCCAGCAGGTCGAACGCGACCAGCAGCCGACTCATCGTGGTGGACTCGCCCCCCGGCAGCACCAGCGCATCCACCTCGGCCAGTTCCTCGACGCGGCGCACTAACGTGGCGCGCAGCCCACACCCGGCCAGCGCGCGCCGATGCTCGCGGACATCCCCCTGCAGGGCCAGCACACCGACGAGGGGGCTGCTTTCGGGCACGATTGGACCTTCCGAAGCGACACGAGGACGGCTCAAGCCTAGGTCGCGCGGCGACCAACAACCCGTTCCTGCACACCCTTGCCGTACCGGCCCCGCAAACGGTGGCCCACCCTCCGAGGGCAACGGGTTAGCCCGGTAGCGGCCAGGTGTGTTCGGATTCTGGGGTATCGAGCCAGAGCCACTGTTGTTCAGTGGTCGCGGTCATGCCAAAGCGGCCCGCACGGGGTTGGCCGAGTTGGGACCACAGCGCGGCGGTGTGCTCGACCTGGTCCCAAAGTTGTCGCGGTCCACCTTGGGTAACCACGTGCTGGCCATGCTGTGCGGTGGTGACAGCCTCGGCCCACGCGCCGTCACAGGAATGGACGCACAGCAGCTCTGTGGTGCCGCGGACGGTGCGCCAGATGACTTGGATGGTGGGATCGCGCAGTTGCAGGAGGAACCGCAGATCCGGGTGGTCGAGCACACTGGGGTCCAGCTGTGTCAAGCGCTGGGTGGCGTTGTCCCGGTCCACGGTGGCAGTGAAGGCGTTGCTGTTACGAAGTGGGTAGTCGGCATGAGGCCGCAACCACATGAAGTGCCCCGGGGGTAGGCAGGAAGCGGCCTTCGACCGTCGTCGGACTGAGGATAAGAACGGTTCCGGCGACACTCACGGCAGCTGACCTCGCTTCGCTCAGGTGTCGGTGTGGACGATGGACACGGTGTCTGGTTCGACCACACCATCGCGCGACTTCTGGGTCGGTTTGTCTTCGCTCCATCGTGTCGCAGTCGTGTCATGCTTGCCACACTGCACCCGGAGTGACACCAAGGGCGGCAGCGAGAGGGCGTCGTACACCGGGGAACATGAGCCAGCGGATGGTAACCGCCACCCGGCGCGCTCAGCGGCAGCAACGCCTTGGCAGGAAAGAGCACATCCGATCCAGCGCCGCTGGGAACTACTCGCATGGTTCATCGTCCTTTCGATTCGTGTCGTGGTGGTGCTGGTCCGACCGGCAGACCGAACAGATCTGGGCCTGATCAAGCGGTGTAGCGGGCAGGGCAACCAGGGGGCGGAATTGCCTGCCATCGCAGTGCGCGGTCACGAGGTGCTCCTGGGGCGCGGGCTCGGCGAGGTGCGTGTCGCCGTCAGCGAGGGACGCCACGTACCACTTCGTCACCTTCGCACCGCCCGATGGCTACCCACGGTCGTGAACCACGAGCTAGCGGGCAGGCAGAGCCTACGCAGTAGCCGCGCCACCAGTCCGCGACGACGGTGAGAGTTGGTCTTGTCTGTGGTGATGCGGTGCAATGCGGTCTCGCAGTCGAAACACGTCGGCCCCGGTGGGACCACCAGGGGTGCCGCCAGGACGACACGCCCGCAGATCGCGACGTACTGGCCGTGGTCAGCCACCAGCCCGGCCGACATCGCATGGTCGCTGACGAGATGGTCACGGCCATCGGCCGTGCAGGTCATCCTGGTGGCCCGCGACGTGGTCCCGTGCCGGATCTGGTCTACCGTGGGCATGGCAAAGCCCTTTCGTGATCGGTGGGGTTTGCATCGGCCTCGGCGGGTGCCACCGCCGGGGCCTCACTCTGTGTTCTCAGCTGTGATGCTTGCTCGAAGTAGACACGTAGCTGCGGCATGGATGTCTTCAATTAGTTACATGTAGGACGTCCTACGTCAAGCGATCAGAGGATGGCAGATGGTGCGCAGCCAGTCAAGGGGGACGTAGGACGTCGTGCCAGTACGCTTCCCGTCTACGCGACTGCGGCATCGGCAGCAGCGAGGAGGGCGGTCAATTGAGCCTGGAGGCTCCCAGGTCGCAGTACCGGCAGGTGGCGGACCTGCTTCGCGACGGCATCGAGAGCGGGGAGTTCGACCCAGGATCGTCGTTACCGTCCGAGCCCGAGCTGGCGAGCCGCTTCGGTGTGTCGCGGGTGACCATCAACCGTGCGGTACAGTTGCTGCGCGGCGAGGGCTTGGTCAAAGTGCTGCGTGGGCGCGGAACCGTGGTCCGGACCATCCGAGCGACACGGCGAAATAGCAGCCAGCGGTACCGCAAGGCGGCTCGCGAAGAGAGCGGCGGTCGTGGAGCATTCGACTTCGAAATTCGACGGCTTGGCCTCACCCCACGGACCGAGATCGTGCAGCTCGAAGCTGTGCAGCCGCCGCCAGAGGCGGCGGGGGTTCTCAGGTTGCACGACGGCGAGCAGGTTTTAATCCGCAAGCGACAACTGTTCGCATCCGATGAGCCAGTCATGCTGGCCACGTCCTACATTCCCTGGGAAATTGCTCAAGAAGCAGGAATCACCAAAGTTGATACCGGTCCAGGAGGTATCTACTCCCGTCTGGCAGATATCAGCCTCGGTCCGGTCAAGTTCAGTGAAGATGTCCGTGTACGCATCCCCACAACTGAAGAGGTGTCTTTTTTCTCGTTGTCCGAAACGCAACAGGTCTTCGAAATCGTGCATATTTCGTTGCTGGCGGACGGACGCGCGGTCGAATACCGGGTAGACACCCTTCCCACGTTCCAGTGGATCCTGCACTTCGACTGGGACGCGGAGACCTCCGAGGGTGAGGCCTAGTGCAACCGACGACCATCGCAGCACGTATTGCTGAACTGCCCGCAACATCGCCAGGTCTCGGGGAGGACCGAGTACGCATCGGCCGGGACGCGGTGGTGGTACTCGATGGTGCCTCCGGCACCGACCGTTGCGTGAGCGTGAGTACCTACGTCGACTGCCTCACTCACCATCTCATCGAGGCCCTCGACAGCGACTCGGCCGCGCCCCTGACCGAGGTGGTGTCCAAATCCATTGGGCACACAGCTTCGGCGCTGGACCTCACGCCAGGACGTGCACCGTCCTCCACCGTGAGCATCGTGCGCCACGGGTCGAAGACGGTGGACGTCCTCGTTCTTGGTGATAGCCCGGTATATGTGGCCCACCACGAGCGCATCAACCGCCTCAGCGACGACCGTCTCGCACGGCTTCATCTGCCGAGCCGCGCCCGGTTGTTCCAACGGCTCGCGGACGGCCACGGCTACGACGACGAACACTACGAGATCATCCGCCGTATACTCAGTGAGAAAGCGCCACACATGAACCGCCCCGGCGGTTACTGGATCGCCGAAGCCCACGCCGAGGCCGGTACGCACTCCCTCGCTGACGCACATACGCAGCGGTGAATGTGCTCAGCGGCTACCAGTGGCAACTCGTGTATGAGTGGGAGAACGGAGCGGGGAGCTAAGCGGTTGAGACGATACCCGGTCAGCGCGGGAGCAATCGTCATCCGTGAAGACGGGCGCTTTCTAGCTGTGCAACGTCGGGATACCGGAGCATGGGTAACGCCCGGCGGCATACTCGAACCGGGGAACCACTGCGGGAAGCGGCAGCACGCGAAGTCTACGAAGAAACCGGGATCGCGATCGACGTAGGAACGCTAGTGGGCATCTACCAGAACCTCAGCACCGAAGTGATCACTTTCGTGTTCCACGCACGACCGCTCAGCGGTCAACACCCCCAGACCTCTGACGAGGCATCCCACGTGCGATGGATCACTCCCGCCGAGGCTGAGGACATCATGAGCGAACCATTCGCCATTCGCGTCCGCGACGCCTATCAACACCAAGAGCCCGTTATTCGTACCCTTGCCGAACCACAGATAATGACACCGAAGGACAAGCGCTCGACTCAGCGGTCTGGCTACTGAAAGGGTTATCAGGGCTCGAGGAACCAGGGGCTGGTGTAGGCGAGTGCGTGGTTGTTCGCTGGATGGCCGGCTGGGCCTGGGTTGCCGTTGGGGGTGGCGGGGTCGGCAATCCGCAGCACTATCCAGGTGCCGTCGTCGAGATCGACGGGCAAGGTGAAGCGGGCGACCTCCCCGCAGCGCACCTCGACGACGTCGGCTACCGCAGGTGCTGGAGCGCCCGGTCGTAGCACCTGCACCTGCAGCACCCGGCCGGTCCAGGACGGGCCCCGGTCCAGGTCGAGGGCGAAGGACACCGGCCCGCGCCGATGGCGCAGCACCGAGCCCATCCGTACGCCGCCCGCGGTGGCATCCAGCCGCAGTCCGGCAACCCGGGTGGCGAAGAAACGCCGGGCCCGCATCGCCTCGGCGACTCCAGCTCTGCTGAGCTCGGTGACCCACAGCCCGCCCCGGCCACGACCTGGGGGAAAACCCCAGTTCGTGCCGTGCTCGTCGGTGACGCCGAGCAGTCCGGGCCGCCAACCGGCGTTGAGACAGTCCACCAGCGGGGACACTGCACCCGCTGCGATGCCCTCGAACAGGTAGTCGTCGGTGCGGTTGAACATCTCCAGGCTGACCAGCTGCCCGGCGGCCACGGCTGCGTACCGGAAGCCACCGAACCGCGCGGCTTCCCGGCCAGGGTGGTTGAAACCGGCGAGCCCGCCCACGCCGGGCACGCCTGCAAGCCCGCCCACGCTGGGCCCGGCCGCGGCGCGAGTGCCGTCGCGCCCGCCGACCCGGGTCAGCCAGGCATACAGCTCGGGCATCGACCCCTGGGTCGCACTGTCGGTGAAGTCGTCGGTGAACCAGGTGTTGACGTGACCGAGATGCGGATGCGTCCACTCGAAACCGCGGATCGCGGTGAACTCGCCGGGGCGGTCGTGGGCGTCGGCGAGTTCACCGGTACGCCGCCAGGCGGCTCGATCCAACCCGATCCACGGCGTGCCGCCGCGACCCGTGCCCTCCAGCGCGGCGCCGCAGATCGCGTGATCGGTCAGTGCCGCCACGTCCAGTCCGGCGTCACGCATCGAAGGGAAGGCCACCTCCGGGTCCCCTTCACCGTCGGAGAGCAGCGTGTGGTTGTGCAGGTCCGCGTGCACCAGCAGGGTGCCGCGGCTGATCCGGGAGCTACGGGAGGCCCCGATCTCCGGACCAGGAGTACGCAGCCGACCACCCGCCGCCGCAGACAGCAGCAGCGCGCGAGCCTGCGGCGCCCCCTCGGTCACCAGCCGCGTTGGGACAATCGCTGTTCGTTGGGCAGATCACTGAGGTTGATGCCGACCATCGCCTCCCCCAAGCCCCGGGACACCTTCGCGACCATCTCCGGATCATCGTGGAATGTGGTGGCCTTGACGATCGCCTCGGCCCGCTTGGCTGGGTCACCGGACTTGAAGATGCCCGAGCCGACGAACAGGCCCTCGGCGCCGAGCTGCATCATCATCGCGGCGTCCGCAGGGGTGGCGATACCGCCCGCGGTGAACAGCACCACGGGCAGCGCACCCGCAGCGGCGACCTCACGAACCAGGTCCACCGGAGCACCCAGCTCCTTGGCGGCGGCGTAGAGCTCGTCGGATTCCAGCACCGACAACGAGCGGATGGCTGCCCGGATGGACCGCATGTGCCGAGTCGCCTCGACGATGTTGCCGGTCCCGGCCTCGCCCTTGGACCGGATCATGGCGGCACCCTCGGAGATCCGGCGCAACGCCTCGCCGAGGTTGGTGGCACCACACACGAACGGCACGGTGAAGCCGAACTTTTCAATGTGATGAGCCTCATCGGCCGGTGTGAGCACCTCGGACTCGTCGATGTAGTCCACCCCGATCGCCTGCAGCACCTGCGCCTCGGCGAAGTGCCCGATGCGGGCCTTGGCCATCACCGGGATGGACACCGCTGCCATGATCCCGGCGATCATGTCCGGATCACTCATCCGGGCAACACCGCCCTGCGAGCGGATATCGGCGGGCACGCGCTCCAGCGCCATCACTGCGACAGCGCCTGCGTCCTCAGCAATCCTGGCCTGTTCCGGGGTGACCACATCCATGATCACACCGCCCTTGAGCATCTCGGCCATCCCACGCTTGACCCGTGCAGTGCCGATCCGGTGCTCGGTGATCGGGATGGGCATGTCCTCGGGGGGCACGGTGGTTCACTCCTCACGCCAGCGGGCGGCAAAAGACCACCCGACACCGAAGAAATCGTACGTCGGGATCGATACCGACGTTGCGGGTGAAGGCTGTGGGGGGTTGCCACCATCGGCCCACCGGTGTGAGATCGACCACACGATATCGCACGTTCAAGGGTGGTGCCATGAGCACAAAAGGTAACGGTGAACGTCCCGAGTCCGCGGCGGCTGATCACGCCCCGTCCCGGATACGCAACGTGGCCCTGGTGGGGCCGTCCGGGGCGGGGAAAACGACGCTGGTGGAGGCGCTGCTGGCGGCGAAGGGCGTGATCAGCCGCGCCGGTACGGTCGCCGACGGCAACACGGTGTGCGACCACGACCCGGCGGCGGTGCGCCAGCAACGTTCGGTGACGCTGGCGATCGCGCCCCTGCAGCATGCCGGAATTAAGATCAATCTTGTTGATACCCCCGGCTACGCCGACTTCGTTGGCGAGCTGCGGGCCGGGCTGCGGGCGGCCGACGCGGCACTGTTCGTGGTGTGCTCGGGAGAGGGCGTCGACCCCGCCACCGTCACGCTGTGGCAGGAATGCGCAGCAGTCGGAATGCCCCGGGCGGTCGTGGTGAACCGGTTGGACCACCCACGGGCCGATCTGGACGGCGAGATCGCCGCCTGCCGCGCTGCCTTCGGTGACGGCGTGCTGCCGCTTTATCTCCCGGTGCGCGGATCCGACGGCGCAGTGACCGGCCTGGTCGGCCTCCTGTCGCAGCGGCTGTTCGACTACAGCGAGGGGTACCCGCCCAGGGAAGGTGATCGCAGCGCGGTGGACGACGACGAGTTCGCCGTCGCCCGCAGCGAGCTCATCGAGGGGATCATCGCCGAGAGCGAGGACGAGTCCCTCATGGACCGCTATCTCGATGGCGAGGACCTCGATGTCGACCTGCTGATCGACGATCTGGAGACTGCGGTCTCCCGCGGCTCGTTCCACCCGGTGATCCCCGCGTGCGCCCACACCGGGGTGGGGCTCGCGGAGCTGCTCGAGGTACTCACCGCCGCCTTCCCGCCGCCCGGCGAGCGCACCCCTCCCGAGGTGACCCGTCCCGACGGATCGGTACATCCTGCGGTGGACGTTCATCCGGCCGCCTCGCTGGTCGCGGAGGTCGTGCGCACCACCGTCGACCCCTACCAGGGCCGGGTATCGCTCGTGCGGGTGTTCTCCGGGACATTGCATCCGGACCGGCCCGTACATGTGTCCGGGCACGGACTGGCCGATCGCGGTCACGCTGACCACGATGTCGACGAGCGGGTGGCGCATGTCTACACCCCGTTGGGCGGCACGCTGAGCGAGGTACCCCACTGCTGTGCTGGTGACCTCTGCGCGGTGACCAAGGTGGTGTCAGCGGAGACCGGAGACACCCTGTCCGGGCCGGATAACCCGCTGCTCATGGCCACCTGGACGATGCCAGAGCCGTTGCTGCCAGTGGCGGTGGTGGGCCGCAGTCGCAGCGACGAGGACGCACTGGCCCGCGGGTTGGGCCGACTGGTCGCGGCGGACCCCACGCTTCGGCTGGAACGCAACGCCGAGACCCACCAGATGGTGCTGTGGTGCATGGGCGAGGCACATGCCGACGTCGTACTTTCCCGGCTCCGCGCCGGAGGCGCCGACGTGGACACCGAGCCGGTCGTGGTGCCGTTGCGGGAGACCTTTGGCGGACCAGCCAGAGGTCACGGGCGGCACGTCAAGCAGTCCGGGGGGCACGGCCAGTACGCGGTGTGCAGCATCGAAGTGGAACCGCTGCCCCGGGGGGTGGGCTTCGAATTCCTGGACAAGGTGGTCGGGGGGGCAGTGCCCCACCAGTTCATCCCCAGCGTGGAGAAGGGTGTCCGGGCGCAGATGGAACGTGGTCTGGGCAACAGCGGTTTCCCGCTGGTGGATATTCGGGTCACCCTGGTCGACGGTAAGGCGCACAGCGTCGACTCCTCCGACGCGGCCTTCCAGATGGCGGGTTCACTGGCCCTCAGGGACGCCGCGGAGAAAGGCACCGTGGTGTCCCTGGAGCCGCTGGATGAGGTGCAGGTGCGGATGCCGGAGGAGCACCTGGGCACCGTGCTGGGGGACCTGTCCAGCCGGCGCGCCCGGGTACTGGGTACCGAGACCGATGAGGCAGGCGGAATGCTGGTCAACGCCGAGGTGCCCGCCGCCGAGCTGCTGCGCTACGCCGTGGACCTGCGCGGGCTGACCTCAGGCACGGCCACCTTCACCCGGCGCTTTGTCCGCTACACGCCCGCGCCGTCCTGAGGCTGCCCAGTCCCAGGTTCGGCGATCTCGAAGTAGCGCGGCAGCGGAGCGGTACCGGCCAACCGCAGCCAGCGCACCGTGCGGTGCGAGCGCAGCGCGAGGGTATCGCGCACCGCGTCGTTGTAGACCCGCCGGGCGATGACCACGCGCTGCTCGGTGTCCGTCAGTCGAGCCGCGCGGACCGGATCGAGCTCGGTGCGGTCCAGCATGGCCAGTACCCGGCTCAGCTCGTTCTCCATATCCTCGCGGCCGCCACCCAGCGCGGTGCGCGGACCCATGCCGACGCCTAGCTCCTCCACCACGAGGGCGCGCCCGCTGAGTGCGGCGTCCAGAGCGACCCACGCCGCATCGGTCCGCACATGCAACCGGTCCAAGCGGGTAGCCGCGGCGACCGCGCCTGCGGCGGCAAGCAGCAACCCGGCGCCCAGCACCGCCCCAGCTACCTTCACCGCGCGATCCGGACGGGCTGACGCCAGGTGCGCCCGCCAGGTCCCGGCACCAACCGGCGCGGGTCGGCGGCGACCGCCGTTTCGTAAACCTGCAACACTTGCCGGGCCACCACCGGCCAATCCCACATCGCCGCTCGCCGACGACCCACGGCAGCCAGCTCGGCGCGCCGCACGGGATCATCGAGCAGCTCACCGAGTGCCGCGGCCAGCGCGGTGGGTGCACCGGCCGGGACGAGCACTCCGGCCCGCCCGTCGTCAAGCACCAGTCGAAACGCGTCCAGGTCGCTGGCCAGCACGGGGGTTCCTGCGGCCATCGCCTCGGTGAGCACTATGCCGAAGCTTTCCCCTCCGATCGCGGGGGCGCACAGCACGTCCACGCTGGCCAGCATCGAGGCCTTGCCCCGCTCGCCCAGCCCGCCCAGCACCCGGATCCGGGCAGCCAACTCAGGGCCTGCCCCGCGGCTCAATGACGCTGGGTCCCCGTGACCGACCACCAACAGCTGCAACTCCGGCCGGGTCCGCACGAGGGTACGCAGTGCCGCCAACAACACCGGCATGCCCTTTCGCGGCTCGTCGAAGCGGCCAACGAAGCCAACTGTGCCCCCGAGCCGCGGATACCCGGGCAACGCTTCGGCGCCGGCGAAGCGCGCCACATGGACCCCGTTGGGGATCTCCACCGCGTCCCCACCGAGGTACTCCACCTGCACCCGCCGGGCCAGCGGAGACACCGCGATCCGGGCGGTGACCTTCTCCATCGGGGGCTGCAGCAGGCCGTGCGCCACCGCCAGCGCCCGGGACCTCGCGGCGGCCATGTGGAAGGTCACCACCACCGGCCGGTCGGCGAGCGCCAGTGCGATCAGGGACAGGCTCGGCGCCGTGGGCTCGTGCAGATGCAGCACATCGAAGTCATGGTCGCGCAGCCACCGACGCACCCGGGTGAAGGCGACCGGACCGAACGACAGCTGGGCGACCGAGCCGTTGTAGGGAACCCGCACGGGCCGGCCCGCGGCGGTGACGAACTCCGGCAACAGCGCGCCCGCCGCAGTCGGAGCGAGCACCTCCACCCGGTGCCCAAGCCCGCGTAGACCCTGCGCCAAACCCAGCACATGCGCCTGAACTCCGCCCCGTGCGGCGATGGAGTACGGGCAGACCATCCCGACCTTCACGACCCACCTGTCCCGTGGCGCTGCAACGTCGATACCGACAGTTCGTCGGTCCACAGCGGTTGCAGCATGTGCCAGTCACGCGGGTGCGCGGCGATGTCGGTGGCAAAACAGTCGGCCACCGCCTGAGTAACTCCGGCCGCTGCACCACGACCGCGCACCGGCACCGGCGGGTGGAACCGAATCCCCCAGCCGTCCGGGGTGAACCAGCAGCCGATCACCAACAGGACGGCGCCGGTGACCGCGGCCAGCCGGGCGGGCCCCAGCGGCATTCGGGCGGTGGCACCGAAGAACTCGACCGGAACGCCGCCACCGGTGAGATCCCGGTCAGCAAGCAGACACACCACCCCGCCCGCGCGCAGCCGACGTACCAACCGTGGAGTGGGACTGCCCGCCCCGGTCAGCGGGACGATATCGAAGCCCAGCGAGGTGCGATAGTCGACGAAACGCCGGTACAGCGCCTCCGGCTGCAGCCTCTCGACGACAGTGCTGAACGGCCCGTGACGCCTGACGAACCACAGTCCCGCAATGTCCCAGTTGCCGCTGTGCGGCAGCACCGCCACCACTCCCCGCCCGGTGGCCAGCGCGGCGTTCAGGTGCTCGACCCCCTCCATCGCACCATCCAGCTGGTCGACCAGCGCCTGGTGGTCAGCCGAAGGCAACGTGAAGACCTCCCGCCAGTACCTGGCATAGGAGCGCAGCCCGTCGCGGACCAGCGCGTCGAGTTCTTCCTCCGAGGCGCTGGGCACCACCCGGGCCAGGTTGCGTCGCAACTGTTGAGCGCCTGGGCCATCGCGGCGCGCCGCGAAGTCCGCGCCGACTTGAAACACCCGCCCGGCCAGGACTTCCGGTGCCCCGCGGAGTAGCCGCCACCCGGCCGCATACCCGAGGTCGGTGAGCTGATCAGCCACCCTGCTACGCACTGTTTCTCACTGTGTCTCTCACTGTGTCATTTACTGTGTCACTTACTGGGCCGCCGACCTTCGGGCACTGCTCCGCACGGCGAGCATCCGCTGGATCACGGTCACCACCTGCAACCCGGCGAGCAACCACAGCGCCACGTCGACCGCTATGGACACCCCGACCCCGGTCAGCCCGGTGCCCCAGAGCGTGATGATGTAGCGCTCCGCACGCTCCACCATCCCGCCGTCAGCAGCCAGGCCAGCAGCTTCGGCCCGAGCCTTGATGTAAGAGATCACCTGGGCGCACACCAGGCAGAGCAGCGCCGCGACGGCCAACGGGCGATTGTCGGCAACTACGAAACACCACCAGGTCAGCCCGGCGAACACGGCACCATCAACGATTCGGTCGCAGGTGGCATCCAGCACGGTGCCGAACGGGGTGCCGTGGCCTCGGGCGCGGGCAACCGCGCCGTCGAGCAGATCGAAGAGGACGAACAGCGTCACGGCGATCGTCCCCGCGAGCAGCTGCCCACGGGGGAAGAACCACAAGGCCGAGGCGACGGTGCCCGCTGTGCCCACGAGCGTGATGGCATCGGGACCCACCCCGGCGCGCAACAGCCAGGCACCCACCGGATCCAAGAGCCGGGAGACCGAAGCGCGGGCAAACATGCTGAGCATCGCGGAACCTGAGGCTAACGGGTGATGGGTTGATGATCGTCAACCCGTAGCGGTTCCTGGGGTGCCCGCATGCCCATGCCGACAAGTGCCCACCCTCCGTCGGCGAGGGTGTGCACCACCCGCGAGAGGAGCACCACAGCCGCCGCGGCGCCACCTCCGGAAACCACCGGTCCCAGCACCATGAGCAGCACGACCTCCCGCACACCAAGACCGGCGGGAGTGACCACCAGAACACCGGCCGCGAGGAAACCGACAGTCCAGGCCAACGCAAACCCACCCAAGGCGATGGGCGCGAGCGCCATGGGTGGCTCCAGCGCCTCCGTATCCGACCGCGTCACCGGAGCGAGTAACAACAGCATGCTCAGGCCATACCCGATCCAGGTCACTGTGAGCCAGCCAAGCGCTCGCATAATGGCCGCTCCGCTGACCCGCTCCGGCGCACTGCCCCGGCCCAGTACCCGATGTAGCCACCGCAGCACAGGCAGGACCAGTCGAGGGTGCAGGCAAGCCAGCAACAGCGGCGCCAGCAACGCCACCCAGCCGAACCGGTCGAACACTGCACTGGAGGCGAACGGCAGCACCAGACCGGCAACCACCGCGCCAGTGGCGGTGTGCGCCGTGACGAACAGCACCGAGGCCGCCGTCGTACTGGACGCGGGCACGCCGTGCTCGCGGCCCAGCTTGGCGTGCGCCACGTAGGCCCACACCCCGCCCGGGATGTACTTGCCGATCTGACCGGTGAAGAACACCCGTACCGCGCCGTGCAACCCCAGCGGGGCGCCCACACCACGCAGCAGACTTCGCCACGCCAGCCCGGAGGCACCTAGTCCGACGGCAGCGGACAGGAATGCGCCGAGCACCGCGGGCAGTCCGATCTGCCAGACTGCGTCCAGGGCACCTCCGGCATCCCCAGCGAGTCGCCAGAACAGGATCCCGAGTGCAACGCCCAAGAACAACACCCGGCCTGCGATGACGAGGTGGCGTTTCCAACTCCGCCGGGTCGCGTTCAGGACAGCTCCGTCCACGCGTCCACCAGCAGCGTGCGGGTCTCCGCGAGCAGCTGCGGCAGCACCTTGGTCCCCCCCACGACAGGCATGAAGTTCGCGTCGCCACCCCACCGAGGCACCACGTGCTGGTGCAGGTGGGCGGCGATACCCGCGCCGGCGACGGAGCCCTGGTTGATCCCGATGTTGAAGCCGTGCGGTGCCGCAGCGCGGCGGGTGGCGAGCATGGCCCGCTGGGTGAAGGTGGCCAGCTCGGTCGTCTCCTGAGCGTTCAGGTCCGGGTAGTCCGCGACGTGCCGGTAGGGCACCACCATCAAATGACCGGGGTTGTACGGGTAGAGGTTGAGCACCGCGTACACAGTCACGCCACGGGCGATCACCAAGGCGTTGGCATCGTCCATGCCGACAATCCGGCAGAATGGGCACTGCCCCGGGGCAGCCCCCTGCTCGGGCTTGCTCTCACCCTTGATGTAGGCCATCCGGTGTGGTGTCCACAGTCGCTGCAGCGCGTCGGGCGCTCCGACTCCGTCCTGCGCTTCGAAGTCCGAAGCTTCACCAGCCTCGCCTCTCCCAGCCCAGCCCCTCCCAGCCTCGAACGTCGGAGTCCCGAACTCCCCAAACTCCGCAGTCCCGGCTGGGGTCACGACTCCCCCGGCGTCCAGGCCGGGTCCCGCAACCTGTCCTCGGACTGAATGGGCTGGGGTGACGCGAGCACGAGAACTCCTCGAAGACTGGGACAACCAGGTTAAGACTTGATGCTATCGAGGGACCTGGGCCGACCGCCTGCGGGTTCACCGCGCCAGGATGCCCTCTGCCTGCTTGTGATTGCTCCCACAACCTTCGGTCCGGCGAGCCGAGTATCGGTTTGGATGTCGGTTTACGAGGGAACTCAGTGCGCAACGGGTGCCTACACTGAGCGAGGAGGCCGAACCCGCCGACGCTCGGATGACCCCCTCAGGCCGGTAACCCACCGATGCACTGCGAGCGTTCCGGGAGGTCCTCCGATGTGGTTCGTACCCGATGTCCACCTTGAAGCTGCCGCCTCGGCCAAGTTGTCGCTGGCCACGCTGGCTCAGACGAAGATCCGTTCCGATCACCTGAGCAACAACGAGCGTGACATCATTGCTGATCTGTTCACCATCCTGGAACGGCTCGTCCTGCGCGACGAGCTCCCGGCCGAGGCCCGAGGTATTTACGATCAAGCGGTGCTGATGCTGGCCCAGGGCTCCGACTGAGACCGCCCCGCCTTGCTCGGCGCTATCCCGTCCGACGCAGCAGAGACTGCCTGCCCGACGAACGAGGGCACCGGGCGCACCACCTGACCGACCGAGGCGGCCAGGTGGCCTACCGCGGCGGAACCGGCACTTGGCGCCGGAGCCGCTGGCGCGACCGTACCCTCGATCGGGCTGCTGCCCGGGTGTTGACCACCCGCTGAATCCGGCAAGGTAAACGGTACTGACAGGCCGTCCTCGGGCAAGGGTTCGTCCGATACACCGAAGGTGAGTGGGCGATTGCGGTGCACCGGTGCGGTTCCGGTGCCCGCGAACACCTGCCTTCGGGTAACTTCCGGTGCGGCAGTAGACAGCGCGGCGACGGCGAGCGGCGTCGCCCCGTACCCACCGGACACCACACTAGGGCCGACCATGACGAACCCGGGATGAGCGCTCTCCGGCACCTCGGATGAACTATCAGCTGCGTGCACCGTCACTGCTAGCACCGACCCACAGGCCAGCAGCGTTCCCGCAGCAAAACCGCGAACCGGACCAACGCTGGAAGCCCGCCGGTGCGAAGCCGGCTTCACCACGTGAGGGACACCGTACCTGGCGCCGCCAGCTACGGGATCCGCATCAACCATGGTGCCCCCGACCCAAGCGATCAACGCGGGAGCGGAGGGCCCAGAACCCCACTTCCTACGACGTCGCGTTGTCACTCGGGATCTCCCTCGATGCTGGGGATGGTCCAGACGGCCGAAAGAATACAGGCTTCTAGCCCCATGCCCAGATCAGTCACTCATCCGGGGCAATATCTACCCCCTCACCCGATCGATGTCACCCAGGCAGCGGGCTGGAGATACCCGCAACGTGGACAGTCCGACGCAGTACCCGCGGGACCGCCTTCGCGCTCACCCTGACGGAGTAGAGCGCGCCCATGGATCACGGGCGCGCTCGTCCAAGTCCTCATGTTCGACCCTGGTGTAGCGTGGCCACGCGGTACCAATACGGTGACAACATGCTGACAGTTACCGACGCAGCCGCCGAAGCGATCATCTCTCTCGTGATCAAGAACCAGATGCCTGAGGGGTCGGGCCTGCGGATCTCGCGGCAGAGCGACACCACCCGGTCGGAGGGGCTGGGGCTGTCCATCGCAAAGGCACCGGCCGAGGACGAGTCCGTGCTCGAGAGCAACGGCGTCAAGATCTTCCTCTCGCGCGCATTGTCCGACGTGCTACAGAACCAGGAGCTGCACGTCCAACGCAGCACCGAGGACGGCGAGGAGAAGCTGAACTTCACCGTGGAACAGAAACCCAAACCCAAGCAGTAGGGTGCGCGCCCTACTCTCTTCGTCGGCGGCAGCGACCACGTCGAACCACTCGCTCGGCCAGTGACAACCCCTGGCCGATTCCGGGATGCCCGGAACCGGCCGCTGACCTGGGTGGGCGATACTGGGATCGAACCAGTGACCTCTTCGGTGTGAACGAAGCGCTCTCCCGCTGAGCTAATCGCCCCCTCGGCTGCCGTAGCAGCGGACCTACCATACCTGATTCAGAACAGCGGTGAACGTACCCAGTCCCACGGCAGCTGAAGCCAGCCTGCGACCATACCCAAGGCATTGACCAACCACAGGGTGAGCAGGACGATGACCCCGGTCAGGGAAATCACCATCAGACGCACGCCACGGGGCTGGCTACGTAGCCACCCCGTCCAGGCGTCGTAGCGGTGCCGAAGGAACCGGAGCACCCGCTGCGCCCAGAGAAACTCGGTGCCCAGGATCGCTAATCCAGCGAAGACGATGAGCCACCCCGGACCTGGATACGGGATAGCGGCGACGCCGGCGATGAGGACTGCAGTACCCACCACGGCCACCGCGAGTCGGTAGGTGAGGTCGACCCCGGGTCTGCTACGCACCCACTCGCGAAACCGGGTGTACCAGTGCGCAGGCTCCGTCGGGCTCTCGTCCAGCTGGGCTGCCTTGTCCTCGATCGTCACACTCAGCTTTCTACCAGCCCACTCGCCTTGACTGCCGTAGGTGCCGCAGGAGCGTGCCGTCCTTGTTCGAGGGAGACCGCGTAGCCGGTGAACTCTCCAGCGCCCGGGACAGAGTTTACGTGACGCAGCGTCGTCGCATCAGATGCCACGTCGAATGGTGCGAGCGCTCTGGGTGTCGCGCCGACAAGCCCCCACAGAACATAGGTCTCGTCCGCCGTCCGGTTGCCGGGCAGGTCGTTGGCCACCAGCGTGATTTGATCCCGAACCGCGACCACCATGCCGACTGACCGACCGTCCTCGGTGGCCAGCGGCACCAGATCCGACGCCGGGTCCGCCACCCCCTGCATCACCTCGGACAGATCCGTGAGCTGGTTGATCGCCCGGTCGCGCTCCCCGTCGAGTTGGACGACCCGAATCCCGAGCGTCACCGACATAGCTATCAGGACCACCGCTGCTGCCGCGGCGAGCACCCTACTGCGGGCTCGCGCACCCACCTCGGTCCGCACGCCGCGCTGCGTCAGCGGAATGACCGGCGCCACCGCGGTCGCGTTCACGACGGCGAGGATCCGCTGCTCAAGCCCCGCGCTCGGGATGGCCTGCGGTATGGACAGACCCAGCGAGGCGCCGACCCGTTCGGTCTCGGACACGATTTGGGTACACGCCTGGCAATCCATCAGGTGTACAGCGACCAGCGATTCCTCGGCGGGCTCCAGAGCGTGCAGCGCCCACCCGACCGCAAGCTCGCTGTGCGGGCAGCCCGCCACGCGGTTCTCGTCGATCATCACTGCACCTCACCTACGGTCCGAGCCTCGGTGAGCAAGACCTCCGGCCCGAGTTGCTCGTGGAGCATCGAGCGCAGCCGCTGCACTCCAGCGAACATACGGGACTTCACCGTGCCTAGCGGAACATCGGTGAGAACAGCGATCTCACGCTGAGTGTGGCCGCCGAAGTAAGCCAGAGCGAGCACCTGACGTTGTTCTATCGGGAGCCGGTGCAAGGCCGCGCGCACCTGTCCGGCCGCGACCCGGGCGAGGGCTGCCTGATCTGCGCCCGGCACGGGCGTCGGAGACCAGTCCTCTCCGGCCTCCGGCGCCGGTACCACCCGCCGCCGGATTGTGCTCTCCCTGCGTACGGCGTCTACCGCTTTATGGTGAATCAGCGTGAGTAGCCAGGTGGCAAAGCTTCCCCGCGCAGGGTCAAAGCGACGAGGATCACGCCACAGCGTCAGGAACACCTCTTGTACCACCTCCTCAGCGAGTCCCTCGTCAGCGCAGATTCGCCGGGCGAGCGAGTAGCACGGTCGGCCGAAGCGCCGGTAGAGCTGGGACAGCGCCGCCCCGTCACCATCCCCGAGCCTGCGGGCGAGTTCTGCGTCGGAACTCTCCCCATCCCGCACAGGAACAGTCGGCGAGGACCGCGAAACATCCGCCAACCGGTCGGGCTGACGGGCGTTCGATCGCGGCTCATCGACCAACAGCGTCATCCTCACGTTTGACCTACGCCAGCACCGGTCTAACGGTTCAGGTTAGTGGCCTTACGTATTCGCGCGAACGTGCGGTCGGCATGCACGTTGAGCGACGGTCTTGCCCCCACAGTGGGAGTCCCTGCCCCGTCCGAGTGGTCTGCGTTGAGCATCCGGGCGTAGCACGGGTGTGCCCGCGTCACACGAACTCGGGTCACTCGTTTCAGGCCCGAAGGCACAGAAAGGGGCGACAACGATGCGCAACGACCATGTGACTCTCCGTTCATCTGCGGTATTCGATCTTCTGGCGCCGCACACTCCTGCGGCGCCTGTGCACGTCGAGCTCCGGTACGACACCCGGGATCCATTCGCTGTGGTGGCAGCCTTCCGCACCGGGCGGGCTGGTTGGGTGGAGTGGGCCTTCTCCCGTGACCTGCTGGCAGACGGGTTGCTCACCGAAGCTGGCGAAGGCGACGTTCGCATCCGGCCAGGATCCGCCGAACCCGAGATCGTCGTGGTGGAGCTGAACTCCCCCTCCGGCCACGCTGTGTTCGAGGCCAGCGCCCAGCGGCTCGCCGAGTTCCTGGACGCCAGTTACGACGTCGTACTGCCAGGCCACGAGACGCTGTGGATGAACGTCGACGACGCACTCGGCCAGCTGATCGCCAACGACCTGCCCTGAGTCCGGGGCGGTTTGATCCCGGCTTCGAGGGTCGGCTACAGTTCTGGCACCGGGACGGACCGCTAGAAAAGGTCCCACTGGGAGCATGCGGACGTAGCGCAGCTGGTAGCGCATCACCTTGCCAAGGTGAGGGTCGCGGGTTCGAATCCCGTCGTCCGCTCTGAGCGGCCCCAAACACCAGGCCGCCCCTGGATCCGGGTCTCCCGGGGGTCAGTCTCAGGTTGTCGGTCCTTGGAGCCCGGTTGGGAACAAGGCACGGCGGAGTGGCCGAGTGGTTTAGGCAAGGGCCTGCAAAGCCCTCTACGCGGGTTCGATTCCCGCCTCCGCCTCGGGCGATTAGCTCAGTGGGAGAGCGCTACCTTGACACGGTAGAGGTCACTGGTTCAATCCCAGTATCGCCCACCATCATCGGTGCTTTAGCCAGCCGAGCCGGTGACGATCGGATGTTCCATTCGCAGCTGTACTGTGACGACCCCGGTCACCGTACGCACCAGTGCCAGTACCACAGTTCGATCCACCCGGTCGATAAACGCACTGCTCACTGTGACGGCTCCCTCAACGACGTGCACACCCCAGCGCCGCAACCCCGCGTAGTCCCTGAGCAAGGACCACACTCTCGACGTAATCACATCGTCGTCGTACACCAGAGTGCGGAGCAGATCGTTACGGTCCACCACACCGACGAGCTTCTGGTCCTCGACGATCGGCAGGATCGTGAGCCGGTGGGCCAGCATTAACCTGGCCAGCTCGCCCACCGTCGCCTCGGGCCCCAAACTGATCGCCGGACAGGTCATGATATCGGCTACCGTGCTTAACTCACCTCGGAGCAGGTATCCCTCCTGCGGGCGATCGTTGCCGGTGACCATACCGATCAGTCGACCATCAGCGTCGACCACCGGCAACGCCTCAACGCCAGCGTCCATCGCCAGCACCCGCGCATCGCGTGCGAGCGTCTCCGCACGTACGACGGCGGCCGGGCGGTTCATGAGGTCCGTAGCGAACATGGCTCACCTCCGGCAGCACTTCGATGCAAACGTTAGTCGCGCCGCGAGGTGTGGCTGGAGAGGCATTGTGCCCACTACTGGTGGTGCCGAAGTCCCGGGTCAGCCGAACCATCATGCTAGGTTATGAGGGGTAGCACAGCGCACCGTCACGCAGCATACCCGATTGAGCACAATGTGGAGGCAATGCTCTGCATGCCGCGGCTCAGCGAGGAGCCGATCGAAAGGTCGGCCCTGCTCCAGAAGTTGGTCGAGTCACCACACACACCGTTTGTCCTCATCTGTGCACCTGTCGGCTACGGTAAGTCGACCCTGCTCGCACAGTGGTCATCCCAGCAGGGGTCATCCCAGCAGGGGTCATCCCACAAGTGGAGCACCAGCGCGAGATATGCCGGTGCGGTGTGGGATCGGCCGTTCGTCACAGTGGCGCTAGAAAGCGGCGATAATGATCCGTTTTCGTTCTTTGCCACCATTGTCCGCTCCGCGGAACGGGCCTGTCCGGACCTCGATGGTGTCTCCCTGGCAAGGTCGCCGGGATCCCCGCAATCTGATATAGGCAAAGTTCTCCTGCCAGCTCTGATCGACGAGATCATCACAAACTGTCCGCACGTGATCCTTGCGCTCGATAACTATCAGGAGATCACTGAGCCAGAATGCCATGAGCAAGTGGCATACCTCCTGAACCACCTTCCCCCGAGTGCCTGCCTAGCACTGGCCACCCGGACCGATCCCCCTCTTCCACTCGCCCGGCTCCGGGCCTGCGGCAATATTATGGAACTCCGTACGGACAATCTGCACTTCGCCCGGGACGAAGTGGCTCAGCTGGTACGGCGCTTCGGTGGCCATCAACTCGACGAGCCCGACCTCGACAATCTCCTCGAGCGCACCGAGGGATGGCCCGCCATGGTGTGCCTTGCAGCGCGCCTGATGAGGGATCAACCCGACCCGGCCAGGCTCCTCCAGTCCTTCGGTGGCAACCACCGGCACGTTGTGGACTATCTGGAAGAAGAGGTCCTCCGGCACCTTCCTGGTGAGGTGCAACGCTTCCTGGCGAGGACCTCGATACTCGACCGATTCACGGCACCGCTGTGCGATGCAGTAGCCCGCACGACGAATTCGGCGGACCTGCTCAACGGTTTAGAACGATCAAACCTGTTCCTCGTACCTTTGGATGGGGTCCGGACCTGGTACCGCTACCACAACCTATTCGGGCAGACCTTACGGCAACAACTGGCCAGGAGCGAACCTGAATTCGGAGCGAACCTGCACCAGAAGGCCAGCGCGTGGTATGAGCGCAACGGCCATACCGGGGACGCGATTGAGCATGCCCTGGCCGCCGGTGCTACCGACCGGGCGATCGAGCTCATCGCGCGGCACTGGTCGCATTACGTCTATCAGGGCGAGTTAGCCACGATCCGCGGCTGGCTGGATGCACTCGGTGAGGACCTCACCAGCCGTAGCCCGCTCACCGCAATCTGCGCCGCGTGGGTCGCTTCGCTGTCAGGGGATCGCCTTGGCGGCTGCCGTTGGCTCAAGATCGCCGAACGGCTGAGTCATCGGGGACCGCTACCCGACGGGATGCAATCTATCCAGGGAGCAGTAGCCCTGTATCAGGGAACATTCGGATTCGACGGTCTCACTAAGATGCTAGCGGCCGCACGCACAGCAGCTGATTTACACTCCGACCCCATCTCCGGCCACAGGTCCCCGTGGTACGCACAGGCGAGAGTCGCCCTGGGTTACAGCCGCTATCTGGCTGGCGATGTGCGTGCCGCAGTGCACCCCCTGGAGCGGGCCGTGGAAGCCGCAGCAGCGTTCCCCGTCTTGCGGATCCTGGCTCTGTCCGCCCTATCACTGGTGACCGGAGACCTCGGCCGAGCCGCCCAGGCTGCGGATCTGGCGAAGGCGGCGCAGGAACTCGTGATATCCAGTGGCCTGAACGAGTCGTCCGAGGTCACTCTGGCGCAGGTCGCACAGGCAGCGGCGTTCATGCGCAATGGACAACTGCTTCGCGCCCGTCAGGAGCTGGAGCATGCGGTACGGCTGCGCAGGACGGTCATCGGGCTGCCGCCATGGCCCACGCTTACCGCGCTGGTGCTGCTGACCCGCGTGGTACTCATCTTGGGCGACCGTGACGACGCGCGGGCCTTGTTCAACGAGGCCACTGACCTGCTGGACACGTTGCCCGACGGCGCCAGCCAGGCAAAAGCTGCGCTGGCCGAGATCGAGCGCAGACTGGCCGATGCCGAGTACTCCGGGGCCGCTCCCCGCCTGACCGACCGGGAGGAGGCCGTACTGCGGCTGTTGCAGGGGAGCCTGCCATTGCGGGACGTGGCAGCTCAGCTCTTCGTGACGGTGAACACGGTCAAGAGCCACACCCGCCTGATCTACCGCAAGCTGGGCGTCTCGTCCCGCAATGCGGCCATCCGCCGAGCCCGCGAATTGGGCCTGCTATGACCGTTGCCAGGCGGGGGCGCAGCGAACATAGCGGACACCGGGGCACCGGCCAGAAGCTCCAGTTGGTGTGCTCGGCGCACGGCGTCTCCTCGACGCGTCACCGCCAGCTTCCGATAAATGCTCTTGAGGTGCGTTTTCACGGTGTTGATGGATACGAACATCTCGGTGGCGATCTCCTCCGATGTCCGCATCTGCGCTAGATGCTGTAGCACCTCCAGCTCACGATCACTGAGCTTCCCGGACAGCAGAGGAGCCTGCTCAGGGGGGCCACCATGCTCGTCGCACTGCACAACGCCGATCCGCAGCGGCTCAAGCAGGCGCGCATACTGGCGCGCCAAGTCCTGATCAGAGCCCAGAACCGAACGCAGCCAGGACTGGCATCCGGCGAACGGCAGCCGCACCCGCTCGCGGTCGCCAAGCCGTAGCGCTCGATCCAACGATCGCCGTCCCCGTGCGGGGTCGCCGGTGGCGTAACACGATTGCGCGTCCAAAAGCCATGCCTCCACCCGTACGTCGCTGCGCACGGTAACGGCCTCCGCCAGCGTCGGACGCAGCGTGCCTACTGCCGCAGCAGGGTGACCTGCCGACAACTGCGCCCTGGCCAGCGCGACCGCGCCGTCCGCGGTGTGGGTGCCGCCGGCGCGGATGGCTGCCTGCCAGGCCGCGATCGGCGCCCCCATGCCGGTGTGAGCCTGCGATTCCGTGAGCATCATTCTGCGGACCAGCCAGGATGGAATCGACCTTGCAGCGCGCCTGGAGCGTAACGTCTCGACCGCCCGGTGGTCGTGCCCTTGCGCGATGGCGATCTGGGCCGACACCAACTCGCGCACAGCCGCTGTCCAGGGGTGGGACTCCAGCAGGGCCGGGTCTGTCTGGTCCAGCACCCGCCTGGCATCGGCCAGCTGGTAGCGCTGCAGCGCGATCCACCCCTGCGCCACCCGCAGTGCAGCACCTCCCTGAGATATCGGCGACGTCGGCATCGATGCCAACAGCGCTGCCCGACCGGCTAGTTCGGCTGCGCACTCCCACCGGCCACGTAACACTTCGACAAGCGCACTGTGGGCCAGGCAATCGAACCTCAGGACGGTGCTGTCTGCCTCGACGGCCGCAGCGTGCGCCGCTGCGAACGAGTCCGCTGCCTGCGTCCACTGGCCTGCCCACATCTCGTTGCCTGCCCGGCCAACCAAGGCTAGGGAACGCAGGTCTGGACGTTGGTCAAGGAGCTCGTACTGGATCGGCTCCAGCAGCATCTCGACGTCGGCAGTCGCCTCCCCCGCGCATGTCTCGTGGTAACCGCGGGCGTGCACCAGGCGCAGTAGCGCGGCGGTGAGCCGGGCCGTTTTCGCGTCATCCTGCGGCCGCTCGCCGAGGATCTGCATGCCCTGACCTAGCGCTGACCGGTAGCCTTGCTCGTCTGCACAACCCAACGCCAGGGCAGCCGCTACCAACGCTGGTTCCAGGTCGGTGACAACACCGCCTGCCACGAGCGCAGGCATCGGACCCAGTGCCGCGGTAAGCAGCGGAGCAGGCCTCAGGCCGAGCAGGTCGCCGACAGCGAGCCGGTTGACGACCAGGGTGCTCGCCAGCTGCCAGTCATGCGCCGCCGTTGCGTGCTGCACAGCTTCGGTCAACAGACCTTGGGCACTGAACCAGGCTGCGGCGCGTCTATGCAGCACGGCGGTCTGACCCGGGTTCTCGTGCTGCAGCCGCAGGCGCAGTACATTCTGGAACATGTGATGATAGCGATACCAGCCATGCCCGAGTGGCCGGATGAAGGCGTTCTGTCCGACGAGCACCGAAAACTCGGTCCCTTCAGCCCCGACAGTTAGTTCAGCAGCGATCTCGGCATTGACCCGGTCGAGGATACTGGTAGTGAGCAGCAAGCGGCGCACTGTGGGCGGCTGGGCGTCGAGAACCTCTTCTATCAGATATCCGGCGATAGCATGTTCACCGCTCGTGATGTGCTTAACGAGCTCGTCGGGAGCTGGATGTCCGTCCATCGACATCGCAGCCAGCCGAAGTCCCGCCGCCCAGCCCTCGGTTCTTTCCAGCAGGACCCGGACCGATTCTCGGCGCAGCACGACATTGTGCTGCGCCATCAGCTCGTCGGCCTCCAGCTCAGTGAAAGCCAGATCGTCCGAGTCGATTTCGGCCAAGTCACCGGTAAGCCGGTAGCGGTGCAGCGGGAGTGGAAGATCTCGCCGGGAGATGATCACCAGCCGAAGGCGGAAACGGGCAAGCTTGAGAAGGTAAGCCATCGCAGCAACCAATGTCGAACCCACTGCCGGGCGGAAGTCGTCGAGCACCAGCACGACCAGGTGCTCCCGACGAGTCAAGACCGAGGCCAGCTCGGCGATGCGCACGTGATCGATACCGTCGGTTCCGAACGGAGCGCCGACAGCGGGCGGTAGGTCCACCCCAGCGCGGCGCAACGCCGCGAGCAGGTAGCCCCAGAACAAATCGGGGTCACAGTCCCCATCATCGGCACTCACCCAAGCGACCGTGATCGGCGTCGCCGTGTTCTCCAGGGATGCCACCCACGACGCGACCGCCACTGTCTTGCCCGCCCCAGGGACACCGGTCACGACGGTCAGCAGACTACGCACGCCTTTCCCGATGCGGGCCGTCAGCCGAGGACGCGAAACCACCCAGCCGGGCAACTCAGGAACCTCGATCTTGGAAGACAACCAGTGATCGGTGATCTCCTCAGCTTTCAGCTGATCCACCACCTCACGCACCCCCCTGCGCAGACGAACAGCTCCTGTCTCCTCCACGAAGGGGTGACTCCGCATCACCCACAGGACGATGTCACCCGGGTGACATCGTCCTCGGCGTTCATCACCCAGGATGGATGAACTGGGGGTGTGAAAGTCCCGGCACCATCACAGCTGTGCACTGCCGGTCGGCCGGGCAAAACGCGTGTCCCGTCGTAGACGCCGCAGCGGGGCTGGCGACCTGGTCAGTGCGGGTGGGGATCAGAGCCACCTGCGCCGTTGCCAGGACGCTGCAACCACTGACGGATCTTGCAGCGCGCCCACCCCTGCTCCCGGAGCGCTACTCGCCTGGTCACCTGATGCATATGCTGACCGACGCGGGTCGCGCACAGCGGCGCGGCGCGACGCTGACGGCGCTGAGATACTTTCGCGAAGTCGCCAGCTGCCTGGCGGCCGCGATCGACCTCCCCGAGATCATCAGAACCGCCACCAGCTCACCGACCTCCAAGGCAGGTCAAGACCTCCCCATCCGGAGCATCGAGGCCGACGATGCGGTTGCGGCATGGGTCGACCGAGTATTCCACCGGTGAGGTTCACCGGCGGCGGTATGCGAGCATCTTTCGGGGGATCGCTGTTGTGTGATCGTGACAATTCGGGACTAGCATCGCAGGTATGCACCGACCCCAGGACGACGTGGTTCCCCTCCACGAGCCGTTCGAGATGGCACTCCGCGGATTCAACCGGCAGCAGGTCCTAGCCTATATCGAATCACTTGATGGCCGCATCACCATGGTCGTGAAAGATCGGGAATCGGCGTTGACGCAAGTGGCCGAGCTTAGCAGGACCATTGACCAGCTACGCGAAGAGAGCGAACTTTTGGCGCATCTCCGCCGGGCGACGGAAAAGGCAAACGAGCAGGCGGAGCTCGCGGCGCAGGTTCCGATCGTGGGGGCAAGTGTCCGTATCCAGCGGATAGTGCGGCTGGCCGAGGAAGAAGCCGCCGAGCTGAAGGCCCGCGCCGAGCAGGAGATCGCCGAATCCAAGGCCCACGCGCTGAAGGAGATCAACGAACTGAAGGCCCGTGCCGAGAAGGAGGTCAACGAACTGCGGGTCCGTGCTGAACAGGACGCCAAGCGAGAGGTGGCCCGAAGAGAGTCTGAAGCGGCCGACCGGATCCGGGCCCGCGACCAACGCGGCCTGGCAGGTCTGCATCTGCTGCTGAAAATCGTCGTCCCCCGGCTGGCCGAACGGATATCTGTGGTTGAGCGGATGGAGGCTGGGCTCGCCGAGTCGCGCACCCGGACCGGCAGGGAGGTAGCCGCCCTGGAAGCGTTCCGCGCCAAGGTCACCACTCAGCTCTCCGCAACCCGCCAGGTCGTGGTGGAGGCGCTCGAGCAGGTGCAGCAGGTCAAGATCGACAATACCGGACCCGCCCGGCACCATCCCGTACCGAGCCAGCGCGACGGTCACCCGGCTGGCCAGCACGGCGTCGAGGGCCGCATAACCTCGAAGCCATGACCGTCCTTGACACGTCCCTTGGTGCGTCCCAGTGCACCACGACGTCTGAGTTCATCGTCGCCGACGAGCAGTGGAGTACCCACAACTACCATCCGCTACCAGTGGTGATCACCTCCGGTGACGGCGCCTGGGTCACCGATGTGACCGGCCGCCGATACCTGGATTTCCTCGCTGGCTACTCGGCTCTGAACTTCGGTCATCGCCATCCCGCTCTGGTAGCGGCCGCAGTGGAGCAGTTGGGGCGGATAACACTGACCTCCCGGGCCTTCCACCATGACCTGCTCGGAGCGTTCTGCCAGGAGCTCGCTCAGCTGACCGGTACCGAGATGGTGCTCCCGATGAACTCTGGTGCAGAAGCGGTCGAGTCCGCGATCAAGGTGGCCCGGCTATGGGCCCACCGGGTCAAGGCAATCCCGGAGGGCACCGCAGAGATCGTAGTGGCGAGCGGCAACTTTCACGGCCGCACCACGACGATCGTGTCGTTCTCCACCGACGAGGTGGCCCGGACCGGCTTCGGCCCGTTCACCCCGGGTTTCGTGGTGGTGCCCTATGGTGACGTCGATGCGCTGCACAGTGTGATCACCTCTCGGACAGCGGCAGTACTCGTCGAACCGGTGCAGGGCGAAGCGGGGGTGCTGGTGCCGCCACCGGGTTACCTGGCCGGTGTCCGCGCGGCCTGCGACGACGCGGGGGCATTGCTGATCGCCGACGAGATACAGTCCGGGCTGGCCCGCACCGGCGAACTGCTGGCGCTGGACCACGAGGGGGTGCGAGCCGACCTGTATACCCTGGGCAAGGCACTCGGTGGTGGGATCCTGCCGGTCTCGGCGGTGGTCGGCCGTCGGGCCGTGCTGGGCGTACTACGGCCCGGTGAGCACGGGTCGACATTCGGAGGCAACCCGCTGGCCTGCGCCGTTGGCCGGGCGGTGATTGCCCTCCTGGCCACCGGCGAGTTCCAACGCCGATCCCGCGAGCTGGGCGCACACCTGCATGCTCGGCTGGGCGAGCTGGTCGGACGCGGCGTCACGGAGGTCACCGGTCGAGGCCTGTGGGCCGGGGTACAGATCGCCCCCGGTGGGCCGACCGGGCGAGCAGCGTCGGAGGCGCTGATGGCCAGAGGCGTGCTATGCAAGGAAACCCACTCCACGACGTTACGGATCGCTCCCCCGTTGGTGATCACCGGCGATGAGCTGGACGGCGGCATTGACGCGATCATTGACGTCCTTGCGCACTGAGGAGAGCCCGTGCCCTTCGGCGCTACCCAAATCTTGCGGCCCCAGATCTTGCGGCCCGTGGGCATGCTGGCAGCGTTGGCACTACTGGCGACGGTAGGCGGGGGGTGCACGGTGGGTCCTTCAGATCGGCCCGCTGTGGCGGTCCGCGACGCTAGCCTGCCCCCACTGCGCCCCCCTCCGACACTGCCCAGTACCCCGCCACTACCACCCCCCGGCGAATACCGGCCCAGTTCGCTGAACTGGCAAGACTGCACGGACACGATCACCGCTGCGCTGCGCACACTCCATCCGGGTGAGCCCGGACCCGCACGGGTGGAATGTGCTGAGTTGCCCGTCGACGCCGATCTGTCGGTGCCTGCGTACGGGAATTCATTGACACTGGATCTGACCCGGATCGGCAATGGCCCGGCTCCACTGGTGGTGGTCGGCGAGGCGGCTGCGGAACCCGGCACTGTGCAGGCCGCCCGGCTGGCTGGTCAGCTGCCCGCAACCCTGCTCGATTCCTTCACACTGATCGGACTGGCCCGGCGTGGTACCGGAACCAGCGAACCGCTGAACTGCATACCTGCGAACACCCGAAACCGGATCCTCGGCTTTGATCCCGAAGTTCGCCAACTGGGACAACTCGATTCGCTGCTCGACGTAGCCCGCACAGCGATCCAGACCTGTGTCCAGGATGTCGGCGAGGTTCTCGTGGCGATCAACTCCACCGGCGCTGCCGACGACCTCGAGACGCTCCGGGTTCGCTTGGGCGCGCCGGTACTCAACGTTCTTTCCTACGGCAGTGCATCACGCGCGGTCGTCGGCTTCATGCGCCGGTACCCCACTTCGGTGGGACGGGTGGTGCTTGACGGTACCGCCGATCCCACTCTTGACAGCATCACCGGCTCGGAAGCCGCGCTGGCGGCCACGGAAGCCGGGTACACCGCATTCGCCGCCGACTGCGTTGCCCGCGGCTGCCCGCTCGGATCCGACCCCCGGGCCGCTCTACCAGCCCTGGCCGAAGCACTGCGCCAGGTACCGTTGCAGGCGGGACAGCAGCGGATCACCGCTGGAACGGCGTATCAGGCGGTGCTGGATACGATCGGCACTCCGGAGCGCTGGAGACAACTGTCCGAAGCGCTCGCCGCCGCCCGCGACGGCGAAGGTAACCCAGTGGCGGCGCTGGTAGCGCCGCTGATCGTCCCGACCGGCGGGCTGCCCGCGCGCTTCGACCCCGCCCTGGCGACGTACTGCAATGACACCTCGACCCGGGTGCCGCCGGAGCGCGCTGAGGAGCTGGTTGAGCAGTGGCGAGCGCGATTCCCCCTGTTCGGTGCGCTCTTCGCGCAGCGGCTGTTGCTGTGCAGCGCGTGGCCGGTGCCCACCAAGCCATCAGTGGGATCCGGCCGCGCGCTACCGCCGGTCCTGGTGGTAGCCACTGCTGGAGATCCGGTGACCCCGGCCGAAGGTGCCCGGCGCACCGCGGAGTCACTGCCAGCGGCGACGCTGGTGAGCTGGCAAGGGCAGGCCCACGGGGCGGTGGGGCGCAGCCCTTGTGTAGTTGAGCTGGTCACCCGTTTCCTGATGGACGGCGTGGTGCCCCCGCAGGGCACTCTGTGTCCGCCTTAGCCCTTGTGTCGGCTCTGGCCCTTGTCTCCCGGGCCTGGCTCTTGGCCCGGCTCGGTTGCACCCGTAGCGGCTCGCCCGGCATCTTCGGGTACTCCGGGGGGTACGGAAGGTCACCGAGGCCACGATCGCGCTCGTCGCGCAGCGCCCATTCGAGCAGTGTCTCCAGGTCGAACGACTCGCTGTCGAGCCCGGCGTGCGGGTCGCCCCGCTCGGCGAGCAGTGTGGGTACGGTGCGGATGTCGAAATCCTCCGGTTCGACCTGTGCCAGATCCTCCCAGGACACCGGCATCGACACGGTGGCCCTCGGGGTGCCGCGAACCGACCACGCCGACGCGATTGTCCGGTCCCGAGCCGCCTGGTTGAAGTCCAGGAACACCCGCTCGCCGCGCTCCTCCTTCCACCACGACACGCTGGCCCGATCCGGAGTTCGCCGGACGACCTCCCTCGCCAGTGCGATCACCGCGCGACGCACCTGCACGAACGACCACTGCGGGCGAATTCGCACCGCGACATGGATCCCACGGCCGCCGGAAGTCTTGGGGTAACCCACCAACCCCGCCGCCGCGAGCACCTCCCGCAGCACGCCTGCGACCGCGACGGCGTCCGCGAAACCCGTCCCCGGCTGTGGGTCGAGGTCCACCCGCAGCTCGTCCGGATAATCCACCAGCGGGCGGCGCACTGGCCACGGGTGGAAGTCGAAGGTGCCGAGGTTCGCGGCCCACAGGAGCACGGCAGGTTCAGTGGGACACACCTCACGGGCCTTCCGGCCGGAAGGGAAGGTGATCTCTACGGAGTCCACCCAGTCCGGGGCGCCCCGGGGAACCCGCTTGGCATAGAACGGTTCTCCCGCCACGCCGTCAACGAACCGCTTGAGCGTCACTGGACGCTCGGCCAGCACACGGATTAATGACCCGGACACCGCAAGGTAGTACTCCACGACCTGCAACTTGGTGATGTCTCGCTCCGGGAAGTACACCTTGTCCGGGTTGGACACTCGCACGGTGCGCTCGCCCTTCGGGCCAGGCACCGTGAGCTCCAGCGAGTCAGCACAGCCCACGGGCCGACGCTACCGCACCGTTTGGTATTGCACAGCGAGCCCCAGCGCCGGACGTCCGCGTAGCCTGGCGGTCATGAAACCCGTGGTCGGCGCGACCCCCAAGGTCACCAAGTCCGACGCCGAGTGGCGCGAACAGCTCACCCCGCAGGAGTACATGGTGCTGCGCCAGGCAGGCACCGAGCCGCCGGGAACCGGTGAGTACGAGCACACCAGGATCCAGGGCGTGTACGAATGCCGGGCCTGCGGGGCGGAGCTGTTCCGCAGCGACCACAAATTCGAGTCGCACTGCGGGTGGCCCTCGTTCTTCACCCCACTGGCCGGCGAAGCGGTGCTCCTGCGCGAAGACCGCAGCATGTTCACCAAGCGCATCGAGGTGCTCTGCGCCGCCTGCCACAGCCATCTGGGACATGTCTTCGAGGACGAGGGCTACGACACTCCCACCGACCAGCGTTACTGCATCAACTCCGTCTCGCTGCGTCTGGTCCCCGACGCCGCAACGCCGTAGACATCGAACGTTAACCCGCTAACCTGCTAACCTGCTAACCCGCCAACAGTCCACTTCCTCAATTCAAGTGACTGTGCATCGCCGTCATGGGTGACCTCTAACTACTTTCTGTAAGAGATGACCACACGATAGTGTACTTTTTATGAGCGAAATTTTCGTTCACCGTTCAGCAAACCTTGAGTCACTCTTTCGGGCGACTATCCGGAGCCAAACAACCGGTGCTAGCTTCGTCGCTGGCTGCAACGGCCGCATTAGAGGGGATCATTAGAGCTCCCCTCTAAAATTCCTGCTCCCAGAGCTACAGAATGGCGGTATGGATTGTGACTCTGACAGATCCCGACCTCGCTGCTTCGAATGGGCAGGCCCCGCAGCAGCTGAGTTTGAGCACCGCGGCAGCGCGTAACCTGGCGACAACCAAAAAATCCGTGCCGCAGATGCAGGAAATCACCTCACGGTGGCTGCTGAAGATACTGCCGTGGGTGCAGGTGCAGGGTGGCGTCTACCGGGTGAACCGTCGGTTGACCTATACGGTGGGCGATGGCCGGGTCACCTTCACCACCACCGGTGCGGAGGTGCGAGTTATTCCTGCCGAGCTCTGTGAGCTGCCCTTGCTGCGTGGATTCGACGACACCGAGGTCCTCGGCGCCTTGGCCGACAGATTCGTGCAGCAGGAGTTCGAGGCTGGCGACATCATCGTCGAGATGGGCCAGCCGGCCGATCAGATCTGCCTCATCGCCCACGGCAAGGTCAACAAAATCGGCGCCGGTAAATACGGTGACGAGGCCGTGCTGGGTGTGCTCACCGACGGAGACCATTTCAGTTATCAGGCATTGCTGGAGTCGCAGGACCACTGGCAGTTCACTGTCAAGGCTGTCACCAAGTGCACGGTAATGACACTATCGCAACAACGGTTCGAGGAACTTATCGCCCAGTCCGACACTTTGCGGGCACACATCGACCATTTCCGGAGCAGCCCTACACTACCGCAGAACAAGTACGGCGAGGCCGCCATCGAACTGGCCTCGGGACACGAAGGTGAACCCGACCTGCCGGGCACCTTCGTCGACTACGAACTCTCGCCCCGCGAGTACCATTTGAGCGTGTCTCAGACAGTCTTGCGGGTGCACACTCGGGTAGCCGACCTCTACAACGAACCGATGAACCAGACCGAACAGCAACTCCGGCTGACCGTCGAGGCGCTGCGGGAACGCCAAGAACACGAAATGATTAACAACCCCGAGTTCGGGTTGCTGCACAACGCCGACCTCAGCCAGCGCATCCCCACCCGCAGCGGCCCACCCACCCCGGACGACCTCGACGAGCTCCTCTGCCGCCGCCGCAAGACCCAGTACTTCCTGGCCCACCCCCGTACCATCGCCGCGTTCGGTCGGGAATGCAACCGCCAGGGTATCTATCCTGACACCATCGACATGGACGGTCACCGGCTACCCGCCTGGCGTGGTGTTCCCGTCCTTCCGTGCAGCAAGATCCCCATCAGTGAGACCCGCACCAGCTCGATACTTGCGATGCGAACCGGTGAGGACGACCAAGGTGTCATCGGCCTGCACCAGGCCGGAATTCCCGACGAGTATCAACCCAGTATGTCGGTGCGATTCATGGGCATCAGCGAAAAAGCAATCATCTCCTACCTCGTCACCGCCTACTATTCCGTCGCCGTCCTCGTCCCCGACGCACTCGGCATCCTTGAAGACGTCGAAATCGGACGCTGATGCAACCCTTTGAACTGCCGGATTTTTACATGCCCTATCCGGCGCGGTTGAACCCGTCGCTGGAGGGGGCACGGGAGCATTCGAAGGAATGGGCCTATCAGATGGGGATCCTGGAACCCCAGGTGGGTTCGGGAGATAAGGTGATCTGGGATGAGGCCAAGTTCGATTCGATGGACTACGCTCTCCTCTGCGCATACACCCATCCCGACGCGCCAAGCCGCGAGCTCGACCTGGTGACCGACTGGTACGTTTGGGTCTTCTATTTCGACGATCATTTCCTTGAGGTTTACAAGCGTAGTCAGGATCAAGTCGGCGCAAAGGAATACCTCGATCGGCTACCCGCCTTCATGCCACTAGACCCTGCAGCCACCTCGCCGGAGCCGACCAATCCGGTCGAGCGTGGACTGATCGACCTATGGGCACGTACGGTCCCCTCGAAGTCTCCGGAATGGCGGTTACGGTTCTTTGAGAGTACAAAAAACCTCCTCGAGGAATCAACGTGGGAGCTGTCCAACATCAGCGGGCACCGAATCCCCAACCCGATCGAGTACATTGAGATGCGCCGCAAGGTCGGCGGCGCACCATGGTCGGCTCACCTCGTGGAACATGCCGCGTTCGTCGAGGTTCCGGCCAGGGTCGTCGACACTCGGCCGATGCGTGTCCTCAAGGACACGTTCGCCGACGGAGTGCATTTACGTAACGATCTCTTCTCCTACCAACGTGAAACCCAGGACGAAGGCGAACTGGCCAACTGCGTCCTGGTGCTGGAGCGATTTCTGGAGGTCGGTCCACAACACGCCGCTGACCTGACCAACGACATCCTGAGCTCCCGCCTGCACCAGTTCGAGAACACCGCCCTCACCGAGGTACCGTCCCTTTTCGAGGAATATGGGCTGGACCTGCTTGAACGTGAGAGTGTTGCACTCTATGTCAAGGGCCTTCAGGATTGGCAAACAGGCGGCCATGAGTGGCACATGCGGTCGAGCCGTTACATGAACGAGACCTCAAACCGGCCGCCGACGGTAGCGGAGCGACTGCTCAGCGGGCCCATGGGCTTCGGCACCTCGGCAGCGTATATCACGCCGTCACCGGGTGTCTTGGGTCTACAAAGGTTCAAGTGCTACACCCACGTTCCGTACGGAGCGGTGGGGCCAGTGACTCTGCCGGAGTTCTACATGCCGTACTCCGCGCGGGTCAATTCTAACCTGGAACGGTCGCGCCAGCACTGCATCGACTGGGCTCGTGAGATGGGCATGCTGGAGTCACTCCCAGATGTTCCCGGTCCCGGTATCTGGGATGAAGAGAATCTTGCGTTGTTCGATTTCGCGGTCTGCGCTGCGAGAATTCATCCGGACGCATCCGGCCCTGAGCTCGATTTGTCCTCGGCCTGGCTGACCTGGGGAACCTACGGCGACGACTATTTACCGGCGATCTTCGGGACTACCCGTGATATGGCTGGTGCGAAGGTGTTCAATGCCCGGTTGTCAGAGTTCATGCCGCTGGACTGTGCCACCACTCCACCGCCGACCAATCCGGCTGAAACAGGCCTGGCCGATCTGTGGATCCGTACCGCGTGGCCGATGTCGATCGATCAGCGGCGTCAGTTCCGGGGGAATGTCGAGGTTATGACGGAAAGCTGGTTGTGGGAGCTCGCAAACCATATCCAGCAACGGGTCCCCGATCCGGTCGACTATGTGGAGATGCGGCGCAAGACGTTCGGCTCAGATCTGACGATGAGCCTAGCCCGCATCACACAAGCTAGGCAGCTCCCACCTGAGATCTTCCACACCCGACCGATGCGCGGACTGGAAAACTCGGCCCAAGACTACGCCTGCTTTACGAACGACATCTTCTCCTATCAGAAGGAGATCGAGTTCGAGGGTGAGCTCCATAACTGCGTGCTGGTCGTTCAGAAGTTCCTCGACATAGATCGTGAACAGGCGGTCCTGGTCGTCAACGACCTGATGACCTCGCGGCTGCAGCAGTTCGAGCACATCATCGCCGCCGAGCTACCCCACCTTGCCGAAGATTACAATCTGGGTACAGCTGCCCGCGCGGCACTAAACGCCTACGTCGTGGGACTGCAGGACTGGGTGGCTGGCATTCTCGACTGGCATATGTTAACCGGACGGTATGAGGAAGCGGCGTTAAGGAGAAATCAACAACGGCGTGCTGGCCGTACAGCGTTTCTAGGCACTTCCGCCGTTCGCATCGGGCTGCGGACCGCGATGTGACCGTGGCCGGAGCGCGCCCTGAACCCGACCTCGGCACCAACCCCGGCTGCTGGGACCGACAAGCAAAAGGAAGTCAAACCATGACCGCGACCACCCCTACCGCCGCCAACGTACTTCACACCGCCTACCAAAAATCCGTTGCGGCGTATTGGAACAACAACCAGCAGGATCCTGTCAACCTGCGGCTCGGCGAAGTCGATGGCCTATATCACCACCACTACGGGATCGGTGAGTACGAGCCGTCCGTGTTGGACGGCCCGAAGGACACCCGGGACGATCGGATCATCAACGAACTGCACCGGCTGGAGACAGCGCAGGCGAACCTGCTCCTCGACCACCTCGGCAACATCTCGCCCAGTGACCGCTTGTTAGATGCCGGGTCCGGTCGGGGCGGCACCAGCTTCATGGCCGGCCAGCGCTTCGGTTGCCAGGTGGACGGGGTGACGATCTCGGAATACCAGGTCGGGTTCGCCAACAACCAGGCCGAGCAACGGGGCGTGGCCGATCAGGTGAAGTTCCACTTCCGCAACATGCTGGACACCGGTTTCGAAACGGGATCGTGCCGGGGCATCTGGACCAACGAGACCACCATGTACGTGGACCTGTTCCAGCTTTTCGACGAGTTCTCCCGTCTACTGGAGTACGGCGGTCGCTATGTCTGCATCACCGGCTGCTACAACGATGTGACGGGTGGCCGGTCCAAGGCGGTCAGCCGGATCGACGAGCACTACACCTGCAACATCCACCGCAGGAGTGACTACTTCAAGGCGCTGACGGCCCACAACCTCGTCCCGATCGACGTCATCAATCTGACCGCCCATACTATTCCGTACTGGGAACTGCGGGCGAAGTCCTCTGTGGCCACCGGGATCGAGGACCCGTTTCTGACGGCGTACCGCGAGGGCAGTTTCCACTACCTGCTCATCGCCGCAGATCGGATCTGACCATACTAAGGAGGTCCATCCCGATGGCAGATGTTGAGGTGCTGACCACAGCTCGGTCAGCGCGCGAGGTACTGGCTTCGAGCCGTGACACCCTCGACCCTGCACTGCGCGCGGCGGTCAACACGCTCCCGGCCTCGATGCGACGCATTGTCACCTACCACTTCGGCTGGCGCGACGAGCAGGGCCACCCGGCGCAGGCCGACGGTGGCAAGGCGCTGCGCCCCGCGCTGGTCCTGCTGAGCGCCCAGGCCGTCGGTGGTGTCCCGGCTGCGGCGGCACCGGCCGCGGTCGCGGTGGAGCTGGCGCACAACTTCTCACTGCTGCACGACGACGTGATGGACGGGGATATCACCCGCCGCCACCGCCCCACGGCGTGGAACGTGTTCGGCCGCAACGCGGCGATCCTGGCCGGGGACGCGCTGCTGACGTTGGCCTTGGACGTACTCGCCGCCAGCGGGCACCCGGCCGCCATGGACGGGATCCGGACGCTCAACGCCGCGGTGCAGGATCTCTTGGAGGGTCAGAGCGCGGACCTAGCCTTCGAGCAGCGCGCGGAGATCGAGCTGGCCGAATGCCTGCGCATGGCAGAGGGAAAGACCGGTGCCCTGATTGAATGCGCCTGTGCGGTAGGCGCCTCATTCGGGGGTGGCAGCCCGGAGCAGGTCCAGTATCTGCGGGGCTTCGGAGCGCATCTGGGCTTGGCGTTCCAGCACGTGGACGATCTCCTGGGCATCTGGGGAGACCCGGCCGTGACCGGCAAGCCCGTCTACTCTGATCTGAGCAGCCGTAAGAAGTCCCTTCCGGTGATCGTCGCCTTGACCTCAGGTACCCCGGCCGGGTACGAGCTGGCCGCTCTCTACCACCGTGAACAGCCGTTATCCGACGCCGAGCTGACCCACGCCGCGGAACTGATCGACATCGCGGGTGGGCGGGCGTGGAGCCAGGCCCAGGCCGACGACCTGCTGGCAGCGGGGCTGATCAAGCTGGAGCTGGCCGGCCTCACCGCCAGAGCGGCCGCGGAGCTGGGTGCGCTGGCCCGGCTGATCACTCGTCGCGACCACTGAACCGACCGGGATCGATGACTCCTGGCTCGACGGCGCGCCATAGTGTGCCTGTACCCGGTGCCCGAGTGCGGTGAGCTCGCCGATCTGCGCATCGCTCAGACAGGGCTGTTCGGCGTCCGCAGGCTGCGCCGATCAGGGTGGCGGAGACAGGGCCGCCAGGTATCGGATCGCGGAGATACTCGGCAGGAAGCAGTAGGCGCCACCGCGGGTCGTGACGAAGCGGGAGAAACCACGGAGGATCACGGCGCCGCCAGGGCGCGGTATCACGAACCTCCCTCTCCCCGCTGCTACGTCGCCAAGTAGGGGATCCTTGGTGCCGCGGAGCCCGGCAGTGAACCTCCAGCCGTTGGCCCACTCGGACATCAGGAACTCGAACTGATCGCGCAGGCTGGCTCCGATGAACAGGCCGAGTAGGCCCCGCGCATGGCCGTCGCGGGGATTTTCGGGATCGTACGGTGGTCCATACGGAATCCCACGCCGAACGATTCGGCGCCGATGACCCCCGTCAGCCACGACTCGTTGCCCGCGGGGGTACATCCGACGCACGTGCGATCCGATCGGACACCGGTAACCACGTTCGTCGCCGTCATCACCGACGTAGTCGAAGTCGTTCAGCGATTCGGGCGGGATTGGCGGGTTCGGTGTGTCGGTGTCAGGTGAGAGGACCAGCGGCATGCCATTGCGCCATCGTCCACACAACTTGGCCGCAATGAGTTCCTCCGACAACCCCGTCCGAGCCCCTTGTGACCTGAGGAACTCCGTGAAGCCGTCGACATCCTGTTCGAGCACCCGGAACGCGGCGAAGCTGCCGTTGGTTCCCAACTCCAGTGGCTCAGGCGCCGGAGCGCTGAAGCCGTCGTGCTGACTGGGATATCCGAGCAAAAACTCTCCGACCGAGGCTCGCGGCAGACTATCCGGCAGCCCGGAAAGCGGGACACCCTCAATGGTGGGCTGGGACAATCCGTCGACATAGCCGAAATGCACGGTATTGGTGGGCAACCACGCACCGTCATAACGCCCGATCTCAACACAACCGGCGTACCACGCGTGCTCCAGTAGCTTCGTCGTGGACTCAAGCACCTCAGCCGACTGAGCGAACAGTGACAGCAGCAGATGCGGGCTCGATCCCGTCAGCCACGGCAGCCACCGGTCGGGAGCGCTGGCACCGACGTCGCCTACCCTGGCCGCGCTGGCCACTGCGCCCTCCGCGAACTCCTGAGGAAAGCTGGCGAGATGTTCGGGCGGCACCCCCAGCGCCACCAGGCCCGGAAAGGTAATACCCAGGTTGACACAAGAATCCGGCTTCACCGTCCAGGGCGCAGCGCTGGTAACGGAGGGAGCTGCCGGATCATTTCCCCCCAGCGTGGCGAGGAACCCCCTAGCAGCACTCGGCGCACGCACGTTCAAACCCAGATATCTGGCCACGGGCATCGTGTAGCCACGCAGTATGATGCCCTGCACGTCCCCCAGGTCGACGGCCATAGCCGCATCCCTTTCTCGACGTTACCTACCGCCAATCATATCGAGGACATCGAACACAGTGGTGTCGGGATAGGCACTGTAGAAATTTCCCACAGACCGAAGATCGCCAGCTCGGATATAATCCAGAAACTCCTGCCGATAGGTCTGTACTGGCAGCGGCGGAGCGTCCGCCACATGGACGAGGAGAGCATTGAAGATGTCACCGATTACATTGACGAAATCATTGATGTACGTCTCGAAGTCACCATCGTATGTTGTGATCACCAGGAGCTGCTGGGCATCCTCAAGAAACGCGAATCTGGCGAAGTGCACGGTGCCGATCTCGTTGAGGGCAATGACGATCGGATTTTTATCGTCCGGGACGGACTGCAGTGTCTCGACAGCGTGGCGGAGTTCAGTCCAGGACTCCGTGCTCTTCGCTTTCATCACCAACGTCAGTGGATTCTGGATCGGCTGCGACGGCAGTGGCTCGGTCATGGCATCTCCATATTTTTCGTTGGTCTAACAGAGCGTCCAGTCAGGCTCCCAGCCCGATACCATGTTCATCGAGCCTGAGCCGCAACTGTTTCAGCGCCCGTGCACGGGTGGGGCCGATACCGCCCGGCGAGATTCCGGCGGTGCGGGCAACCTCGATGTACGGGCAAGGATTGTCGGTGAACAGCGCCCGCAGGAGAGTCCGCCGCAGCGGCGGCAGTTCGGCCACCAGGCGCCACAGCGCCCGCTTCAGGTCGCCGTCGATGACCCGCTGCTCGGGGCCAACGCCGGGGTCGGCCACGTTGTCGGCCACCACATCCGCGAGGATCGGCGCGTGCTTGGCCTGCTGGCGCAGGATGTGCAGACACTCCCGGCGGGCGGTGGTGGCCAACCACCCGGCCAGCCGATCGGGGAACTGCACTCGGTGGGCGTTCTCCGCCAACCGCAGCCAGGTCATCTGCACTGCGTCAAGCACGTCGGCGTCCTGTAGTCGAAACGACCGCACCGTCGCGTAGACGACATTGCTGTACCGGCGCACGATCTCCTCCCAGGCGCCCGAGTCGCCGTGGCGTGCCCTGGACAGGAGGTCGTCGACGCTCCCCGGCGCGGGTGGCGCGTCGTCGTCTCGGGCGCTCTCCCGGTGGCACTGCTTCGTCACGATCATGCCAACTCCTCCCCGTGATGTACATTGCTAACCAAATATACGTAGTACGTAACACGTAACACGTACGATGGCAGGGATCGCCTGGAGTTGCTATCACCCTATCGGGTGTAAGTGTACGTTGTACGTGTGCTGCCGCGTCTCTAGCAGCGAGCTAGGAAAGGATCACTGTTGACCGACCAGCCGAACGCCTCTCGTACCCGCAGCGACCGATCGACCTGGGTCGGGGTCGACCCCAGCGAGGACGCCACGCGGCCGCCGCCACTGACCCGACCCCGGATCGTGCGTGCTGCGCTGCGCCTCGTCGACGACCGGGACCTCGCCGCTCTGACCATGCGAGCGCTGGCCACCGAGCTCAAGGTCTCGCCGATGGCCCTGTACAACCACGTGCACGACAAGGAAGAGTTGCTCGACCTCATGCTCGACCTCGTCCTGGGCGAGGTCGACCGCTCAGCCACCGAAGGGGACTGGCTGGCCCAGTTACGGGCCCTGGTGTGCAGCTTCCATCAGGCGTTGTCCGCTCATCAACAACTGGCCCAGGTTTACAGCACGCGGATAAGGCTCGGACCCAACGGTCTATCGATCATGGAACGGTTTGTCGGGCTTCTTCTCCAAGCCGGCTTCTCCCGGCGTGACGCCGCCGACGCCCTGTTAGTCTTCTTCACCTTCACCGTTGGCATCCACCAAATGGGTAGCATCGCGCCCTTCCCCGGTGCTGCACCCCAGGATGAGGCCGAGTACTACCTAGCACTGCCCCGCGAGCAGATCCCCGCCATCCTGGCCGTGAGTCCCCACCTCGGTGGTGCGCACCAGCCGGGCGTCTTCGAGTACGGCCTCGACACGCTGCTCACCGGTCTGCACAACAAACTCCAGACCGGCGAGGCCCAGCGGGAAGATAGGCAAGATGACACGTCATGAGTGCACCACCCGCTATCGGCGTGAGCCAGACGATGCAGGCTGCTCCCAGGCCCGCGCGTAGCGGCGCGCACCAGGCTGGGTGTCCCGGCTGCGATAGACCACATACGGGCGTGTCAGGTAGCCCAGCGGTGCACTGAACACGTGCACCAGGCGGGTGTAAGGCCAGATTGCCAGCAGGGCCAGCACGACGAGGTTGTGCAGCTGGAAGCTGATCGGGATACCGACCATCAGTTCCGGTTGCGGATGAATCGTGAACAGGCTGCGGAACCACGGCGACACCGTCTCGCGGTAGTTGTAACCGCCACCGATCAGATTGCTGCCAACGGTATTGAGCATCCCGGTGCCGATCGCGGCGGTCAGGAGCAGGTACATGACCTTGTCATTGACGGTGGTGGCCTGGCGGACCGCCACCACGGTGAACCGCCGGTAGAGCAGGATTGCCAGTCCGACGACCGTGGCCAGGCCAGACAACGTGCCGAAGGACACCGACATTAAGTGGTAGGCAGAATCGGACACGCCGAGCGCCGCGGTCCAGCTCGCGGGAATCATGATTCCGAGCACGTGCCCAAAGAGCACCGCCAGCAGCCCGAAGTGGAACAACGGGCCACCCAGCCGCAGCAACCTGCTCTCGTGAAGTTGGGAGGACCGGGTGGTCCAGCCGAACTGGTCGTGGCGGTATCGCCAGATGTGGCCGACTACAAATGAGGTGAACGCCACGTATGGCACGGTCATCCACAGCAAGGTGGTCATCGGCGTCCGCCCATCATCGTCGGGTCCATCGCGAACGGCTCCAGGCCCACTTCCTCATCAGGCGGCCCCTGCGCGGCCAGTTCGGCTATCCGACGCCGGTCGGCGGTACCCAGCGCCGGCAGAGTGGCACACACCGCGTCGAGCACAGCCAGATAGGGCGACCCACACTCCTGCAGGGAGAGCCTCAGCAATTCCATGACCGGTCGATGCTCGACCAGCAGCCGTCGACCGGCCTGTGGGTCGACAGTCGCCGCGAACTCCAGCACCACCGCCAGATGGTCAGGCAGCTCGTGCTCACCCAACGTGACACCCGCGCTGCGATAGGCGTGCTTGAACCGCAGCAATGCCATGCCACGTTTGCGAGTGTCCCCGAAGGCGTAATAGCTCAGATGCAGGCAATTACGACGTCGCAGGTCAAAGGTCTCCACATAGTGCGCGGCCAACTCCATCGGCGGAGTGTGGCGCACGTGGTGTACGAACGACACCAGTATCGGGCCCGCTGGCGCGGGCAGCGCTGCGGCCCCCGCGTGCAGCTCGTCGAGCATGTCCATGGTCTGCTGGGTCGGGTAGTCCAGCAGCAACGCGGCGATCCGCCACACCAGACACAGATCCCGCTCGGCACGCTCTTCGGAAATACTTGGGCGATGACCTTCATCGGTGGGTGCCTCGGGCTTTCGGCGGCCCAGCCAGGCCGGGCTCATCGGGTGGGCTCCGCCGCGTGCTCTGGGTCGGGCACTGCGTCCAATGTACCGTTACTATTCTGGGCTTCGTTGCTACTCTGGGTGCCGTTACCATTTTGGGCGCTGGGAAAGAGGCCGTTCGTACGCTTGCCATCCCAGTTGAGCAGGTTGATCCGACTTCCTTTGTCCGCGGGCGCCGCTGCACCGTTACCGTCGGCCGGCTGCTGCGTCAGGTGGAACTTGTCGTCCATGACATCGAAGGCGGTCATACCCGGCCCGCCGTCGGAGTCCAGGCTGCACCCGGTGGCCAGGGCGTCCAGCCGGTGCGCGTCCGAGCCGGCTGCGCTGGGGATGACGTAGCGCTCGTCGTACTTCGCGATGGCCAGCAGCCGGTACATCGCCTCGATCTCAGCCGGCGTCAGACGCACCGCCTCGGCGATCTCCGGTCGCAGCTGCTCCCCGAGGTTGACCCGCCGCATGTGCGCGCGCATAGCGGCCAACCGCTGCAGGGCAGCGCGCACCGGCCCGACATCGCCTGCGGTGAACAGCTCGGCCAGGTACTCCACCGGGATACGCAGCGCATCGATCGCGCCGAACAGATTGTCGGCGTCCTCGCCGTCATGTCCGGTGCTCGCCAGCACGTCCACCACCGGGGACAGTGGTGGTATGTACCAGACCATCGGCATGGTTCGGTACTCCGGATGCAGCGGCAGCGCCACCTGGTATTCCACAATCAACTTGTAGATCGGAGAAGCCTGCGCGGCCTCGATCCACTCCTGGGAGATACCGGTTCGCTCGGCCTCGGCCACCACGCGCGGGTCGTGCGGGTTGAGGAAAACGCCCAGCTGCGACGGGTAGAGGTCCTTCTCGTCGCGCACGGAAGCCGCGGCCAGCACCGCGTCCGGGTCGTAGAGCACCACTCCGATGTAGCGCAGCCGCCCAACGCAGGTTTCCGAACAGACCGTGGGCATGCCCACCTCCACTCGCGGGTAACAAAACGTGCACTTCTCCGCTTTGCCGGTCTTGTGGTTGAAGTAGATCTTCTTGTAAGGGCACCCCGTGACACACTGCCGCCACCCGCGGCAGCGATCCTGGTCGACCAGCACGATGCCGTCCTCACTGCGCTTGTAGATCGCGCCGGACGGGCAGGACGCCGCACAGGACGGGTTGAGGCAGTGCTCACAGATCCGCGGCAAGTAGAACATGAAGGTCTGTTCGAACTCCAGCTTCACCTTGTCGGACAACTTGGCCAGCAATGGGTCGCGCCCGATCTGCTCGGGGCCGCCGCCCAGGTCGTCGTCCCAGTTGGCGCCCCAGGTGATTGCGGTGTCTTCGCCGGTGATCAGTGACTTGGGCCGGGCCACCGGTGTGGTGTCCGACGGCGGTGCGGTCAACAGGTTGTCGTAGTCGTAGGTCCACGGTTCGTAGTAGTCAGCCACTTTCGGTAGTTCGGGGTTGGCGAAGATGTTCAGCAGCCGCTTGAGCCGCGAACCCGAGCGCAAGGTGAGCCGACCGCGCTTGGTCAGCGTCCAGCCACCCTTCCACCGCTGTTGATCCTGGTACTGCCGCGGATACCCCTGCCCGGGTCTGGTCTCCACATTGTTGAACCACACGTACTCGACGCCACCACGGTTGGTCCAGGCCTGTTTGCAGGTGACGCTGCAGGTGTGGCAGCCGATGCATTTGTCCAGGTTCATCACCATGGCCAGCTGTGCCATGACTCTCATCAGTAGGTCACCTCCTGGCTGCGACGGCGGATAGTCGTGACTTCATCGCGCTGGTTACCCGTCGGGCCGTGGTAGTTCATCCCGAATGACTGCTGGGCATAGCCACCGATCAGGTGCGAGGGTTTGATCATCAATCGGGTAAGTGCGTTGTGAATGCCACCGCGCTTGCCGGTCTTCTCGGTGCGGGGCACACCCACGGTGCGTTCCTGGGCGTGGTACATGAACACGGTGCCCTCGGGCATTCGATGGCTGACGATCACCCGCGCGACCACCACCCCGTTGCGGTTGACCGCCTCGATCCACTCGTTGTCCACCACGCCGATCTTGGCGGCGTCCACATCGGACATCCAGATGCACTGCCCCCCGCGGGAGAGCGTGAGCATGTGCAGGTTGTCCTGGTAGGTGGAGTGAATGGACCACTTCGAGTGCGGAGTGAGGTAGCGGACAGTAACCGACTTGTGTCCGTTGACCCCGTCGTTCGCGCCGACCCCTGGTTCACCGAACAATGCGGTCATGTCCAAGGGCGGCCGGAAGATCGGCATCTGCTCACCGAGCTCGGACATCCAGTCATGGTCGAGATAGAAATGCTGTCGGCCGGTCAGGGTGTGCCACGGCTTGAGCCGTTCGGTGTTGATGGTGAACGGAGCGTAACGACGGCCACCTGCTTCGCTGCCCGACCACTCCGGCGACGTGATCACCGCCACCGGCCGCGCTTGGGTGTCGGCAAAGGTGATCCGCTTACCCTCGCTCTCCGCGGCGAGGTCCGCGAGCTTGGTGCCGGTACGCAGCTCCAGCGCTCGGAAACCCTCAGTGGCCAGCCGGCCGTTCGTGGTGCCGGACAGCGCAAGGACTGCTTCGGCCGCATGGACGTCCTTGGCCAGTGACGGCCGCCCAGCGGCCCTCCCGGAGACAATCGCACCGTTGGCCGCCCTGAGGTAGTCGACCTCGGCATCCGGGTGGAAGGTGACACCCTTGGTGGTCAGGCCCAGGCGCTCCACCAACGGCCCGAGGGCGGCCATCTTCTCCCCGACCGCCGGGTAGTCACGCTCCACCACGACGAGCCGTGGCATGGTCTTGCCGGGTATTGGCTCGCACTCCCCCGCTTTCCAGTCCAGCACGCGGCCACCGGGCTGCCCGCAGGCGTCGGCGGTGTCGTGCAGCAACGGCACGGCAACGATGTCCTTGCGCACACCGAGGTGCTTTTCCGCCAGCCAGGAGAACCCGCGGGCGATCCGGTGGAACGCCTCGAAGTCGGTCTTGGTCTCCCACGGCGGGGAGATCGCGGGCGAGAAGGAGTGCACGTAAGGGTGCATGTCGGTGCTGGAAAGGTCGTGCTTCTCGTACCAGGTGGCCGCGGGTAGCACCACGTCGGAGAACAGCGTGGTGCTGGTCATCCGGAAGTCCAGCGACAACAACAGGTCGAGCTTGCCGACCGGAGCCTCGTCCCGCCAGGTGACCTCGACCGGCCGCACCCCGTCGTGGTCGCTGGCCTGCAGGTTGGAGTCGGTACCCAGCAGGTGGCGCAGGAAGTACTCGTTGCCCTTGGCCGAGGAGCCCAGCAGGTTGGCCCGCCACACGGTCAGGCAACGCGGGAAGTTCTCCGGCGCGTCCGGGTCCTCGCAGGCGAACCGCAGGTGCCCGGTGGACAACCCGTCAACGACGTGTGCTGCGGCGTCCTTGCCGAGGCGTTCGGCTTCGTCGGCCAGGTCCAGCGGGTTTCGGTTGAACGTCGGGTAGCTGGGCATCCAGCCCAGCCTGCTGGCCAGCGCGATGTTGTCCGCCGCGGTCCGCCCGGCGAAGTGCCCTTGCGCCAGTGGTGAGGCCATCGCCTCGGCGGTGAACGGGTCGTAGCGCCACTGGTCGGTGGCCAGATACCAGTACACGGTGCCCTGCATCTGGCGTGGCGGTCGCTGCCAGTCCAGGCCGAAGGCCAGCGTCGCCCAGCCGGTGACCGGGCGGACCTTCTCCTGCCCGACGTAGTGCGCCCAGCCGCCGCCGTTGACCCCCTGGCAACCGGTGAGCATCACCAGCGTCAAGAACGACCGGTAGATCAGGTCGGAGTGGAACCAGTGGTTGGTGCCCGCCCCCATCAGGATCATGGACCGCCCGCCCGAGCGCTCGGCGTTGTCGGCGAACTCACGGCCGACCCGTGCCGCGGCGGCGGCAGGTACCCCGGTGATCTGCTCCTGCCAGGCAGGCGTGTACGGCGCTGTGGCGTCGTCGTAGCCGGTGGGCCACTCCCCCGGCAAGCCCGGCCTTGGCACGGCGTACTGGGCCAGCAGCAGGTCGAACACCGTGGTGACCAGCTTGCCTGCGACCGTCCGGGTCGGTACCCCGCGGCGCAGCACACCGGGTTCGCTGGTGTCGAACCGTGGGAGTGCGATCTCAGCAACATCGCTGACATCACTGCCGTACACGGTCAGCAGCGGGTCTACGCCGTCCAGGTCGAGGTTCCAGTGACCTTGCCCAGAGCCGGTGAACCGGTGGCCCAGCGAGCCGTTGGGCACCACCGGTTCCCCGCTACCCCCGTCCAGCAGCACGGTCCTGGACTGCGCGCCCTCGGTGGTGTCACCCAGATCGGCGGCGGTGAGGAACTTGCCTGCAACGTATGTCTCACCCCGCTTCTCGAGGGTGACCAGGAACGGGAGATCGGTGTAGCGCTTGACGTAGTCGGTGAACCGGGGCGTTTGCCGGTCGACGAAGAACTCCTTGAGGATCACGTGACCCATCGACATGGCCAGCGCGGCATCGGTGCCCGGCCGCGCCGGCAACCACTCGTCGGCGAACTTCGTGTGGTCGCCGTAGTCCGGTGACACGACGATCACCTTCTGACCCCGGTAGCGGGCCTCGGTCATGTAGTGCGCGTCCGGGGTGCGGGTGACCGGGACGTTGGAGCCCCACATGATCAGGTAACCGGCGTCGAACCAGTCCGCGGACTCGGGCACGTCGGTCTGGTCGCCGAACACCTGCGGGGAGGCCACCGGCAGGTCGGCGTACCAGTCGTAGAACGACAGCATCGCCCCGCCGATCAGCGAGATGAACCGGGCGCCCGCGGCGTGGCTGACCATCGACATCGCCGGGATCGGCGAGAACCCGGCTACCCGGTCCGGACCATGCTGCTTGATCGTGTGCACATGGGCGGCCGCGACGATCTCGACGGCCTCCCACCACTCGGCTCTGACGAACCCGCCCATGCCGCGCGCGGCCTTGTAGCGGCGGGCCTTCTCGGGATCATCGACCAGATCGGCCCAGGCCAGCACGGGGTCCTTGAGCCGTTGCTTGGCCTCCCGGTACAGCTGGAGCAGTGCCCCGCGCACATACGGGTAGCGCACCCTGGCCGGTGAGTAGGTGTACCAGGAGAACGAGGCGCCGCGCGGGCAGCCGCGGGGCTCGTACTCCGGCTTGTCGGGGCCGATCGACGGGTAGTCGGTCTGTTGCGCCTCCCAGGTGATGATCCCGTCCTTGACGTAGACCTTCCATGAGCACGAACCGGTGCAGTTCACGCCGTGGGTCGAACGCACCACCTTGTCGTAGGCCCAGCGGTCCCGGTAGAAGACGTCGGCGGACCGGCCGCCGATCTGGTGCAGGGTCCGGAGGTCGGCCGAAGCTTCGCCGCGCTGGAAATGCCTGCCAACACGCAGCAGGGAATCTGTGAAGCTGGTGTCCATGCCAGCACTGCCGACACTTGCGCCGTTATTGAGGGTATGGGACACGCACGTCACCTCTCCGGGGTATTCATTGACGTTCACGGGCGGCCAACTCATCTACTCTCAGTGGCCCTTCGATGCCCGTCAAGAAGGGCCACTAATACTCACAACATCCCCAGGATGATGGTGCGGTGTGCGTAACATGTCGTTGACATTCCAGGCCGATCACGCAGCGTCTGGCCAGCCGCCAGCCTGCAACAACGTCTTCACTCGCCGAAGCACTCATGCTTCAGAGGATGCGTGGGGCGAGTGTCGTTCAAAAGCCTTACATCACAAGTTTCCAGGCAGTTTACATGCCGTAACCTATCAGTTACCTGACGCAAATGGCACCATTACGACTGCTGATATGTTGAACTTAGTAGTCAGCCATGTACACGCAGTTACTGACGACGGTGTACTGAGACGGCATAGGAGCTCGCCGCAGTGAACGGGAGGCGATCCCAGGTGGCGTACCTGGCCTCGCGCACAAGACCTGCGTTCTCGCACCATCGATCATAATCAACCACTGTGGGCCAGCCGTCCTGAAGCTGAAATCCGGCGATGAGCCGACCATCTGGCGCCAGGTGCCGCGCACACACGGTGACAACTTCCCGACGGCGGTCGACCGCCACGTAGGGAATGACGTTGCCGGCCAGGACGACCACATCGAACCGGGTCACCAGGTCGAGCTGGCAGAGATCGGCCTCAATCCACGTCAGCTCCGGCGCCTTGGCGCGCGCCCTGGCGATCATGTCCGGGTCAAGATCAGTACCGACCACGTCGAGCCCCCGGCGAGCCAGCTCGATGGCCACGCGGCCGGTGCCGCACCCAGCGTCGAGCACCGAGCGAGGATCGAAGAGGCCCACGAAATCCGCTTCACCATGGGGGTTGGCGCCCGTTGCCGCCATCCGCCGCCAGCGCTCGTCGTAGTCCGAAGGGTCCAGTTGCCGACGCCATCGGCTCCAGTCATCAGACGGCAGCTCGGTCACACGTCGAACCTGGTCCTCTCCAGCATGTGCTCGGACACGGCAAGCACCGGGAGTGTAACGCCTCGCCCCTACGCTGCACTGAGCTGACTACAGCACACTCAGTGTGTGACCAGGAGCCAGGACAAGGAGGCCCCATGACCACGCCACGCTATGACGATCTATCGGCATTGTTCATCAACTGCACCCTGAAACGCTCGCCGGAGACCAGCCACACCGCAGGACTGATCGAGGTGAGTACCCGCATCATGGAAAAACACGGCATTGCGGTGGCGGTGTTGGCTACACCATTCCACCGCAGGCCGACGCGGGCTGGATCGGCGAAGCCGGACCGGGTCCGTCCTATCTGGACCCTGGGTCGGGTGGGCCGGACAACGACTTCACCAACCGCAACACCACCTTTATGACCTGGAATCTGATGCACCTCGCCCGGTTACTCAAAGACGCCGGCGGCATCCCGGTGCACGGCAACCAGCGGTCAGAATGGGACGCCGGATGCCGGTTCGACTTCGAGAACCCCGACTACCGCTGACCGCGCCCGCCGGGCGGCCAAGCTGCCCACCGACGACGTCCTCGTCGCCGACCTCCGAGCCGGCGACGAGGGCTCGTTCGAGGGCCCGCCATGAGTGAATTGAACTGCGATGAATTCGCCGAACTGGTCACCGCATTCCTGGACGGGGCGCTGGATCGCGCAACCGAAGACCGGTTCCTCGAGCACCGTGCGCGGTGCCCCGGCTGCGACCGCTACCTCGGCCAGTTCCGCGAGACCATCCACTGTCTCGGTGAGCTACCACCGGAAACGCTGTCCGCGGACGCACGCGCCCAGCTCCTGGCCGCGTTCCGGGACTGGCGCAGCCAGTAATCCGAGCTGTTCGACCCAGCCCGCCGTCCGGTAAAGGCACCAGATGCACGGTCCGCAGGTGCACGGTCCGCGTGGTCTGGCCGGTGAGGTCGGGGCGGTAGCGGACCAGGATCACTGGCCACGCAACGGGCCCACGACCGGGCCCGCGAACTGCTCGACACCCTCGATGACGATCCGGATTCCCCATACGGGCCGTGGCTCAACGAGAACTGGATCGCTCTCGGCGAGGCGCAGAGTTGGATGGTCCTGGGGGGACTACCATGGCGCCGCCCAGATCGTCCAGGATGCGATCGCAGACTTTCCCGGTCGCTACCGACGTACCTATGGTGTCTGTCTCGCTCGGACCCCGCTGGCCCAAGCCTGTGATCACGAGGTGGAGCACGCCGCCACCCTGGGGCTGGAGGCGCTGCCGATCGGCGTCCAGACCGGGTCAGCACGAACCCTCACCACGCTTGCTCAGCTGAACAACCAGCTCGCACCCTGGAACACTGTGCCCGCCGTGGCCGACTTCTGCACCGCTATGCAGGACACGATCCTGCACCGAGCCTGATCGTGCGAAACAGGTGTGGCACCCGCCGAACAATTTCAGTTGTCGCGGCTTGTAGTGCTCACCTACGGTGGGCGAATGACGATCTACATGACCATGGTCCGTCGTGTCCGGCATCGGGCGGTCACGACGAACGTGGGGCTGGCACCCGCTCGTTGATGAGTGGGCTGGGCGCATCGTCGCCGATGCCGATCTGCGGCCCGGGGAGCTGGTCGTGGACATCGGCGCCGGCCAGGGGGCATTGACCAGGCACCTGGTCGAAGCCGGGGCTCGGGTGCTGGCCGTGGAACTGCACCCGGGTCGGGCCCGGCAGCTCCGCGAACGCTTCGCCGAGGCGCCGGTCACCGTGATCCAGACCGATGCGCTGTCGCTGAGGTTGCCGCATCGCCCGTTCCGGGTGGTCGCCAGTCCGCCCTATGCGATCTCCAGCGCACTGCTGCGGGTGCTGCTGGGGCCGGGTTCGCGGCTCGTCGCCGCCGATCTGGTGCTCCAGCGGGCTGCGGTGCGTCGCCACGTCGAGCGGTGGCACGCTACCGCAGGCGGGCCGCACCGACGGTGGGATGCGCGGGCCGGGCGAGCCCTGCCACGTCACGCGTTCCGCCCAGCACCACAGGTCGACTCGACTGTCTTGGTCATCCGTCGCCGGTCAGCGGATCGCTGACTGGTGCGTGTCATGGCGCGCACTGGTGATCGGCGAGAGCTTGGTCGATAGCACGCCGGGAGATGCTGGCGAGCACGGGGTTGCTGACCCGGTAATAAGGCAAGGCGATGAGCCCGACGGCAAGTCGAGGTTGACCAGGCGTTTGTGATGAGATCCCGCCATGAGCGCACGCCGGCCCACAGCAGCCGCTGGGCTGGTCCTCCTGCTCACCACCACCGGGGTACTGCATTTCGTGGTGCCCGCGCCGTTCGACGCGATCATCCCCGAGCAGCTGCCTGGCACCGCCCGCACCTGGACCCGCCTCTCCGGGGTGGCCGAGCTGGTGATCGCGGCACTGATCGCGGCTCGGTGGGCTGCTTGCCGCGCTGCTGTTCATCGCGGTGTTCCCGGCCAACGTGAAGATGGCGATCGACTGGTCGGACCGGTCACCCTGGATGCGCGCGCTGGCCTATGGGCGGTTGCCGCTGCAGATCCCGCTGGTGCTGTGGGCAGTGCTCGTGTACCGCCGCGCCGCGATCAAACCCGGCCCGTAACACCGGCACGGCTCAGTGCTCAGGCGTCGGCACGGATCCGGGTGCCTTTCGGGTCGTAGAGCGGGTCGGCGCAGACCACCCCGTCGACCCGGATACCTGCGATCTCCACCGCGACCCGAGTGCCCACCTGCACCCCAGGCACCGGCAGGTAGGCATAGGCGATCGGGCGGGCCACCGTGTAGCCGTAGCCGCCCGAGGTGACTCGTCCGAGGACCGCGCCGTCCACCAGCACCGGCTCGCCGCCCAGCGCGATCGCGCGCGGGTCGTCCAGGGTGAGGCAGCGCAGCCGACGGGCTACACCTGCTTCCCGGGCGGTGAGCAGCGCCTCCCGGCCGACGAATCCGCCGGGCTTGTCGGGCCGGACGCAGAAGCCCAGCCCAGCCTCGTCCGGAGTGGTCTGCGGGCCGACGTCGGCACCCCACACCCGGTAGCCCTTCTCCAGCCGCAGGCTCTCGATCGCCCGGTAGCCGCCCGCCACCAGCCCGTGCGGCTGTCCGGCCGCCCAGACTGTGGTCCACAGCGCGGCCCCGTACTCGGCCGAGCAGTACAGCTCCCAGCCCAGCTCGCCGACGAAGGTCACCCGCACCGCGCGCACCGGCACGTCGCCGACTGTCGTCTCGCGCATCGACGGGTACGGGAACGCGGCGTTGGACAGCTCCTGCGGGGTCAGCGGGGCGAGCACGTCGCGGGCCTTCGGTCCCCACAGTCCGATACAGGCGTACTGCCCGGTGACATCGGCGAGGCGCACCGACGCCCCGGTGCGCCGGGCGCTGTCCCACAGCCAACCCAGATCGTGTGACCCGAACGCGGTCCCTGTGACGATCAGAAACTCGTGATCGTCCAGTTGGGTGACGGTGACGTCACACTCGATTCCGCCGCGGGAGTTCAGGGCCTGGGTGTAGGTGACCGCGCCGGGTCCGCGAACGACCCGGTTGGCGAAGACCCGCTCCAGGAACCCGGCGGCGTCCGCGCCGCTGACCGAGATCTTGGCGAAGGAGCTCTCGTCGAACAGCCCGGCCGTGGTGCGGGTGGCGTGGTGCTCCGCACCGATCGCGGGTGACCAGAACGTTACGGCCCAGCCGTCCGGGCGCAGCGACTCACCAGGCACGGCCGGGCGCAGCGACTCACCGAACGCGCCGTCCACATTGCTCGCGTAGTAGTCGACCCGCTCCCAGCCGGATTTCTCCCCGAAGACCGCCCCGTGTGCGGCGTGCCAGCTGTAGACCGGCGAGGTGCGCAGCGGGCGGCCTGCGGCGCGTTGCTGGTGCGGGTAGCGGATGTCGTAGTAGGACTCGTAGGTCTCGACGGTGCGGGCGAGGGTGTAGGACGGCGAGCGGTAGTGGCGGCCGAACCGCCGGATGTCCATGTGCCACAGATCCAGGCCCGGCTCGCCGTCCACGATCCAGTCGGCCATCACCAGCCCGATCCCACCGGCCCCGGCGATGCCGTGCGCGCAGAACCCGGCGGCCACGAAGAACCCGCCGACCTCGGTCTCACCCAGGCAGAACTCGTTGTCCGGGGTGAACGCCTCGGGCCCGTTGACCAACGTCCGGATGCCGACATCAGCCAGCGCGGGTACCCGGACCTGCGCGTTCTCGGCGATCTGGGCGAAGCGCTCCCAGTCGCCCGCCAGCAGCCGTCCGTTGAAATCGGGAGGCACCGCATCAAGCTCCCCAGCAGTAACCATCCACGGCGCGCTGGATCGTTCATAACCACCCATCACCAGGCCGTCGACTTCCTGGCGGTAATAGACGAGCAGATCGGGATCACGCAGCGTCGGCAGTACTGCTTGCTGGGGCGCCAGCAGGCCGGACTGCGCCAGGAACGGCTGGGTGAGCACGTACTGGTGCGCCATCGGCACCACCGGCACCCGCACGTCCACCAGGCGCGCGATCTCGGCGGCGAAGATCCCACCGCAGTCGACGACGACCTCGCAGTCGACATCACCACGGTCGGTCCGGACCCGATGGACCCGGCCCCGCGCCACATCGATGCCCAGCACCCGGGTCCGCTGCTGGATCGTCGCCCCACCGGCCCGGGCCAGCGCCGCGAGCGCGTAGCAGAGCCGGGCCGGGTCGACGTAGCCGTCGGTCGGCGACCAGGCCGCGCCCAGCACACCGGCGGTGTCGATCAGCGGGAAGAGCTCACGAGCCTGCCCCGCCGAGATCTCCGCCAGCTCGAGCCCGCAGTGACGCGCCCAGCCGAGCTGGCGACGGATCTCCCCAAGCCGTTGCGGCGAGGACGCCAGCCGGAGGCCGCCGCACTCAACCCAACCCGGGGCGTGCTCGGTGCGCTCCAGCCGACGGTAAAGCTCCACAGAGTAGATGTTCATCCGGGTCAACGCCGGATCGGCACGCAGCTGACCGACCAGCCCGGCGGAGTGGAAGGTCGAGCCACTGGTCAGCTCGGCCCGTTCGAGAACCAGCACATCACGCTCGCCGCGCTCGGTCAGATGATAGGCGACACTGACCCCACCCACTCCCCCACCGATCACCACAACCCGGGCCGAGGCAGGCAGCGACATATCCGAAGCTAACATCCGGCCAGACACGAGGAGAACGCCCGTGCACGTTCCAATCGAGGAGTCCGTTGCCGAACACGATCGACCCCGAGCTGGACGGGCTGCTGGACCGGATACCGTGCACGGCAGGTCGGCCGCGGACCGTCGAGGACCTCCCGGGCGGACTGACCAACCGCAACCTCAAAGTGACCACCCCGGACGCAACGGTGGTGGTACGGCTCTCGGCGGGAGCGACCAGCCAGCTGGCCATCGACCGGGACAACGAGCACGCCAACTCCCGCGCCGCCGCGACGACCGGAGTCGCTCCGCCGGTGCTGGACTACCTGCCGGGCGAGGGCGTGCTGGTGATCGGCTTCCTGCCCGGCCGCACCCTGACTGACGACGACCTGGCCGATCCGGCGCTGCTGGCCCGGGTCGCCCGGTCGTGCCGGACCCTGCATGCCGGCCCGCGATTCGTCGCCGACTTCGACATGTTCGACACCCAGCGGCGCTACCTGTCGATCGTGCAGGCGCACGGCTTCCGGCTACCGCCGCGTTATCTGGAGTTCGCGCCAGCCGCCCGGCGCATCGAGCGCGCACTCGCCGTGCGCCGCGAGCCCACGGTGCCGTGCAACAACGATCTGCTGGCTGCCAACTTCATCGACGACGGGGCGAAGGTCTGGATCATCGACTACGAGTACTCCGGGAACAACGACGCCTGCTTTGAGCTCGGCAACATCTGGAGCGAAGCGGCCCTGCCGCTGGCCCACCTGGAGGAACTGGTCGGTCAGTACTACGGGCGGGCACTGCGCAACAAAGTCGCCAGGGCCCGGCTGCTCGGGCTGATGTCGAAGTACGGCTGGACGCTCTGGGCCTCGATCCAGCACGGCGCCAGCTCCCTGGACTTCGACTTCTGGTCGTGGGGAATGGAAAAGTACGACCGAGCCGTCGCCGAGTTCGACAATCCCGACTTCGACCGCCTGCTCAGCGAGGTCCAGCGAACCGATTGACGTCCCCCTGACGTGGGGCCGTTAGTTGCTGGCCGGTCAGTCGGAGTCGCCGGATGCGCGATACCGGTCGCTGATGCGGGCGAGCACCGCGCGAGCCGCGTCGTCCCACACAGCGATTCGTTCCATGGCTGCGGTCAGCGTGATGTACCGGGCCACGTCTGCGGGTTCGGTCAGTATCGCGGTCGCGTCGGCGGTGCCGTAGATGACCGCGCGCTGGTCGTGGAGGTCCCAGCCGTGCAAGGCGAACACCGGGGCACGGGTGCCCCAGGCGATGATGCCCACCCGGACGGTCGGCAGCCGGGTGGCGGCGATGATCCGATCGACTTGCTCGGCCATGTCCGCTGGGCTTCCGGCCCGCCACCCGAGTGCGCCTTCCGTGGTGATCTGGGTGAACCGGTGGGCTGGGTCTCGCAATCGCTCCTGGCGGGCGAGTCGCGCGGCGACGAACTTGTCGACCTCCGCATGCGGCAGCTCACGGTAGGCAACCAGCGCGCGCATGTATGCCTCGGTCTGCAGCAGTCCGGGCACCACGGTTGGAGTGAAGGTGGTGAGGTGCTCGGTGGTGGCTTCGATACGGGCCAGCCGCTTCTGGAATGCCGAGGGGTGGCCTTTGCCGCGGGCCATGACCACGGGGCGGTACTCGGCCTGGATGTCCCGGGCGATGCTCGTGAGGTGGATTCGGACCTCGGAAGACGCCTGGTATGCGCGAACGAGTGTGGCTACGTCGTTCTCCGAGGGTACATTGATGCCTCGCTCCACCCGGGAGATCTTCGCGGCGGAGAAACCAGTTAGCTCTGCGGCGTTCCGGGTGGACAGCTGGGCCGCTTCACGAAGTTCCCGCAATGCGCGGGACAGCTCGTCGCGTCCGCGGGATGGGCCCCCCATGGTCTCCTTCCGTCTGCGACCAGGTCAGGCCGCAACATTGTCGCGGTGGTACTGCGGATGGGCAGCCCACCACGTCGTGAACGGGGTGGCCAGCTCCCACGCGACCTGCGTGAGTGCCACGTAGCCGAGGACGGCGTCAGCACCGGTCGCCACGGCTCCCAGGTACTCACCGCTGGGGCCGTAGCGTAGCTGCGCGACATGGTGGCCCTCGACGATGGCAAGATCACCGACAGTCTGGTGCGGTTGCTGGCCCGAGGGAGCACCCGGTGAAGCCCACAGTGGCAGAGGCGACCTGGCGGACGCTAGTGCGGCAGTTGGCCGACGACCTGGCTACGCAAGAGGTCTTACGGTCACCGTCGTGGCGGGAGGCGTTGCTCGCGGTGCCGCGCCATGAGTTCGTCCCGAGCTACTACCTGAAGGATCCCGGTGCCCGCCCGCTGCGCTGGATCCGGCACGAGCCGCACGACGCGGACAGCACCCAACGATGGTTGGAGCTGGTGTATTCGCCAACCACATTGATCACTGAGCTCGCCGACAAGATCGACCGAGGAATCCAGGCCCCGGTGTCCAGCTCGACCAGCCCCCGCTTGATGATCCGGATGCTGGAGGCTCTTGAGGTCTCCACTGAGACACGGGTGCTGGAGATCGGGACCGGGACCGGCTACAACGCGGCGTTGCTGTCCCACCGGCTCGGTGGCCGCAACGTCTGCTCCATCGACATCGACCCGGACCTGGTGTCCGCTGCGCGCGAGCGGTTGGCCCGGCTCGGCTACCGCCCGACTCTGGTGACCGGCGATGGCGCAGCCGGCCTCGCCGAGCGGGCGCCGTTCGACCGGATCCTCGCCACCTGCGCGCTGTATGCCATACCGGCGTCGTGGATCGACCAACTCCGGCCTGGCGGCCTGGCGCTGGCGCACATCGAAGGGCCGCTGGGCGCGGGAAACCTGCTCGCCCTGCGGCGCGGTGCGAGCCCGGTGCTCCAGGGGCGGTTCCTACCGTGGTGGGGGTGCTTCATGCGCCGCCGCGCCACGGCCAGCCCCACCGTGGGTACACCGCTGCCAACCCGCACAAGAGGGCTGGCAGTCACCCGGCGCACTGCCGTCGACCCAGCGGAGCTGGAGCAATCGTTCCAGTTCTTAGCCCAGCTCTACCTGCCACCGGGCATGTTCCGCAGCATCTCCCTCGACGACAACGGGGTGGCGGTGAGCCACCTGCGAGCACCGGATGGCTCCTGGTGCGAAGTCAACCGCCAACCAGACGCAGACGGTTACCACGCCATGCGCGAAGCCGGACCAACCCCGCTGTGGGCCGGCATCGAAACAGCCTGGCAGCTATGGCAGGAGCTGGGCACGCCGCCGTGGCACGAGTTCGGACTCACCGCCACACCCACCGAACACCGCATCTGGCTCCGCGACCCCCAAGACGGCCTGCAATGGACGCTCCCGACACCGGACGGATCGGAAGAAATCCGGCCCTGATGATCTCGATCTTCCTGAAGCGTAGAAGGAGTGGCGACGTGAACAACGGCATGAAACCGGCCGCAGCCGTGCAGATTCACTTTCCCCGCGAACAGATCCAAGAACTGTCCTCAACTCTCAGCGGCCTCATGGCGAGCGCCGATTGGAAGAAAATTGATCAGGACTCGCAGCCATTCGGAGCCGAATTGTAGGTCCACCCGTTCCGCCTGGCGCTGAGCTGCGAAGTGACGGTCAATCCAGTCCGTGAGCTGGGGGCGACCTGGCACCAGGTGTTTCCTCAGTGGTCAGAGTAGGATTCAGCTTGAGCATGATCAACTCATGCCCAGTCCACGATGGAAGATCGTTGAGGTTCAGGCTTGTCCCATGCCGATCTTGGGGGGCCGGACCGCGTGTGGAGGAGGCAGGCACCGTGGATGCCACGCTGGCCACGCCGCGAGCCTTGCTCGTCGCTGTCCAGGGTGGTGACCCGAGAGCGCCCCTCGATGAAGCCGCCGAGATCGCCGACCGGTTCGGCTTGGCCGGTGAGGTGGACCCATACGGGTTCGGTTTCGGACCGACCAGTGTCGGTATCCGGCGGATCGGAGCGGCATTGGAGCTCGGCGACGTTGATGATGCTGTTCGATCACTGCGTTCGGTTCGTCCGGAGCGGCACCCCGCCCGAACCGTTCAGGCTCTTTACTGGAGAGAGACCGGGCGGGCGTTGGCCGCCGAGGGAGGGCCGGTGGAGGAGCCAGTGCGGGCCTACCTGAGAGCAGAAGCGCTCAGTCCCGTGAAACTCTACCGCAACCTCAGATCCCGCGAAGTGCTGCGGGAACTGCTGACCCGAGCACCGGACAACGAGAAACTACAGCAGCTCGCCAACCGGGCCGAACTGGACCAGCGTTAACTCGTTGGGACGAAGGGTCAGCGGTGTATTAGTTTAATTCGCTAAGAACCTTAACAATTATACTTCTTGCATGTCGTCCGTATACGGCTGCTGTTTTGAGGGCCTCGAACATGCGAGCGTATAGCTGACACTCTTGAGGCTGGGTGACCTCGATGCTCGCTGTTGGTGTCTCCAGAGCCACTAGGGCGTCGTCAAAAATCCAAAAACCGGCAGAACCGATAGCCAGGCGTTGGGTCATCAACGGAATGATGCCTAGAGAAACATTTGGCAACGACATTAGTTCTAGGAGACGACCCAGTTGCCCGGCTTGTGTTTCAGCGGTACCGAACCAGGTGCACAGGGCTTGCTCTTCCAGTACCGACATGCAGGGCAGGCTGCAAGGCAAGCGGTGCGCCGCCCGGTACTTCCTCAATGAGGTGGTCCCGCACGCCGCCGAGGCGTGCAGTTACCTGCTGGCCGTCGATGTGGACATGAACACCGTGG
>JBQTGW010000220.1:0-8617 GCA_052390495.1 Pseudonocardiales bacterium
CGTAAGGATGCTGGCGCAATAGAGCACAGCGGGGTCGTAACCGGCCGGTGCCATACCCCATGCCTCCCAAGTCCAGCAGGCAGAGCCCAGGTGCGGTGAGGTTGGCCCAGTGCAAATCCCCATGAGCGCAGCTCCATTCCAGTTCGGTGGGCTCGATCTCGACGCCGAACGCGGCCAGCAGGCGCAGCCGCAAGCCGGGACCAGCGACGCAGACCCGCTCGGTGGGATGTACCGCCAGGGTTTCCACAACTCGCCGTAGCTCGCCCCACCAGGTTGGGGTGAGGCAAGGGACTGTCCGCAGCACCATGTCGTTGGCGATGACCGGACTGGGGGCCAGGGTCATGAGCTCGGCTCGTAACTGGCAGTTGTCGTCCGGCCACTCGAGTTCGGTGAGTAGCCGAGGTTTGGGGACACCACTTGATCTCACGCGCGTCATGGTTGCCGGTCCAAAAGGCGCCGCCAGCCCACAAGGACAGCTCGCCCACCACACGCAGCCACCGCTGGCCGTCAGCTGTGTTCACCCGAGTACCGATGGTGCGATCATGCCAGCCGAACACCGGCGCCCCGGTGGGCACGGGTGCTGATCGACCGGCTCGACCTGACCGCGCGCGACGAGACACCTGCCTGGCCGTTCTCGATTCCGACAGTCCGGGACATCGCCGCACACGGACTGACGTTGACCAGCAACCTCGTTGTGCTCATCGGCGCCAACGGTTCTGGCAAGTCGACTCTGCTGGAGGCGATCGCGGAGGCGTACGGCATCGATGTGCGGGGCGGGCTCTCCGCCCAGGTCGATAATTCCAACTCGCAGAGGGATCTCCCGTCGTACCGCCTCGGCGATGTTCGCCCGGGTCTTGGCGTGGCTACCCCGCCGACCGGTGATCTCCTCGTGCTGGCCCGGGTCGTCGGAATAATACGACGTCGTCAGACTCACTCCGGAAACCGAGAACAACTCCCAGAGAGATGGTCGGATGTACACCAGATTGGAGAAGATCTCCACTTGGAGACCACAGTTCAGCGCATGCGTTACCAATATCACCAGGTCGGGGTGGACAGTGGGTTCTCCGCCGATGAACTGCACGGTTTTCGCATCGAGGCCGACTGCCTGGTCGATCACCCGTAACCAGTCCACAGTGTCCATCCGCCCATGAGTACCGGACGGCCCCGATTCCGCGTAGCAGTGCTCGCACTGTAGCTGACACTTGCCCGTTATTCGAGCCACACAAAGGAGAGGTCGCCCATTGCAAGCTTCCCATCGAATCAGGTCACGAACAACATAAGGGCTACTGGCCGGGGTGGGTGGAGAGCTGGTCGAGGGTGGCAGTGAGGATGGCAGTGCCGATGTCGTCGAGGCCGGCAAGGAGCAGCTCGCGACTGCGGTCCCCGGCCAGCACCCGCCGTAACGCAGTGACCAGAGCAGCCCAGTCGGTGGTCGCGATGTCGTCGAGAAGCTCGGTGAGTTCGTGCGGCGTGCCGTCGTTCCTGGCCATGGCCACGACCGCGGTGATGACCGGTCCCCAGGCCGCGAGAAGGTAGTCGGCGCCGACGAGTGCCTGGTCCGCTTGCCGGTCGGCAGAGGTATCCACAGTGGCCAACAGGTCGGCCAAGGCGTCTTCGGCAGTGGCGCGGTCGGGGCACAGAGCGACCACGAGCTTGCCGAAATGGACCCCGTCACCGGCGTCGACCAGGTCGGTGACCTCGGCGAGGGTCGTTGGGAGCATCGGCGTTGTCGGCGGCACCGGCGCACCGGGGCCACTGGAATCGCCACGGAGCTCGCCAACCAGCACTCCCGGTGCCTTGATCAGTGCGGACTGTGTCTTGGTGAGTGCGGCCAGTGTTTTGGTGAGTGCGGACAGTGTCTTGGTAAGTTCGGACGTGTCGCCGGTGAGGTGGTTGAGCAGTGCCGCGGTGAGGCGGTGGGCGCAGTGCTCGGCGGGATTCGCGGACGCGTGGGACAGGTAATTGGCGAGGTTATGGTGGGCCGTCGAGATGTCGCGCGGGTCGGGGTGGACGTACCAGAGGCGCAGTGCCGTGCGCTGGAGGTCGACGGCGTCCTGGGGGTTACCGAGCTTGGCTGCCAGGTCGGCGCGGGCACCGTAGACCGCAGCGAGCTCCGCAGGGTCACCGACGGTGTCGAAGACGTCCTGGCAGTCGCGCAGTAGCTGGTCAACGTCGGTGAGCCGGCCGAGACGAAGCAGTGGGAGGTAGTTGTTGAACCGGGCGCGGGCGGCCTCGTAGGCGCTGGCGCCGCGCCGCTGCCTGGTCCTGGCAATCTCGTCATTGAGATCGAGCGCTTCGTCCCACCGCGCGAGGGCCACTGCGGACAAGCGGCCTACATCAAGGATTCCCTCCCGGACGTTCCACGGGTTCACGCGGTCGTTATCGGCACCCTGATCGGGCAGTTCGGCCATGCGGATGCGTAAAGCGGACACATCGAGGAGGACCTGCTCCTGGTGGCCGAGCATGCTGAGTATCTGCAGCCGCCGACCCTGATCGCTCAGTTGGGTCCAAGACCCGAACCCGGCCTGGCTGGAGTGCTCGATCTTCCGACCGGCCAGCGTGAGCGCCTCGCGAAGCCTGCCCTGGTCACGCAGCAAAGTGATCAGCTCACCGCAGGTGGTGGAGGCAAGCGGGTAGTCACCACCGGTGGACGTCTGCTCATACGCGCGGCGCAACAATGTCTCGGCCTCACCGGGGTCCAGCTTCCGGAGCGCGGCGGCGAGCACGACGAGATCCTTGAGGGCACCGGTGGCCTCGGCGATCCGCCGCAGCAGGGGAATGACGGCCAGCGACGTGGCCGGGGCGTAGCTGTCCCGTCGCAGGGCGCGTTCGAGCAGGCAACTGGCGGCGTTCCAGTCGGGTTGACGCAGCAGGTAGCGGGCGGCGGCCAGGGTGGCCCGCAACACGAGTCGGCTGGTGTCCTTACCGGCCCGCTGCTGCTCGATCCCCCAGTCACCGACGACGGTCCAATAGGCGGTGAGTTGCGCGTAGACCGCGGCAGTGACCGGCTGGGGAGTCGCCGCCAGGATGGCCTCGACGACGCCGGGGTGGATCCGGTAATGCACGGGTCCATTCGGATCGGCAGGGCCGTCGATCGAATCGGCGGCGACCAGTCCGGCGGCGACCAGCGGCGCGGCCCATGAGGCCAGCGGTGGCGGTTCGCCGGCCTGGTCCAAGCTTCGCCACAGGGCAACCCAGTTCACGCCAATGACGGCCGTGCTCCGGTCGGTCTCCTCGATCCGGCACAGCACCTGCAACAGCAGCCGCGCCGGGGCGGGCAGCGTTGCGGCGGCGTCGATGGTCCACGCGGCGAACGTCTGCCGCAACTGCTCGGCGTTCAGCCTGGTATCGCCTTTGGTGAGGAACTCAGCCAGCGCCGCCCCTTCCACCGCTGCCTCGACCACCGCTGCCTCGACCTCAGCCAGTTGGAAGGCCAGCCGGGACGGGTCGGTGGCAGCCGCGTCGGCGAGCTCCAGCAGCGTGGGATGGCCCTGAGCCAGCGTGAGCACACGGCGGCCCAGCACTGAGCCCACAGGGTCGGATCCGACCGGGTCGGCTTCGACCGGGCCGAATCCGGCCTCGGTGTACAGCAACGTCCGCAGGGTTGGCAGCTCCCGGACCAGCAGGAGGGACTCGTCCCGGGACAGCGTGTGCACCGGCCGGACCAGCACCGTGTTGGGGTTCAGCCCTGCAGGCACGATTCGGCTGGTCAGAATCACCCGCGACAGACCGTCATGGCCGGTAAGCGCGCTGATCAGCGGCGCCCAGCGAAGGTCGCGCCACTGGCCGTCCGGGGTGAGCAAGGTTTCGAGATTGTCCAGGACCAACAACACGCCCACATCGGCGAGGACGGCGCAGAGGGTGGGCAGGAAAGTCTCCAGACGCTCCAGGGTGGCGATCTTGTCGACCATCGCGAGCCCGTAATCCCCCAGCTGCTCCTCCAACCCCATCGCCAGTAGCCGCAGCGCCTCGCCGAACTGGTCCGGGTCGGTGGGCGCGGACCAGAACACGAACTCGACGAAGGCGTGGCGACGACGGTAAGCGAGCTCGACCGCACAGGTGGTCTTACCCACCCCGGCCATGCCATGGAACACCACCGTGGTGCACCCGGAGGCCGGGGCCAACGCCCTACTGGCCGCAGCCATCTCCTCGACCCGGCCGACGAACCGGGTCGGTTCGGCCGGGAACCGGGCCATCACCTCGTCGGTGGGGTCCAGGACCGGCGGGCCGACCGGAGGAGCCAGGGACAGCTCGACCGCCGAGGCCCCGAAGATCGCCGGAGTAGCCACCGAGATCGCCGGTCGGGCCGAAGTGGGTGCCGGTCCCGCTGCGTCTGGTACGGCGGCCGCGACCGCCCAGTCCAGGGGCTGGGTACTGCGGAATACCCGGTTGTAGAGCGATTGCGCGAAACCGGACGTGAACTCATCGACCGCCGGGTAGCGCATCGCGACCACCGCGCAGTCGAGCTGCGCCACCAGCGCTCGCGCCACTCCCATCGGGGTCGCCGAGGCTTCCAGCGCAGCTTGGGTCTCCAGATCGGCAGCCGGGTCGTCCAACCCCAGCCAGCGCAGTGTCTCCGCGGTGGCTGCCGCCGCGGACTGGCACGACGAGACCACCGCCAGCTTGAGCCGCCGCCGCGCCGGGCGCAGCATCCCGATGAGCTCCGCGGTGGACACCGGATCCGCCGACCCGTCCGGGTTCTCCAGCAGGAACTCCCCCATCCCACCGGGCCCGGACAGATGCAGCACGTCCCAGCCGTCCCCAGCTTCAACCAGGTCCGCCAGCCTCGCCCGGGTCATCCCGTACTGCGCGACCTGTAACTCCACCCGTCGCCGACCCCGCTCGGCGACGCGACGCACCAGCCGAGACAGCTCATAGCGCTCCCGGCGCAACGCTGCCGCCGAGGTCACCGTGGGCAGGCTGAACACCGCCAGCATCCGCAGTGCCTCACCTACCGGCGCTTTCACCGACCTGGGCGGGCCGGGAAGGTCGTAGACCAGGGCCACATGCCCCCGCGCTGCCACCGGCACCCCGCCGATGTGGGCCAGTCCCAAAGGCCGGAATGCCAGAAACTCCGCCCCGGCAGGCACCACCACCCGGACCGTCACTGGCGCTACTGTCGCAATGGCCTGACAGATCCGCTCACCCAGCACCACCGACCCGATCCACGCCCCCACCCGGTGTACTAACTCCGCCTCGCTGGTCACCCGACGGTTCGGATCCGACCGCCACCGCAGAAAGCGGTACAGATCCTCGAACGCCTCCGTCTCGGCCGCCCCCGGATCCAGCTCCACCAGGTGATCGGCCAGCGACACCCCCGAACGCTCGTCAACCAGCAACCATCGCCATCGGCAGGGCCCGGCCACATCGACCGCCCGCAACTCCAACCCCACCGGAACCTCCACCGAAGGTGACACACTAGATACGTGGAGTAGGTAGTTTTACTCTGTTTAGCCCGAAATGTGGAGTCCTCTCCCCCATCCGCTGCAATGGACCAGCTTGACCTCATCTTTAGTTGAGGTTTTACCCTGCATACGGAAAAGGGCGCGCTCAGTGTCAGGGTGGCCGGATAGCCTCACCTAACGATCTCGTGACAGACAGGTTCGGTGGTGTGCGATGGACATGGAAGTCACCGCGTGGATGTCGATGTACCACGCGATGAACGCGCAGGAGGACCGGCGGCCCTTCTCCAAGGCCACGCTGCGGCGCATCGGCGGGTTCGCCCGGCCACACCGTGCGCGGCTGGCGCAGTTCCTGCTGCTCAGTGTGGTCACCGCGGTGCTGGCAGTCGCGACACCGGTACTCGCGGGGCGGGTCGTCACTGCGATCGTCGATGGTGCGGCGACCGACGTTGTCCTCGGGCTGGCGGGGCTCATCGCCGTCATCGCGGTGGCCGAAGCCGCGCTCGGACTCCTGACGCGGTGGTTGTCGGCGAACATCGGTGAGGACCTGATCGTCGACCTGCGCACCACGGTGTTCGACCATGTCCAGCGGATGCCGATCGCCTTCTTCACCCGCACCCGCACCGGCGCGCTGGTCAGCCGGTTGAACAATGACGTGATCGGCGCGCAGCGGGCGTTCAGCGACACGCTCTCCGGTGTGGTCTCCAACCTGGTGACGCTGCTGCTCACGCTCGTGGTGATGATCGGGATCTCCTGGCAGATCACCCTGCTGACGCTGGTACTGCTGCCGGTGTTCGTCCTGCCTGCGCGCCGGATGGGCACCCGGCTGGCGCGGCTGGAGCGGGAAGCGGCGAACCACAACTCCGCGATGAGTACGCAGATGACGGAGCGGTTCTCCGCCCCTGGTGCCACGCTGGTCAAGCTGTACGGTCGGCCTGCGCAAGAGTCCGCGGAGTTCGCCGTCCGGGCCCGCCGGGTGCGCGACATCGGGGTGCGCACCGCGATGGTGCAGTGGGTGTTCGTCACGGCGTTGACGCTGGTGTCGGCGCTGGCGCTGGCCGTGGTGTACGGCCTGGGCGGTTTCTATGCGCTGCGCGGGCAGCTGGAGCCGGGGGCGGTCGTCGCGCTGGCGCTGCTGCTCACCCGCCTCTACGCCCCGCTGACCGCACTGGCCAGCGCCCGGGTGGAGGTGATGAGCGCGCTGGTGAGCTTCGAGCGGGTCTTCGAGGTGCTGGACCTGACGCCGCTGATCCAGGACAAGTCCGATGCGCGGCGGGTACCCGAAGGGCCGGTGTCGGTGGAGCTGGACGCAGTGCGCTTCGGTTACCCCTCGGCGGACAAGGTGTCGCTCGCGTCGCTGGAGGAGGTCGCGAAGCTCGACAAGCGCGGCGGTGTCGAGGTGCTGCACGACGTGTCGTTCCGCGCCGAGCCGGGGCAGCTGGTGGCGTTGGTGGGGTCGTCGGGGGCCGGGAAGTCGACGATCGCCCAGCTGACGGCCCGGCTCTACGACGTCGAGGGTGGGGCGGTGCGACTGTCCGGGGTGGACGTGCGTGAACTGTCCGCCGAGTCAATCCGCGAGACGCTCGGGATGGTGACCCAGGACGGGCACCTGTTCCACGAATCGGTGCGGGCGAACCTGCTGCTCGCCCGGCCGGAGGCGACCGAAGCCGAGCTGTGGGAGGTGCTGGGCCGGGCTCGGATCGACGAGCTCGTCGCGTCACTTCCCGACGGGTTGGACACCGTCGTCGGCGAGCGCGGCTACCGGCTCTCCGGCGGTGAGCGCCAGCGGTTGACGATCGCCCGGCTACTGCTCGCCCGTCCTCGAGTGGTGATCCTGGACGAGGCCACCGCGCATCTGGACTCGACGTCGGAAGCGGCGGTGCAGGCGGCGCTGAGCGAGGCGCTGGCCGGGCGGACCGCGGTGGTCATCGCGCACCGGCTGTCCACCGTCCGGGCTGCGGACCTCATCCTCGTGATCGAGGAGGGAAGGGTCGTGGAACGCGGCACCCACACCGAACTCCTCGCCGCCGGGGGTCGCTACGAAGAGCTGTACCGAACCCAGTTCGACCAGCCCACCGATATGGAGGCGGTTCCGCTGGGCAGTTAGCCGATGATGCGGTGCAGCTGGGCCGAGAGGTGTGGCTGCATGGGCAGGCCGCGCAGCGCCCGCTCCTCGACGTAGGCCAGTTGGCCGTCTTCCAGGATCCCGTACAGCCGGGCGGCCTCGGTCGTCTCCCTGGCCGAGTCGGTTCGCGCCACGATGTGGGATTCGAGCTCCCATGAGGTCTCGGTAGTGGCGCCGCCGTAGTAGATCTCGGAGATGCCGAACATATGCGTGAGGAGCACCTCGAGGGTCCCGTCCTCCTCTACTCGCCACCACCCGACCTCGCGGGCCGCCGGGCGCAGCACCTCGCCGGACGGACTGAGCAGCCAGGACCGCGCCTCGTAGCACAGAAACGGCCTGCCGTCGTGGGCGAAGATGATCTGCTGGCCGAAGGGGAACTCACCGAGCAGCGAGGGGTACTGGGCCAGGCCCTCGCCACGCCACACCCCCACCAACGGCGCCAGCGGCTCGCACTGCGGATGCAGCCTGGTGCCGTGGCTCAGGCTGGCGGTGTCCACCTCGACGGGTAGGTCATCGAACTGCGGCAGGGCGCGGCCGGCAGCAGCCGACGGCACGTCACCACCAAGCACGTCGTCGCGAGGATCGGGCTCAGAAATGTCGCTCATCCTTCCACGGCGGAGGGTGACCAGACACACACTGTAACGCCCTACGGGGCACTGGTCACCAGTCCTGCACACACTTCAACACCGAGGGCGCTTACGACTGTCCCGACAGCTGCGACACATCGAGCTTGATCCGGTAGCACGCGTGGATCTGGGTCATGCTCCGTAGACGTCGGGGTCCGGGCCGGTGCGGGCTCCGGTGTCCAGCGTCGCCAGTGCGGTGTGGTCGTCGCTGGTCAGTTCGAAGTCGAAGACCTGAATGTTCGACCGGATACGTTCTGGGGTCACGGATTTCGAGATCACGATGTTGCCCAGCTCCAGGTTCCAGCGCAGCAGCACCTGGGCCGCTGTCCTGCCGTGACGCGCGGCGACGGCGCCGACGGTGGGGTCGGAGGTCAGCCGGCCGTGCGCGAGTGGGCTCCACGCCTGGGTGGCGATGCCATGGCGGGCGTCGAACTCGCGGACCTGGGCTTGCGGCAGTCGCGGGT
>JBQTGW010000221.1:0-5836 GCA_052390495.1 Pseudonocardiales bacterium
GGCACGGGAACACTCGGCTGGAAAATGGCCCTGAATACTTTGGCCGTCCTCTTCCCAGGACGACTTCCCCTGTGATAAACTAACTGCATCAGCGTTCCGTGGCTTACACGGAAAACGTGACAGGCCCCACCCGGTCTGAGCGCACCCGCCCCAGCAGGACGATCGGCAGGTCAGCGAGCAGGAACGCCAGCCGGGTCACGTCATAGCCGGCGTCGAGCACGATCAGGATGTCCGCCTCGCCCGATGCCCAGTGACCGGCCTGGCGAAGCCGGTCGATCACCTCCCGGATCTGCCCGGCGGTGACCTGGGCCGGGTCGTCCTGGGGCCCCAAGCGCACCGCGTCGAGCATCGCCGTCCAGCTGGTGCGGCCCGGCTCCAGCGCCGCGACAAACGAATAGGGCCAGCCCGGGATCATCTGGGCCTGGCCCTTGCCGCGTCCGTACACATGGCAGAACAGCCGATCGGGGCTGGTCGCCGCGTCCGGGCGCAGCCAGGGGCTGACATCGACGGTCAGGATGATCCGCCCGTCTGCGGCCCGGGGCAACGGCAGCGCGCTCAGCGACCGCCGCAGCCGCGCCGGGCCGAGTCGGCCAGCGCCCAGCGCGTCATACAGCGCCCCGTGCCCGCGTCGATGCTCCGCGGCCAACGACAACTCCACCAGTGAGGTGACCGGCCCCTGAGCACACAACACCGCATCGCTTAACTCGAACAGCGCATCCGCTCGCGCGGTCAGGCACCGATAGAACTCCTGGCGGAAATCGGCCAACGCCCCCAGCTCGCCACCCGCGGCGGCGTCCGGCACACTGATCATCACGGCCCTTGGTTGTGATCATGTTCTCTTGGTCGAGCACATGATCAACCATGGGCCGTACCAATGATCAACCGGGGTACCCCACAGACGCCCGGAGGTTAAAAGACAAGCTAAGATCGAGGGAGAATTGACATGCGTACCGGGGGCTGTGGCGGTTTGCGACGTCCGCAGGGGTCGGTGATGCGCGTGGTGCTGGCCACGCTCGTCCTACTCGCGGCGATGGCCGGGTTCTCACCCGTGCCTGGGCGTGCTGATACCAGCTACCCGGTGCTGCTCGTGCACGGTGGGCTCGGTTCGCCGAGCGATTTCAACCAGATGGTCGGCTGGCTCACCGCCGACGGTTACCGGCCCTATACCGTCGATCTCGGTTTCCCCGGGATCGACACCGCCGCCAATGCGGAGAAGATCAGAGCCAGGGTCGAGCAGATCCGCGCCGAGACCGGAGCGTCGAAGGTGCACCTGGTCGGGCACAGCATGGGCGGACTGTCCGCGCGCTACTACATCAAGATCTTGGACGGCCTACCGCTGGTGGCGAGCTACACCGCGTTCGGCACACCCCAGCACGGTAACCCCAGCGGTTGTTTCTTGGTCCCTGACCAGTGTCCTGAGGGCCCGACCCTGCAGCGCCTCAATCGCGGCGACGACACACCCGGCCGGATCTACTACACCTCCATCGCCAGCAGGCAGGCACATCCCGAAGAAGCCAACGGCACCTGGCACCCACTCGACCAGGGCGCCTGCCTGCCGCTGGTCGACGGCGGACCGCATGGCGCCGAACCGCGCAATGCCGTGATCTACCAAGCAGTGCAGGACGGACTCAACTCCACCTGTCCCACCGGGTGGACCGACCTACCCGACATCACGCCGTAGCCGCTGGTCCAAGGGCATGAGCCACCGCGTTCGTCCGGCCAGACCTGCACAACGGCCGACGCACCGAGCACGTGGAGATCATCGCTGATGGTAAACCAGTGGTGTACCATCTGGCCGTGGCCCCGAAGATGATCAAAGTTGACGAACGGACGCACGCCCGGCTAGCCGAGTTGGCCGCTGAGCGCGGCATCACCATCGGCGGATGCGTCGGCGAGCTTGCGGGCGCGCAACGCACCCAGGCGGAATGGGCTGCGATCGGCCAGCAGACCCATGACTACCTGCGGGAGCACTTCGGCTTCGACCCGGCACCGCAGGAGTGGGCCGAACTGGAGGCCGAGCACGCCGCGATCATGGCCGACCTGCACGCCCAGTTCGCCGCCCGCCGCATTGCACGGCAAGCCGGCGCGTGACCGAAACCCAGGCGCGCGGCTACCTGCTCGACACCACGGCATTGACCGCACTGCCAGCCAGCCGCCGGGTGTCCCTCCTCGTCGCCACCGCCCCGAAGTTCCACCTGCCGCTGTACGCGCCGGTCACCTGCGTGGACGCCGCCGACCGCATACGGCCCGGGATCGCCCGGCACATCGGGCGGATCCCCGCCATCGAACCCGTTGACCTGACCTACTCCGCCGTACTCGACCTGCGCGAGCGCACCCCCGAGACGACGCTGGACGTAGCGCACGTGGTCCACCTCGCGCACTCGAGCCCCGACTGGTCCGCCGGGCTGATCGTGGCCACCATCCAGCCGGACATCTACGCTGATTTCGACCTTCCGATCTATCCCATTGGTGACTGATTATTTCTGCACGCGATCGCGGGGCAGCCGGCGAGCCGTCTGCTGCTTCGATGAACTGGAGTCGAGACGCACTGACGAAGCGCGGCTTCACCGGATTCGCCCTGTTTGACGTCTCAACCAGTACCGCCGCCACGTAAGTATTCGGTGATCCCGTAGGCTTCGGGCGTCTCGTCGGCGTTACGACACGCCGTGCTGGTCGGGGTGTTGGACGCGGACCGTTGGTGGTGATCTTGTGTTCGTGTCATGGGTAGCAGTGATCTCGGTGGTGCGGGCGACGTCGAGTTCTGGCGGGCCGAGGCGGCGCGCTGGAGGTCTGAGGCCGGGTGCCTGATGGCGGGCAACGTCGTGCTGCAGGCCAGGGTCGGCGAGCTGGAGGGTCAGGTCGGGGCGCTCGCGGAGAAGGTGCCGGTGCTGGCGAAGCTGGCGTTCGGGAAGTCATCGGAGAAGAAGCCGGCCAAGCAGGTGCCGGACGTCGACGATCTGGGTGGCGGGGACCCGGGAGGTGGCGACCCGGCCGGTGACGGGCAGTCGGAGAGGCGTGGTCGTGGGCAGCGGAAGGGTTCGCGTGGGCATGGCCGCCGGGACTGCTCCCATCTGCCGGGCCGCGAGGAGATCCACGACGTCGGCGAGGGCGAGCGGGTGTGTCCGTGTTGCGGTGCGGACTGCACCCCGTTCGGGGAGGAGACCTGCGAGCAGATCGACTGGCAGGTTCAGCTGATCCGTATCGTGCACCGCCGCCCGACGTATCGGCGGACTTGCCGGTGCCCGGTCCGTGGGGTGCTGGTCGCGCCGCCGGTTCCCAAGGCGATCGGCAAGGGCCGGTTCACCAGCGGGTTCCTGGCCCGCCTGCTGGTGGAGAAGTTCGTGCTGGGCCGCCCGGTGCACCGGATCGTCGCCGCGCTGGCCCACGACGGGCTGGATGTGGCCGAGGGCACCCTGGCCGGGGTGTTCGCCGCGTGCTCGGACCTGCTGGGCCCGCTGGGCGCGGCGATCGGTGACCGCAACGCCGCGGCCGCGCACCTGCACGTGGATGAGACCAGCTGGCAGGTGTTCGCCGCGGTCGAGGGCAAGGACAGCCACCGCTGGTGGTGCTGGGTGTTCGTCGGCCCCGGCACCACCGTGTTCACGATCGCCCCGTCCCGATCGACGAAGGTTCTGGCCCAACAGCTGGGCATCGACACCGGCACCGGCACGCTCACGCTGCCCGGCGCGCTGCCCGGGGGCCGTCAGGTGTTGCTGTTCTCGGACTTCTACGCCGTCTACCAGTCGATGGGTCAGGTGGACGGGGTCGACACCCTCTGGTGCTGGGCTCACATCCGCCGCTACTTCATCCGCGCCGGGGACGCCAACCCCAAGCTGGCGGCCTGGACCGCGGGGTGGATCGAGCGGATCGCCGCGCTCTGTGCCGCGCACACCGCGATCACCACCGCCACCGCGGGCAGCGCCGGACACACCATGGCCACCGCGCAGTTCTCCGCCGCGCTGAACACCATCGACGCCCACCGCAAAGCCCAGGCATCCCACCCCGAGCTGCTGCACCCGGCCGCGGCGAAGGTCCTGGCCACCCTGGACCGCGAGTGGGACGGCCTGGCCCGACACCGCGCCTACCCCGAGCTCCCCCTGGACAACAACACCGCCGAGAGGGCGCTGCGCGGGCCGGTGGCCGGACCCAAGAACTACTACGGCTCCGGATCGGTGGTCTCCGCGCAGCTGGCCAGCCGCGTGTTCACCATCACCGCCACCGCCCAACGGGCCGGACTCAACCCGCTGGCCTACCTCACCGCCTACCTCCAGGAATGTGCCCGAGCCGGGGGCCGGGCCCCCACCGGGCAGGCACTGACCCGGTTCCTGCCCTGGGCCGCGAGTACCGACGATCTCACCACCTGGGCCTACAACCCCCACCGCCGCGCCCGCAACGGCCCGGAACCCGACACCACCGAACCCGGCACCGGAAGCGACGCCCGCCCCGCGGGCGATCAACATAACGGCCCAGCACCCTCACAGACCTGCCCGACCGGGACGGTGCGCCACGAACCGGACCTCGAACCCACCGACGACCAACGCCCGGGCGACCTACCCGCCGATGGCACCGACGGACCCCTTGAACTGCCCAAACCCACCACAAGAACCCCGGCGAGCCACCCCGACCGACGGGAACTCCGAATGCTTACGCCGCCACGGTGCGGGGCGGCGAGCCGGGCACTGGGGCGGTCGCTACATCTGGCAACTGGCCGACCGAGACCTGCTGCTCATCGCCTGGCGGCCAACACCGGACCACGACCCTGAAGGTGTTGAGAGTCGACTCGTCGCCTTCAGCACACGAGTGCCCGCACTGGCTTTCCGGTCGTGCGCCTCGGGGCTGGCTCGATCACCGTCGAGGATGTGGGCACTGGATGACGACAAGTGACGATCTCCTCGGCGGAAATGTGCTGATTGCGCAGGGCGCGACTAAACGAGTGGAAGTGGCCAGCGTAGCCAATTCGTATCACTGTCCAGCGACACGAACTGGATAATTGGGTTTGCGACTATGGTGAAACGGCGCGGGCCTGGGTTCGCGAGTCGGACCCATGATTCGTGCGCCGTTTCGGCGGTATCCCACAGTCGACGACATCCTCCCTGAATGATACGGTGTCGGCCATCGGCGGGAGGTAACGCGGTGCGGCGCCTGGCAACCTTCCTCGCGCTGATCACGGTCGAAGACTCGTCATCCCGAAGTGGACTGCTCAGCTCTCGTCGAAGCCACATGAAATCGCCACCGGAACGTAGCGCTGGACCGATCACCTCATTGTCGTCTTCCCTGGTCAGCAGGCACAGCACGCCGACCACGTCACCGCGGAGGTTGATGAGCATCGCCCCGCCGGGCGTTAATTGCTCGATCCACGCCAGTGGAACTTCTGGTACCGCGCAGGTCGCAATAATACGATCATATGGGCCGTGCTCCGGGACACCGGCCAGACCATCGCCGGCTACCAGTGTCGGTGCATGACCGATTTCTTCGAGTCGCTGCGTGGCGGTCTGAACCAGATCTGGATCGATATCGATACTGACGACGTTCTGTCCACCGAGCCGGCAGGGCCACGTCAAGTTCACTGATTGTGTTGCACTCATGACGTCAAGTGATGCACCGTGGAACGGGGAGCTCCCGTGAACGCCCCCGCTGCACCCACCCCCTCACCACCCCCCCTTCGGGGCCAGCTGGCCAGGTGCCTCGCGCCGCCCTGAGTGCTGACCTGGCCGGATCGCGCAGACGTCCTCGCTGGGTAGCTGCTGCGGGCGCATGATCTCAGCCAGAGCAGTCAGGCCGCCCCTCCCGTGATCGCCGGAAGTGAGGTGTCACCGTGCAGTACTGCACGGTGACA
>JBQTGW010000222.1:0-34284 GCA_052390495.1 Pseudonocardiales bacterium
TTCTGTGATCCGCACGCACCCTGGCAACGGGGCAGCAACGAGAACACTAACGGCCTTGTGCGCCAGTACCTCCCCAAAGGAACCGACCTCTCGGGCCACACCCAAGCCGAACTCGACGCCATCGCCAACGAACTCAACGACCGTCCACGTGAGACACTCGGCTGGCTCAAACCAACCGAAGTCCTCAACAAATTCCTGGTCGAGGCTGGTGGTGCACTCAACACTTGACACCAAGCGGTGAATGGGCGTGTGGTGTATTGGCGAGCGGGCACGGTATGATCACGCCCGTGTCGGACTCCGCTGATGATTTCGAGACTCGCCTGGTGACTGTGGAGCGTGAGGTTGCTCGGCTTCGCGATCAGGCCGCCCGCGCAGAGGCCGGTGTCGCTCGTTCGGATGCCAGCGCTGCTCCAGGGCAACGGCAAGGTCACTTAATGTTGAATTTCAGTGACACCGAGTAGTTTTCTGTCACTATCGTCATCAGCATCCGCAGTCCCGTTCGCGCGGGGGTCGGCCGAATCACCAAAAGGCTCCATTTGGCGGTCCACATGCCTCCTCAACAGCCAAAGGTTCCACGTGGCGGTCTGCGCACGCGGGAGCGAACCTGGCCAGAAGAGCTGGGAGACCGCAGTCCACCTCAGCCCACGAGCCGACACTTGGTGTAGCGATCTCTCAACGCTGAGCGATCTTGCCGTTGCCCTGAGCGCTGCCCGCCTGCTGGCGGCTGGCGTAGACCATGACGTCTCGGAAGTCCGCGACGAATCTCGGTGCGTCGGAGGACCCCGGCTAGGAATCTCGATCTTCTTCTGTTCGTCCTTTTGAAGGATCTACGCTCCGCCTCAGTTGAGGTTTGCTTGAGTGGCGAACGCAGGACACTACGTTGCCCGGGTTCGTTAGCCGTACGGATGGGTTCTTGGTGTGTGGGTGAGTCCCGTTGCCCCGAGACTCAATGTGCGATCGCGCATTTCGGCACAACCCCTCCAACAGGCTTGCCCTCGTTGCTACTCCCCGCGAGCCGGTCCCGCAAGCGGACTACTGTTCCGCCAGTGTCGCCGTAACCACCCGGACGTACCACGCCATGATCAAGTCATGTGGCCCGTGATCCCGGGACACGGTTACTGTCGGTCCTGCGCCTGTTGGGCGGGCGTCCGGCGACTCTTGCTGTCGGTCTCGCCTTCTTGTATGTTGCCCTGCGGGTCAGAGCAGCGGTAGGGGCCAGCGGGTCCAGTTGTGGTCATGGTCAAGGTAGGCGAATTGCGTTGTCCGGTTGGCGACGATTCCGAATCGAGTGGGCGGGGGCTTGCCGAGGTCGCGCCATAGTGTGTGTGCGCCGTGGATGCTGTCCCACAATCGGCGGGCGCCGCCTTGGGCTACGTTTCCAGTTGAGTGGGCTGTTGCCCATGATCCGTCGGTGGCTTGGGCGCGGATGCTTGTGCCTGGTGGATCTTCGGGTGTGGTGGTGAGAGTTCGGATTCCACGGATATGGAGTTGGGTCAAAAATCGGAAACGGAGATCGGCTATGTCGTGTGCTATATCAGCGACGGTCGTGGGGTTGGTGGTGGTGCGAGTCTGGTCGCGTTCGGAAGTGGGACGGATGTCGTAGGGCAGAGCACGGGCGGGATCGGGTCTGGCCCACATGAAGTGACCCGCGATGTCGAGGAACGGGCCGATCACTTCGTCGTCGCCGGTGGTGTCCTTGGTGAGCAGGCAGAGGGTTCCGCCGGCGATCTCGCCGCGCAGGTTGACGAGCAGGATTCCACCGGGAGCGAGCTGGGTGATCCAGGCGAGCGGGATCTGCGGGACGGCACAGGTGGCGATGATCCGATCGAACGGGCCGCGGTCCGGAACACCGGCCGCGCCGTCCCCGGCGACGAGATGTGGGGACAGGTCCAGACTGTGCAGCGCGCGCCGGGCGTGCTCGACGAGCGTGGGATCGACGTCGATGCTGGTCACCTGGGTGTCGCCGAGGCGGTGAGTGAGCAGACCGGCGTTGTAGCCGGTGCCGGTGCCGATCTCCAGCACGCGCATCCCGTCCTGCAGATCGAGTAGGTCGAGCATGCGCGCCATCAGGCCGGGTCGGGTGGAGGAGCTGGTCGGCACATCGACGTTCAGTGTCCGGTCGTGGGCGGTGGCGGTGACGAGGGACTCGTCCTGGTAGATACGAGACAGCCAGGCGTGGCGTTGCTCATCGGTGTCGTGATCGGTGCTGGTCTGGTCGGGATCCAGCAGATGGGGGGTGAATACGTGACGGGGGATGGTCCGGAACGCCTCGATCCAACGGGGGTCGGTCAGTGTGCCGGTGTCCTGCATGCTGGTGATCATGTTGGCGAGGTGTTCTCGCCATTCGGCCGTGGGAATGGTGGTCACAGCGTGGCGTCTCCGATCAGCAGATCGGCTATGGCCGAGGCGATCGGCAGGTCGGTGGCCTCGGTGATGAATCCCCACTGCCCGTTGGGGTTGCATTCCAGGAACCACCAGTCGCCGTTGCGGTCGACACTGAAGTCGAATGCTCCGTAAAGGATATCGAAGTGACGCAGGTAACGGCTGATACTGTTTCTGACCGCGTCCGGTACTGGAGTTTCGGTGTAGCACAGTGAGTCGTAGTCCGAGCGCCAGTCGACTTGACCGCTTTGACTGGTGGAGTGGATCGCGACTCCAAAAACGCGTGGACCAGCGACGGTGACCCGCACGTCGTGGGTCTTGTCGATAAACGTTTGGAAGGCGTGCGAAGTGGCGGCGATCTCGGCGTCGTCGAATAATTCTGCTGTCACGGGTGTGGTGTAGATAAGGGTCAGGTTGTCGTCGTTGTCACGGTGGAATCCGCCGCCAAGTGGCTTGTACACCACTTCCTCTGGTCGAGTTCCGGTGAAACTGTGCGCGCTGCGACCGTCGTTGGTGATGATGGTCGCCGGGATGGAGAATCCACATTCGTGGGCTGCGGTCAGCTGGGCCGGTTTGAACTCGGCATCCGCGACCCGGAATGGATGGTTCACCCACCGCGCATCCAGTGTGGCGAGCACACCACCGAACCCGCTCCGCGCCTCGGCCACCGCGAACCGCCGCTCGGCGGTAGTCAGGCCGGGTGCGGGATCGAAGTTGTTCGGGCGCCGATAGTAGACAGCGGTGATGTCCTCCAATACCACCGACCACCCGTCGGCATGTCGCATGTGGCCAGTCCAGTACCCCGAATTGTCTAAGTATGCACTGGCAGTGATCCGTTGCGGGAAATCGGACAGGTCAACACGGGTGTATTGGGCCGAGCGGCGTGCCAGCTCGGACTCGATTCGATCTGCGGTCGGATCATCGGGACCGCTGAGGATAATGATCACGCTGCCATCTTCCCTGGTGTTCAGTCTTCTTTCTCCTTGTCGACATAATCGGTCTGGGTTTGTTCCGTGCCGTCCTTGTTGATATGCGTGGTCTCTTCCACGGTGATGGTGTAGTACGTTTTGCTGTGCTCCCCGGCGCGGATGGGTGACATGGCGAACTTCAAACCAAACGGGCGGGCAGCCGGGGTTGCTTTCCCACGGACGGTCGCGGCGGTCGGGGGTCTCTGGGCTGCGAGCTTGTCGGAGGCATCCATGAGCGGCTCAGTACTGAGCCGAGACGAGTTCAGGGCCATGATCATTTTTTCCATTCCGGTGGAGTGTGGGTGGTGTGCTGGGAAGGGAAACCCGCAGCCGCCTGTTGACTCGACAGCGGCATCGGCCTGACCGTCTTAATTGAGGTTTGCGCGGGTGAGGGCTTCGCGGGCGTAGTCGTCGAACTCGCGGGCGGGGGCGAGTTTGCGGTAGGGGCGAATCCGGGTCTGGAGATCGCGGACGGTGGCGAGGCAGCGGGCGGACTGCACGGTGGTTGCGAGATCGATTGTTTGGTATGCCGCGCGCAGGGCGGTGTCCAGGTCTCGGCGGGTCAGCGCGGCCTGGGCCAGCGTGGCCTGGCTGAGCGCGCCGCGTCGGGCGCGGTTCTGGCCGGCCGCGGCGGAGATCACCCGGCGGGCGAACCTGGTGGCCTCCACCGGGCGCGCCAGGGTGACGAAGGTGTCCGCCCAATGACAGGACAGGTTCGCGTCGTCGATGAAGCGGGCCCATTCCGGTTCGTTCTCGACCACGTGTTCGAAGGCGCGTTCGGACTCGACCACCGCGTGTACGGCCGCCTTGGTGTCACCGAGTGCGGCGTGGGCGCGAGCCTGCAATGCCCACAAGTCCGCGGCACACGCCGGGCTGAATGCCCGTACCAAGCCGTGGCGTCCGGCTGTCGCCAACTGCAGGGCTTCGTCGGGGTAGCCGAGCAGCAGCGCCTGCTCGCCCATGCAGGCCAGGATTTGCGCGCCCAACGCCGCGTCGTCGCATTCTTGGGCGAGGCGGAGGGCTTGGATGAAGTAGCGCTGGGCGAGGGCATGGTGTCCGTCGTCGAAGGCCATGTGCCCCAGTAGGTAGGTGTGCTCGCTGGCCGCGGTGAACAGGGCGGTGCCGGCTTCGCTGTTCGGGTCGGTGTCGTGCAGCAGCGGCAACACCCGCTCGGTGACGTATTCCGTCAGTGCCCGGCGAGCGTATCCGCCGCCATGCATCACGTCGGCCTCGTGGAAATCGGCGAACGCTTCCCGGATCAGGCGGACCTGGACCAGTCCGATACGGCTGTGGGGGCGGGGTTCGGTGGTGTCGAGGACTGCCAGTAGCCAGTCCCGGCTGGGTGCCACCGACGCCACCACTAGGAACGCCCCCCTGTGCAGGAAACCACGTCGGCGCACGTCGTACCTCCCGAGCTCGCTGACGGCTACCACGGTAGCGGCGATCGACTCGGAGTATCGTAGGCCGACTTCGTGTTGATCGGTTCCTTCCAGGCCGATGTCGGCCGGGGTGATCGGGTAGCCGAGTTCTTCGGAGAACAGCTCACTGAGCAGTTCCGGTACGGGTGGCTGCGGGTGCTGTCCGGCCAGCCAGTTGCGGACTCGGGTGGCGTCGGTGTGCAGGTGCAGGCCCCGGCGAATGTGCCACCAGGCGAGGTCGCGGGTTTGGTCCTGGTTCATCTGGTGGGCGAGGAAGGTGAGTGTCTGGTGGGCTTGGGTCAGGGTGTAGGCGGCGGGTAGGACGCGGGCGATGATGTGGCGCTCGACGGCGTTGGTGGTGCGGTAGCGGGTGGGGTCGAGCAGGTCGCTGACGTCGTCGCCTGGCTGGTAGGTGTCGCGGAGCAGGGTCAAGGTCACCTGAGCCACAGCAACAGTGGGACCAGCAGACCGACCAATGCCAACACGAATCCCCAGAACCCGAGGGCGTCATTGCGCTCCGTCGGCGGGAGACGGTAAACCCATACCGTCCAAGCGGCGGCGCTACCCACCAGGATCAGACCCACGACGAAGGGTCGCCGGTCACGGGTCCACCTGCTCATGACCGGTGATTCTGACAGGCCACTACCGTCCGGCGGTGTTCCGTTTCCGACCGTCGCGAGCCTTGCGTCGGCCAGTCACCACTGGGCTGCGTGCAGCCGGACGATCGGCGGGTCGAGACGCCGCGGCGTTATGGACTCTCCGCCATCAGCGCCAGATCCAGGCGTCGCATCCATTCGGTGCCCAGCCGCTGCCCGCTGGCCCTCATCCTGATCACGGGACGCGCTGCCGAACATGACGACCAGGGAGAGGCCATGCACACCGGCCAAAGCCTCGAGACGGCCATCGACCGCGGCGCCACGAAGCCGTTGCGCCGCCTGGATAGGACTGACCGCCATCTGGCCGAGCATAGTCTCAGGCGTGTCGTCTTCCTGCTGGTCTTTCGTTGGTAAGTCGGGTTGCGCGGAGTGCGGCCAGCAGTAGGATCTCCCCGTGCCGAACCCTGCTGCTGATTTCGAGACCCGCCTGGTGACCGTGGAGCGCGAGGTGGCTCAGCTTCGTGATCAGGCCGCCCGCGTCGGCTCCGATCTTGCTGCGGCCCGCGCGGATGCTGCCGTTGCCCGTGCCGACGCTGGCACTTCCCGCTTGCTGGCGGCCGGCGCCGACCATGACGTCTCCGAGGTCCGCGCTGAGCTGCGCGCCCACACCCAGGGCCTCAACGCCCTGCGGGAGACCCAGCTGGAGCATCTCCGGGAGATGCGCGAGGGTTTCGCCAGGCTGGACCACAGGATCGACGAGCAGGGCCGGGAGATGCGCGAGCAGGGCCGGGAGATGCGCGAGGGTTTCGCCAGGCTGGCTACCGGCATGGCGCAGATCACTGCGCTCCTGACGAATATTGCAGGGTCAGAGGGTCACGAGTAGGGGACGTGCTATACCGCGACGATCTCGAGGTGGTTCTCCAGGCCCTTCAAGTCCGCGCTGTTTCGGGTGTACAGCCGGGCGCCGTGGACGTGCGCGGTGGCTGCGATGAGCAGGTCCATGACACGGGACCGGGGCTGGCGGCCGGACTGGGCCACCGCTGCGGCGAGCACGCCGTAGCTCGCCGCCACCGCATCGTCGATGGGTAACGCGTCGAAGCGCTGCTGCAGGACAGTGAGCCGCCGGAGGCGTTCGGCTCGGGTCGCCGGATCGGTGGTGACCAGCACCCCGAAGTGCAGCTCGGCGAGCGTGGCCGTACTGATGGCCAGCTCGCCGTCAAGCTTCAGAATGTCACTCGCAATCACCACGCTGGTGTCCAGCACTGCGCGCATTATCGGGACCAGGGGTTCACGGGTGAGTCGTCAAGCAGTGCACGGTCGTGCTCCCACTGCGGGTCGTCCGGTCCGGAGAACAGATCCGCGATGTCCTCGTAGCGCCGCCAGGAGCGGGCGGTGGCGCTACGGAGTACGGCGGCGGGACGCCCACTTACCGTAATCGTCACCGTTTCCCCCGCCTCGACTCGACGCACGATCTCGCTTGCGTTCTGCCGCAGCTCCCGCAGTCCGACGGATTCCATACCCGGCAAGATAGCACAAGTGCTACCGACCGTGGTCACGTTAGTGGCGACGGGACTGACCGCTCGCTCGGGCGGGCCTTCATCCGAGTGATGGCCATGATCGACCGGCCAGAGGTGCTACTGCGGCCGGACCGAATGCTGCGGGTGCTGTGGGCACACCGCAGGCGGAGGGTGGGGGAGCCGCAGTGTCAGTCGGGAGTGATGAGGGGGACGGTGGGGTAGTAGGTGCGGTAGCGGGTGGCGTGGCGGGTGAGTAGCCGCAGCCGGAGTACCGCCGCGTGTGCGCCGATGAAGAAGTCGGGCAGGATCGAGGTGCGCTGGCCGCCGCGCTGCCGGTAGGCCCGGTAGCAGGTGGCGGCTAGGAACGCTGCGGCCCACGGCAGGTTGCCGCGCACGAACCGGTCCGGGGTCAGCGCCTCGTCCAGCGCCTCGATCGTGGAAAACCGGTGCGCCACCTCGCCGTAGACGACCTGGTTGACCACCACCGGACCCTGGTCGAGGGCCTCAGCGAGCCGAGCCTGGGACCATGCGCACCACTTCGGGTCTTCAGTGAAAATGTCCAGCAGCACGTTGGAATCGACCAGCGTGACGGGCCGCTGCTCAGGCACCGCGGGTCATCGCCATGATCTCGTCGGTACTGAGGTTCACGTCACCCTTACCCAGTAGCGCCTCCACGACGCGTTGCCCCCGGGTGCGGGGCTCTCCGGCCGGCATGATTCGCGCGACACCGTCCTGCACGACGATGTCCACCTCGTCTCCGGGTTCCAGGCCGAGTTCTCGTCGGACCTGCTGGGGAATGGTGATCTGGCCCTTGCTAGTGATCCGCATGAGGTAAGAGTACACTAGGCATTACTTCTACCCGATACAGGCTAGAGCGCAGTGTGACCGTTCCACTACCGGGTGACAGTGGTGATCTCTACCATCCGGGGATGGCTGTGATGTGGCCGCTGACCGGGCGGGCTGAGGAGCTGCGTCGGATCAGCGGGTTGATCCGACGCCGGGATGGGCCGGCTGGGGTCGTGCTGGCCGGAACGGCCGGGGTGGGCAAGACCCGGCTGGTCCGGGAAGTGCTGGCCGCAGAAGAGCGGCGGGGCACGCTGATTCGGTGGGCGGTGGCCACTGCGTCGGCGCGGGTGCTGCCGCTGGGTGCGTTCGCGGCGATGTTGGGTGTGGTCAGTCCGGATCCGAGCCAGCTGGTGCGCCAGGCTGGCGATGCGTTGCTGGCAGGCGCCGGGCGGGCCGGTGTGATCGTCGCGGTGGACGATGCCCACTTGCTGGATGAGCTGTCCGCGTTGCTGGTCCACCAGCTGGTGCTGCGTCGGGCGGCTGCGGTGGTGCTGACGCTGCGCACCGGGGAGACCGCGCCGGATGCGGTGACGGCGCTGTGGAAGGACGAGCACCTGCCTCGGCTGGAGCTGCAGCCACTGTCTCAGGAGCAGACCGCGACTCTGCTGGAGGAGACCCTGGGTGAGGCGGTGGACAGCGCCGCCGCGCGTCGGCTGTGGATGATCACCCGGGGCAACGTGCTCTACCTGCGGCAGCTCGTGGACGGTGAACTGGAATCCGGCCGGTTGCGCCAGGTCGCCGGGGTGTGGCAGTGGTCGGGGGAGCCGAAGCTGTCGCCGGGGCTGGTCGACCTGGTGCGGTCCCGGATCGGCCAGTTGCCCGATGCGCAGAGCGACGTCGTCGAGGTCCTGGCCTTCGCGGAGCCGCTGGGAATGCCGCTGCTCACGGGGTTGACCGGGGCGGCAGCGGTGGAGCAGGCGGAGGCGCGGGGGTTGATCGAGGTGTACCCGGACGGCAGGCGGCTGCAGGTCCGGCTGGCCCACCCGCTGTATGGCGAGGTGCAGCGGGCGCAGCTGGGCACGCTGCGGGCTCGCCGGCTGCGCGGTCTGATCGCGCGCGCCCTGGCTGCCACGGGTGGCCGCCGAACCGGTGACACCCTGTGCCGGGCGGTGTTGACGCTGGACTCCGACCTGCCTGCGGATCCCGTGTTGTTCACCGACGCCGCCCGCCACGCCACCGAGCTCGGGGACCTCATGCTGGCGCTCCGGCTCGCCAGGGCAGCCGTGGCCGCTGGGGGTGGTTTCGAGTCGCGGCGCCTGCTGGCCGAAGCGCTGGCCTGGGCGGGCCGAGGAGCCGAGGCTGACACCGAGTTGGCCGCACTCGCCGTCCTGGCTCGCACCGATGTCGAACGGGCCCAAGTCACGATCCCCCGGGTGGAGACCTTGACCTTCACCCTCGGACACCCCGCCGAGGGTGCAATGGTGCTTGACGCCGCGGCGAGCACCATTTCCGATGACGTGGCCCTGCTGGAGCTGGCCGGGATGCGGTCAGTGCTCGACGCCTTTTTCTGCCGGTCGGTCCAGGCAGTGCAGGCTGCTACCGGTGTGCTCGCCGATCCGCGATGTTCGCCGACTGCGGCGCAGTTGGCCAGCTGGGGACTTGCGACGGCGTGCGGCGGGCTCGGCCGCGTCGACGGGTTCGACAAGAACTTGCGGCGGATCGACCTCCTTGCCGACTCGTTCGAGATCGGGCTGCACCAAGCGGTCCTCGTCGGATCGTCCTGGGTGCGGGCGCTGCTGCTGGCCGGGCACCTGGACTGGGCCGAGCGCATCTCGCGGCGGTACCGCGAGCGCTGGCAGGACACCCCCGGACCAGGAGATGTGGTAACCACCGCGCTGTGGGCAGAGGTGGCGATGTCCCGCGGACAGATCCGGACCGCGGTGCGCTGCTACCGCCAAATTATTGCAGGTATCCACGGCGCGGACCCCGGCGGCTTGGTGTTCCACGGGCTCGTGACGCTCACCAGCGCACTGGGGATGGCCGGTGATGCGACCTTGGCACGCCAGACCCTCGTGGAGATGACGGCCGCCCGGCATCCGGCGTTCCGCTTACGAGAACCACATGCGCTGCTCGCCGGCGCTTGGGTGGCCGCCGCCGAGGGCTGCCTCAGCGAGGCCGTGGCACAGGCCCGCCACGCCGCTGAGGTAGCTGCGTCGCAGGACCAACCCGCCGTGGAGGTGTTCGCGCTGCACACCGCGGTCTGTCTCGGTGACCGCACGGTGGCCGAGCGGCTCGCGTTGCTGGCCACCCAGGTCGAAGGGCCCCGTGCCCCGGCTGCCGCCGCCCATGCCGCCGCCCTGGCCGCCGATGATGGCGCGGCACTGCATGCCGCCTCGGTCCAGCTCGAGCAGCTGGGCGCGCTGCTGCTGGCTGCCGACGCCGCCGCTCAGGCCGCCGCCGCGCACACCCGCCAGGGTCGGCGCGGCTCCGCCCTGGCCGCCAGCAGCCGGGCCCACCGGCTGGCCCAGGCCTGCGAAGGCGCCCGCACTCCCGCTCTCGCCGCCGTCGCCGCGCCCCTGCCACTCACCACCCGAGAACGGGAGGTCGTCACCCTGGCCGGTGGCGGGTTGTCCAACCGCCAGATCGCCGAGCGGCTGGTCGTGTCGGTCCGTACCGTCGAGGGCCACCTTTACCGCGCGAGCGCCAAACTCGGCACCTCGGACCGCGCCGAACTCGCCGACCTGCTGCGGGGCTGTTCTGGGTAGTGCGCACGCGAGGTGAGTAGTCGACTACTCACCTCGTTGTGTTACGTCGTCGGCACACTCGGGTGAACAGCGACCATCAGGAGGACATCATGACGACGACCGGAGTCGGCGAGCACGCGGTGGTATTGGGTGCCAGCATGGCCGGCCTGCTAGCCGCCCGCGCCCTGGCCGACGCCTACGACCGGGTGACAGTGGTCGAGCGAGACAACCTGCCGCTCGACGTGGCCAACCGGCAGGGGGTGCCGCAAGGCCGTCATGTGCACCTGCTGCACGCCCGTGGCCGGGAGCTGCTCGACGAACTGTTCCCCGGCTTCACCGAGCAGGCGGTGGGGGCAGGTGCGCAGGTCGCGGGCAGTTGCACGGTCCGGATGCTGCTGTCGGGGCACCAGCTGTGCCAGGTTGACATCGGCGTGCTCGGGCTGGCCGCAGCCCGCCCATTCGTGGAGGCGCACGTCCGCCAACGGGTGCGGGCGCTGCCTTCGGTGCGTTTCGTCGAGGGCTGTGACGTGGTCGGTCTGGTGGCCGACGGCGAGCGCAGCCGCGTCACCGGGGTGCGGCTCGCCCACCGCGCTGGCGTTGATCCGAAGCAGGGGGTTGATCCGAAGCAGACAGTGACCGCGGATCTGATCGTCGACGCCACCGGCCGGGGCTCCCGCACCCCGATGTGGCTGGAGCAGTTCGGCTACCTGCGCCCCGAAACGGACCGGGTCGAGATCGGGCTCGGCTACTCCAGCCGCTGCTACCGGCTGCGCCCCGGTGCGCTGGGCGACGACCTGGGCGTCCTGATCGGACCGACTCCCGACAATCCCCGAGGCGGGATCGTGGCTCCCCTGGAGGGCGGTCTGCACATCGTCACTCTCGGCGGCATGCTCGGCGACCACCCGCCGCTCGACCCGGCCGGGTTCGACGCGTTCGCGGCCAGCATCGGCTTCCCCGACCTCGCCGAGGCGATCGTCGGCGCCGAGGCGGTGGGCGACCCGGTGCCTTTCCGGTTCCCGGCCAGCGTGCGCTACCGCTACGAGCGGTTGCGCCGCTTCCCGGCTGGGTTGCTGGTGATCGGTGACGCGGTGTGCTCCTTCAACCCCATTTACGGGCAAGGCATGACGGTGGCCGCGATGGAGGCGGTGACCCTGCGCGACTTGCTGCTTGCCGGGTCGGCCCCTACGGCTGAGCAGTACTTCCGGCGGATCGCCAAGGTGATCGATGCCCCCTGGGAGATCAACGTCGGTGCCGATCTGGCCTTCCCCGGCGTGCCAGGCCAGCGCACAGCCAAGGTCCGAATGGCGAACGCCTACCTGCCCCGGCTGCACGCCGCTGCGAGTACCGACCGCTCGCTGGCCCGTGCCTTCATGCGGGTGATCGGCATGATCGACCAACCGGCCGGGCTACTGCGCCCGGACCGAGTGCTGCGGGTCCTGTGGGCGCACCTGCGGGGAGTGTCGGCCCCGGCGAGCAGACCGCCCGCTGAGCGTGCCGCTGGCGATCCGCACCTCGTCACGTAACCGCCCGGTGACGTGCAGGAGGGCGAGGCCACACCGCTGATACGCACGCCGCCGACCGGGTGGTGCCGAGCAGACCGGGTCAGAGCGGACGCGGCGTGGGGTGGGACGCCAGCGGCGCTGGGCAGACTCCGGCGCGACGTACGATCTCGCGTGTGACCAGCAGACCCCCTGGGCGCATCGCCTGCGCGACCTCGCGTGGCTGCGCCGTGTCCGCGATCGGATCGACCGGGAGTACGCGCAGCCGCTGGACGTCGAGGCGCTCGCCCGGGGCGTGAACATGTCGGCTGGGCACCTTCAGCAGTCGCTTCACCGAGCTGGTCGGTGTGGCGCCCAGCGTCTATCGGCGCCAGGCGGCGCGCGCGACGGCGGGGATGCCGCCGTGCGTGGCGAAGCAGGTGACCAGACCGATCAGGAATCGAGAAGCACCGGCTCCCGAGCAGCAACTAGCGTGACCGCCATGGATATCACCATCTACCAGGCCGGCCGACCAGCCCTGGGGCGTTCGCGACTGTGCCTTCCGCGATCCCGCGGGGAACCTGATCCGCATCTTCGAGGTGCGCTGAGCCGTCCGGCGATCGCAGCCATGACCCGCACAGACGGCACCGTGAAGGCGCCCGCGTGCGCCGACCACGCCATACTGCTCGAAGCTGGTCAGGATCGAGCCAGGCGACGCCGACGGAGGCCGCGAAGGCGGCCCTGCCCACAGCTGGAGACACGATGAGCATGGCCACGAGGACGGACCCGCCAGCGATGGAGCGGAGCGGTCGCGCATCGGCACAGTCGCCTGGGTGTCACGTTGCTGACAGTCACGATTTGATCCGTGTGCACGGCGCGCGCGTGAACAACCTCTCCGATGTCTGTGTTGAGCTCCCGAAGCGCCGGCTGACGGTGTTCACCGGTGTTTCCGGGTCGGGCAAGAGCTCGCTGGTGTTCGGCACGATCGCCGCGGAGTCGCAGCGGATGATCAACGAGACCTATAGTGCCTTCGTGCAGGGCTTTATGCCGACGCTGGCGCGGCCGGAGGTCGACGTCCTCGACGGGCTGACGACCGCGATTATCGTTGACCAGCAGCGGCTGGGTGCTGACGTCCGCTCCACGGTCGGCACTGTCACTGACGCCAACGCGATGCTGCGTATCCTGTTCAGCCGGCTCGGGCAGCCGCATATCGGCTCGCCTCAGGCGTTCTCCTTCAATGTCGCCTCGATCAGTGGAGCGGGTGCGGTCACCCTGGAGCGCGCCGGGCAGACCGTGAAGGAGCGTCGCAGCTTCAGCATCACCGGCGGCATGTGTCCGCCCTGCGAAGGCCGGGGCACGATCTCTGATATCGACCTGACTCAGCTCTATGACGACTCCAAGTCCCTTGCCGAGGGTGCGTTCACCATCCCTGGCTGGAAGTCAGACAGCTTCTGGACGGTGCGGGTCTACGCTGAGTCGGGTTTCGTCGACCCGGGCAAGCCGATCTGCAAGTACACCAAGAGGGAACTCAACGATTTCCTCTACAAGGAGCCGGTCAAGGTGAGGGTCGACGGTGTCAACCTCACCTACGAGGGGCTGATCCCCAAGGTCCGGAAGTCGTTCCTCTCCAAGGACAAGGAGGCGATGCAGCCGCATATCCGGGCGTTCGTGGAGCGGGCGGTCACCTTCACCGCCTGTCCCGGGTGCGGCGGCACCCGGCTCAGCGAGGCGGCCCGGTCCTCCAGGATCAAGGGGATCAACATCGCCGATGCGTGCGCGATGCAGATCAGCGACCTGGCCGACTGGGTTCGCGGCCTTGATGAGCCGTCGGTGGCGCCGCTGCTCGCGACGCTGCGCCGCACGCTCGACTCGTTCGTGGAGATCGGGCTGGGCTACCTCTCGCTCGAGCGGCCCTCGGGCACGCTCTCGGGCGGTGAGGCGCAGCGCACCAAGATGATCCGCCACCTCGGGTCCTCGCTCACCGACGTCACCTACGTCTTCGACGAGCCCACCATCGGCCTGCACCCCCATGACATCGCGCGGATGAACGAGCTGTTGCTGCGGCTGCGGGACAAGGGCAACACGGTCCTCGTCGTGGAGCACAAGCCGGAGACGATCGCGATCGCCGACCACGTCGTCGACCTCGGCCCCGGCGCCGGTACGGCGGGTGGCAGCGTCTGCTTCGAGGGCACCGTCGAGGGGCTGCGGGCCAGCGCCACCATCACCGGCCGCCATCTCGACGACCGGGCCGCTCTCAAGGAGTCGGTGCGCACGCCCACCGGCTGGCTTCCGATCCGCGGCGCGACGGCGAACAACCTGCGCGACGTCGATGTCGATATCCCGCTCGGGGTGCTGGTCGTCGTCACCGGTGTCGCCGGCTCGGGCAAGAGCTCGCTCGTGCACGGGTCGCTGGTCAACACTCCCTTGGCCGCCGGCGTGGATGTGGTGTCGATCGGCCAGGGTGCGATCCGCGGCTCGCGACGGAGCAACCCGGCAACCTACACCGGACTGCTCGACCCGATCCGCAAGGCGTTCGCGAAGGCCAACGGGGTGAAGCCGGCGCTGTTCAGCGCTAACTCCGAGGGCGCCTGCCCCACCTGCAACGGCGCCGGGGTCATCTACACCGACCTGGCGATGATGGCCGGCGTGGCCACCACCTGCGAGGAGTGCGAGGGGAAGCGGTTCCAGGCAGCGGTGCTGGAGTACCACCTCGGTGGCCGCGACATCAGCGAGGTGCTCGCGATGCCGGTGACCGAGGCCGCGGAGTTCTTCGGCGCCGGGCAGGCGCGCACGCCGGCCGCGCACGCCATCCTGGCTCGGCTGTCCGATGTCGGGCTCGCCTACCTGCGCCTGGGCCAGCCGCTCACCACCCTGTCCGGCGGCGAGCGCCAGCGGCTCAAGCTGGCCACCCGCATGGCCGCGGGCGGCGGCGTCTACGTCCTCGACGAGCCGACCACCGGCCTGCACCTCGCCGACGTGCAGCAGCTGCTCGGCCTGCTCGGCCGGCTCGTCGACTCCGGCACGTCGGTCATCGTCATCGAGCACCACCAGGCGGTCATGGCGCACGCCGACTGGATCATCGACCTCGGCCCCGGCGCCGGCCACGACGGCGGCCGGATCGTCTTCGAGGGCACCCCCACCGACCTCGTCGCCACCCGCTGCACCCTCACCGGCGAGCACCTCGCGGCCTACCTCGGTACCTGAGGCGAGGCCCTCGCGGTCCATGTTGGTGATGAGGTCATCGCGTACCAGCGCGGCGCGTTCGGCATCGGTGAAGTAGGGCGCATCCCGCCAGGCCGCCACGGCGAAGAGTCGCTCGCCTGCCTTCTTGGCGATGCGAGCGTGCCCATCAACGCAGACGCTGCAGCCGTTGATCTGGCTCGCGCGCAGGTGGACAAGCTCGAGCGTCCGCGACGGCACGCCGCCCTGTTTCGTGGCCACTGATGCCACCACCGGACAGGGGCCGGATCCGGCACCCGAGCGTTCGGAGGTGAGCAACGCGAAACGCCGCGAACTGCTCGCCACGGCCGCCGTAGCTCCCGAGATCCTGAACCAGATCTTGTCCGAGGCCGCTACCGAGGCCATGGAATTCACCCGCCAGACCGGAATCTCCGCCGTCGGACGCGGCACGCTCGAGCATCTCGACCTAGCCGTCACGGACCTCTTCCGCAGCCGCCATGCCCAGCCGCCCGGCGAGCTGTTCGTGGTGGCCCGGACCTACCGGTCGCGGGTTGACGAGCTTATCCGCGGCCGTCATACCCTCACCGAACTCCGCGAGCTGTACGTCTACGCCGGATGCCTGTCCGAGCTGCTGGCCTGGCTGGCAAACAACCTCGGCCGCTCCCGCACGGCTCAGGCATACGCCATCGACAGCTACACCCATGCCGAGCATGCCGGACACAGCGAGCTACAGGGATGGGCGGCGGACACGATGACGGTGATCGCAACCTATGCCGGGCGCCCGGACCGGGCAGTGCAGGCCGCGATGCACGGCATTGCCCACGTGCCCCTCGACCATCCCCTGGCCATCCAACTCCGCGTCAAGGCGGCGCGGGCTTATGCCCGGCTGGGCGATCGAGAGAATTTCGAGACCCTGTTCACCGAGGCCCGGCGGCTGCACGACCGGATGCCCGCGCAGACACCCCGTTGGTTCACCCTCGACACCGGCGCAGTGGCGTCCTATGCGATCGCCGCCTATCCCGCGCAGGCATACCGCTACCTCGAAGACTTCCACGCTGCCAAGACCCACAGCGAAGCAGCTCTGGCCGCACACAAGTCGGCCCCACCCGGCGGCAGCTCACCCGGTAAGGAAGCAATGGCCCGTCTCGTCCTGGCCACTACGTTGACCCACCTGGGTGCACCGGATGAAGCGGCCGCCCTCGGCCACCAGGCATTGCCCACTGCCAGCGCGCTCAACACCATTCGGGCGCACGCCCGCGACCTCAATGCCGTCCTCATGACTCGTTACCCGACGCTGCCCTGCGTCCGGGACTTCCATGAGCGATACCGGCAGGTACTGGGCTCGTGAGTGGGGGCCGACGGCGGTCGAACCGAGCGAGGGGGATCAGCGGGGGATGCCGAGCCAGCGGGTGAATCCGGCGAGGGTGTCGGTGGCGCGTCGGTCGTGTTCGGCGAGCGGGTGCACGGTCCGGTGGACAGCGGGGTGGTAGCGGGTCAGTTGCGGGGCGACGCGGCGGGCCTGGTGCAGCGCGGTGAGGGCGTTGGCGCGGTCGCCGAATCGCAGTCCGGGCCCGGGTCCCGACCGCCATGTGGAGCCGAATCGAGATTTTGAGCACCCTGTAGAGCGCTATGTGGAGCCGAATCGTGGTTCACGTGGTCGTCGCGTCAGGTCGGGCGATGATCGTCTGCCGGGGTGGGACCAGGGTATCGGGACGAGGGGTCGTGGGAATAGTGGTGACTACTCAACGTCGCTACAGGTGAACGTTAAGCGAACATGACGTTGCCCTGGTTGGGGGACCAGACGTGGGAATCGTTCCCCGAGGAGCTCAGAGAGTTGTTCGCTGAAACCAGCCCCGCAGTTCTGGCCGAGATCAGAGGCAAAGGCCTCGACCTCAGCGAGGAACCCCTCGACCTCAACATCGAGGAGCTGGCCGGGATAGGCCAACCAACTCTGATCGTCTCCTCGGAGGATTCGTCGGAAGTCTTACGGCACGTGAACGACCGCCTGGCCGAAGCCCTTCCCCACACCGAGAAGGTGCTCGTCACAGGAGGTCATCTCATCAATCCCGCCCGCCCCGCGGTCCTGGACTTCGTCGGCCGAATCAGCACGCCACCCGGCCAGGTCAATCGTTGATCGACCAGCCACGTCCGGACCACAGATCGCATCAGGGTTGATCACTGGCCTGGACTTGAGGTTTGTGCGGCGTGACGATCCGGGCTCGCTCATGCCTCGATCAGTACCGGCACCAGACCTTAGTCACGTCCTGCGGCGACTGCCATCCAGCGGGGGACCATCGCCGCCGGGCCGCTCACCCGAACCAGTTTCGGAGGATTTGCGAAGGTGACATCAGAGCGTTACACCTTGAAGTGAAAATCTCGTGTCGCACTCTTCGAAGTGGATGCCGAAACCAGTGTCAACTCCCAATCGCCGCTGTTGATGTTTGATTCCTTGTCGAACCCCAACCATCGGCCAGTCATTTTACTTCTTGTGGGATTGAGTAGTAGCTGGATGGCGCCATGATAGACGGCGCCTTTGTAATATCCGGTCGGCGAGGTCCGCTCGACCCAGGTGCCGGTTACCACTGAGGTGCCGGTTACCACTGAATCGGCGACGGTGAGATCAACGGTCAGTAGAGAATTCAGTGAATTGGGGAGACTCTGTCCGGACACGTGATCGTTCTGGTGGTTGAGCACGACGTAGTGCTCAACCACCAACTCGCTTTGACGGCCTGAGCTGTAATAGACGTATCGACTATGCCAAATGCCAGCGAGATGATCGTCTCCTGTGGGCGAAGTGGTGATCTGTGCGGCGTCGGCTTCGAAGGTCGAGATAGCGGGTGCCGCAGCGGCCAATGACAGTCCGGCAGCGAGCTTGAGAAGTAGCGCACGCCGGTCGATATTGCAATCAACCTGATGGGCTAATATTGCGCTCAGCTGTCCTAGCTCATGCACATCCATCTCGTCAAGCCGTTCCAGAAGGGAAACTAATTCCGGCTCGGTGCCGAGATCTTTCTGGCTAGCATTCGTTACGATGGCGCGCACTCGGTCAAGATGTTGGCGGGTTCTGTGCGTTACGTCTCGGTGGCGGAAGTCTGCGTAGTCGGCGAGCAGGTCCCCGACGTTGCATTCGTAGAGTTCGGCCAGCCGCCCGAGCACGTCCAGCGAGGGTGCGTAGCCGGTCTTGCTCGGCCAGTTCTCCCAGTAGGAGAAGTTTTCGAATGTCTTGGGCTCAGCTGGCCAACGTTCGTTCCACCGATCGGCGGCCTGACGTTGACTCCACCCATGCGCCAGCCGGAGAGCCACCCGCGCGTTCACGCCGTAGCGCTGGCGGAACACCTCCGCTGCCTGCACCCAGCTGCGGTGCTGTTCCCGCAGCGACGTCGAGAGCTGCACCTGCTCTTGGTGAACACTGGGCCCGGGCCCAGCTACGATGTGCGTCGTCATGCACCTAACTCTCGTGAGCAGCGCTTCTTTGCGCAAGTGTCCCCGTGCGACGGGGAGCCACATTACGCACAGATCGTGGCCGTGCTGGGTCGCCTGCGGGTTTGGCATGGACGAGGCTGGGATGCGTCTATGGGCGGTGTGGAAGGTGCGCGGCGGGGCGACCCGGCCGCTGAGCGTGGCGCCTGCGAGCCCGCCGCGCGATCATTCGGTCGAGTCAACTAGAGTCGGGCCGGTATGCTACGGGTTGACGTTCTTGTCGAAGTGCTCGTACGGTTGACATTGTGCCATCTGAGCCGTTCATAGTTCCAAGTCTGCCGTCTCCAGTTGAGGAGCTTCATGACGACCGTTTGACGGCGCGGGGGGTGCGTTTGTACCTCAAGCGAGATGATCTCATTCATCCTGAAATTCCAGGGAATAAGTGGCGTAAACTCAAGTATAATCTCTCGGCTGCGAGAGAGCAGGGGTATTCGAGGCTGCTGACCTTCGGTGGTGCTTACTCGAATCATGTACGTGCGACTGCCGCTGCTGGGTACTATCTTGGTTTCTCGACATTAGGGATTATCCGCGGTGAGGAGCACGTGCCGCTTAACTGGTCGCTGAGGTACGCGGTCGGTCGTGGCATGCACCTTTTGTACATGGATCGCGTGACGTATCGCCGTAAGCATGAACCGGACGTAATAGATGGTCTTCGTGAGAAGTACGGGAACTTCTACCTGCTACCCGAGGGTGGCAGCAACGATCTGGCAGTTCGTGGGTGCGCTGAGTTACCCGCTGAACTGGGAATCGAGTTCGAGGTGATCTGCTGCCCGGTCGGGACGGGTGGGACGCTTGCCGGCATCGCGGCCACCCTATTACCTGAGCAGCGCGCGATTGGTTTCGCGGTTCTCAAAGGAGGTCAATTCCTGGCTGACGAGGTGGCTGAGCTACAGCGGCGCGAGTATGGAGTGGGCGGCACCAACTGGTCGATCGAGTACGATTTCCATTTCGGAGGATTTGCGAAGGCGACGCCGGAGCTGTGTGGTTTCATCGACGACTTCGACCGACGCCACCGTTTACGGCTCGACTGGATCTATGTTGCAAAGATGATGTTCGGTATTTTTGCGCTGATCGAGAAGGGTGGGTTCGCCCCGGGGGTCGTGATCGTCGCGGTGATCACCGGACCGGCCGACAGGCTGAATCCTCATGCCTTGAGATGATATTCTTTCATTGCGCGTTTTGATGTCGAGCTGTCGACCCAGGTCAGCTCCCAGTCACCGCTGTTAATCGTGAAGTCCTTGCCGAAACCGAGCCATTTTCCGGTCATGCTCCTACTCATGGGGTCGATGAGCAGCTGGATTGCCCCATGATATGTTGCCCCTTTATAGTAGCCGCCTGGTGATGTGCGCTCCGACCAGGTTCCTGTCGCGATTGAACCGTCAACTGAGAGGTCGAGGCGCAGCCGTGAATCAAGAGAATGTGGCAGGCTCTGACCGACTAGTCGCCTGTTCTGATAACGAAGCACCACGTAATGTTCGTCCTCGAACTTCTTTTCGCGGCCGGAACTATAGTAAACGTAGCGGCTGTGCCAGATGCCGCTGAGCTTGTCGTCTCCGGTGGGCGGCGTTGCTGCGTATGCGGGTTCTGCCGCGGCGGTCGTGATGGCGGATGTGGCAGCCGCCAGGGCGAGGCTGGCACTGAGCTTGAATAAGAGGGCACGCCGGTCAATGCGACTGTCGAACTGCTGCGCCCACCTGCAACCTAGCCGAGCGAGCTCGTGTACATCCATCTCCTGCAGTCGATCAGTCAGAGCTGTCAGGTCCTGGACTGCCTCGAAGTCGGTTCCGGCGATGGCGCTGTTAACGATCGCCGGCAGCTGATCGAGTTCGTGGCTGGTGCCGCTTGTCGTGTCTAGGTGACGGAAATCGGCGTAGTCCACCAGCAGGTCCCCGACGTTGCATTCGTAGAGTTCGGCCAGCCGCCCGAGCACGTTCAGCGACGGCGTATAGCCGGTCTTGCTCGGCCAGTTCTCCCAGTAGGAAATGTTTTTATATGTCTTGGGCTCAGCCGGCCACCGTTCATTCCACCGCTTGGCGACGCGAGATTGACTCCACCCATGCGCGAGGCGCATCGCGACCCGGGCGTTCACGCCGTAACGCGGGCGGAACACGTCCGCGACCTGCGCCCAACTGCGGTGCTGTGCCCGCAGCGACGCCGAAAGCTGCAACTGTTCTTGACGCAGACTCTGTGTTCGCTCAGCCACTTTCTGCCTCCTCATGGTCCAACAGTCAGAAGTAGTACTCCTCAGCGCAAGTCTCCCCGTCAAACGGGGACACCTAGCGTGCGCAGATCGTAGCCACGCTGGGTGGCCTGCGGGTTGGGCAAGGGCAAGACTGGGAGGCGTCCGCTTCACAGCACCCCGAAGGGTGACACCTGATGCCGCCGATCAGCGCGCGACGTTGCAGGCGCCGGATCCGTTCCCGTCCCGAGTCGATGCGCCTGCTCGCGACGGCGAGTCGAGAGAAGGATAGCCGGAACGTGACCGGGTATCCGTACGGGATGAGCGGCGTATGACTGATTTCCACCCCACTCGTTACCGGTTGCTGGATGAGGAACTGTCGAGCTTGCTGGAGGTGGTGTTGGCCGGTGAAGTCATAGGGGACCGGGCTGTCGCGGAGCGGCTGGTTCGTTTCCTGGGTGCGGCGATCTCGTTGAACGAACGGCATCTGGTTGATCGTTATGGTCGGTGTGGGAGGTGCACGGCACGGCATCGATGGCCGCGGCCGTGGCGTCGGTCGCACTTGTGTTCGGTGTATTCGGCGTTCGTGTTTTGCCTCACCCAGCCGTTTCAATTCGTGTTGCCCGCGGTGTTGGACCGAGCCGGAGATGCCCGTGGAGACAAGCCGCAGGCCAACGACTCTCAGAGACGAGGCGAGTAGTGATGACTGATGAAGACGAGGACGTGTTGCTCGCCCTGTCCCGCATCAACATAGACAGCGGCACCTTCGCGCTCGGGGTACTGGACAACAGTATCTCCCGAGATGACCAGATCGCTTTCGAACATCGGCTCGTAGACCTGGCGGAAGCTATCCGGGAGCGAGCGCTACGCACAGCTGTACTTATCATAGACGGCGGCGCCAGCGAGGACGTTGGCGCCCGATAGAGCGCCGTCCTGCCGCGATCTTCATACACCACGTGATCTTCCTATACCATGAATGGATGCCCCATGACTGTTACGCGGTACACAGGTGACGATCCCCTGTTCCGGATGGCGGATCAGGTTCCGCTCGGTCGGTACCTCGGTATTGTCGCGGTGACCGACGAGATGCTCAGCGGGCTGGATATGCGGCCGTTCGGGCTGCGCTTTGCAACTTCGGCGGTCGCGTCGATCCCGGTGGAGCCCTGTCGGTTGCGCTACGACCAGCGGCGCCAGATCACCGTTGACGACCTGGGTGCCCCGGTGTTCGGCCGGCACTCGACGGGAAAGACCAGCACCCGTACCTCCGACGGTCACAAGAGCATGGACTCCGACACCGACCATACCGAGGACTGAAACCATGCCCACCGAGCCGACGGTGCTGATCTTGACGCAGCCTTTCGACGTCACGGCCGACGGTGTGGTCGATGAGCTGCATCGGCGGGGGGTGCCGGTGTTCCGCTGCAACCCGGGCGACTTCCCCCGCGACCTGAGCCTGGTTACCGAACTGGGTGCCGACTGGGCCGGTGAGCTGACCCAGCCCGACCGGGCAGTGCGGCTCGAGGAGATCGGCTGCGCATGGTATCGGCGACCGACCGCATTCGAGTTCCCGGACGGGCTCAACACCGAGGAACGTCGCTGGGCGCTGGCCGAGGCCCGCTGCGGTGTGGGTGGGATCGTGGCGGCGCTTCCCCGGTGGCTCAACCATCCCTGCGCCATCGCCCGCGCCGAGTACAAACCGGTGCAACTCCAAATGGCCCGCACCGTCGGGCTCACCGTGCCACCGACACTCATCACCAATGACGCCCAGGCCGCCCGGCGGTTCGCCAAAGAATACGACCAGATCGTCTACAAACCACTGTCCTCCGCGGGAGTATCCGAACGGGGCCAATACCAGCTAGTTTATGCCAACCGGCTCACCGAACACGACATCACCGAGACCGTGTCCGCCACCGCGCACCTGTTCCAACAATGGGTGAACAAAGCCTACGAGGTCCGACTGACCGTGGTCGACGACGTGTTCTTCGCGATACGAATAGACGCGCAATCCGAAGCCGGCTCAGTCGATTGGCGCACCGACTACGACAATCTGAGCTACGCCGTCACACCTGTACCCCACGATGTACGTGATCATGTCCATGATCTGCTGGGCCGGTTGAGGTTACGCTTTGCCGCACTGGATTTCATCGTCACACCCAGCGGTGACTGGGTCTTCCTCGAAGCCAACCCGAACGGTCAATTCGCCTGGCTGCAGGACGCCACCGGCGTGCCCATCACTGCCGCCATCGCCGACGCACTGACCCAAGGACCGACCCCGTGAGCGACCCCGGTGAACTCCGGGCGGGACTGGCCGCCGAACTCAGCCGGCACGGCTGGCTCACGACACCCGAATGGCACGAGGCGTTCCAAACCGTACCCCGCCACCCATTTCTGCCCCGCTTCTTCACCCTCACCGAGGACCGATCCCGCTACCAGGCCATCAACCACACCCACCCCGACTGGCTGACACTGGTCTACCGCAACACGGTCTGGCCAACCCAACTCGACGGCGACGACACCCGCTGGGACGACGCGTGGAAACACGGCCCCCTCACCGGCACCCCCACCTGCTCGAGCACCCAGCCCAGCCTCATGGCCGTCATGCTCGAAGCCCTCGACACACGGGAAAGCCACCGAGTGCTGGAGATCGGCACCGGCACCGGCTACAACGCCGCACTGCTGGCCCACCGACTCGGCGACAGCCACGTCGTCACCGTGGATGTCGATGTCAACCTGGTCGAACACGCCCGGCACAACCTGAACCAGGCCGGCTACACCCCCACCGTGGCCGCCGCGGACGGCGCGGACGGCTACCCCGGCGGCGCACCGTTCGACCGACTCATCGCCACCTGCTCGGTAGCCGCCATCCCGCCTGCCTGGCTGACCCAGATACGGCCAGGGGGGGTCATCCTCACCAACCTCTACCGGCAACTACTCGGCGGCTCACTCGTCCGTCTGACCGTTCGCGAGGACCACTCCGCCGCAGGCCCACTACTCGACGACTGGGGCGGCTTCATGCCACTACGCGCACATCAACCCCCCGACCCAGCCCAGCTCATCCGAACCGCATCTCAGGAAGACTGCGAGAAACGCACCTCACACCTACCGGCCCCGATCAGCGACGACGGCCAGGCGTGGGCAGTGCTGGCCGACCTAATCATGGCGGACGTATCCCGAACCGACATCACCCGGGCTGATGGCGACGTCCAGTGGCTCGTGCACCCCAACGGCTCGTGGGCCTACTACGACACCACCACCGGCATCGTCGAACAAGGCGGATCACGCAGGCTATGGGACGAACTGGAACGAATACACGAACTGTGGACGGATAACGGCAGACCTGACCGAGACGATATCGGACTCACCGTCACACCGAGCGGCGACCACCACATATGGATATACAACGACACGAACGTTGTAACCCGGCTTCACGGGATCGGCTAGTCGTCTTACCAGATTCGGACGCGTTGGTCGGGGGGGCGGAAGAGTTTGTCGGATTCCTTGACGTCGAAGGCGGCGTAATACTCCGGCAGGTTACTGACGACGCCGTTGACGCGGAACTCCGCGGGACTGTGTGGGTCCTGCAACAGTTGCGAGCGCACTTTCTCGTCCCGGACTTTGGCCTGCCACACCTGGGCCCAACCCAGGTAGAAGCGCTGTTCGCCGGTGAAGCCGTCCAGCACGGGTGCCGGCTGGCCGTCCAGGGAGAGCCGGTAGGAGCGCAGCGCCACCGTGACCCCGGACAGGTCGGCGATGTTTTCGCCCAGGGTGAGCTCGCCGTTGACGTACTGGTCGGGTAGTGGCTGGTAGGCCGAGTACTGCTCGCTCAGGGTGGCGGCCCGTTGGCGGAACCGCTCCGCATCCTCCGGCGTCCACCAGTCACGGAGGTTGCCGGTTCCGTCGAACTTGTGGCCCTGGTCGTCGAACGCGTGGCTGATCTCGTGGCCGATCACCGCGCCGATGGCGCCGTAGTTCACTGCGTCGTCGGCGGCTGCGTCGAAGAACGGCGGCTGCAGGATCGCGGCCGGGAACACAATCTCGTTGAGCAACGGGTTGTAGTAGGCGTTGACCGTTTGCGGAGTCAGGAACCACTCGTCGCGGTCCACCGGCTTGCCGAGTTTGTCGAGCTCGCGCTGGTAATCCAGCTGGGCCGAGCGCAGCATGTTCCCCACCAGGTCATCGGCCAGGACCGTCAGGCTGGAATAGTCCTTCCACTTGTTCGGGTAACCGATCTTCACGGCCAGTTTGTCCAGTTTGTCCCTAGCCTCGGCTTTGGTCTCCTCGCTCATCCAGTCCAGCCCGTCGATGGACGAGCGGAAGCCCTCGATCAGCTTGCTGACCAGCTCGTCCATCCGCTGTTCGGCTTCGGGTGGGAAGTGTTGCTGTACGTATCGCTCGCCGAGCAGATCACCCATCGCCCCGCTGGTGGCGCGGACGGCGCGCTTCCAGCGGGGGCGCATCTCCTGCTGCCCGCTCAGGGTGCGGCCGTGGAAGTCGAAGTGCGTCGTGACGAATTCATCGCTGAGCAGCGGGGCGAAATCATTGATGATCCGGAACTTCAGGTATGACTTCCAGTCATCAAGGGGTACCGCGGTTGCTGCGGCGCCGAGCGCGGTAAAGAAGCTCGGCTCGGAGACGATGAAGTCGGGCGTGTGCACTCCTGCGGCGTCGAGGTAGGCGGCCCAGTCCAGCCCTGGCGTCGCGGCTGCGGCGTCGGCGACGGTGTATTTGTTGTAGGTCGCCATCACGTCGCGGCGCTGGGCGGCGGTCCACTGGGCCTTGGCGAGGCGGCTTTCCAGGGCGAGCACGCGGTCGGCTGCGCGGTCCGGATCGGGGACGTCCGCCAGCCCCAGGAGCTGGGCGGTGTAGGCCCGGAACTTGTCACGGATCGCCACGAACTCCGGATCGGACTTCAGGTAATAGTCCCGGTCGGGGAGGGTGAGCCCGTTCTGCTCGAAGACGGGCAGGTAGGCCGCGGCGTTCTTGGCGTCCTGGTTCACGGACAGCCCGATGGGGCTGGAGAAGCTCGCGGCAGTCTCGCCGAAGTACCGGATGACGTCGGCCGGGCTGGCGAGTTCGTCGACCCGGGCCAGCGGGGCTGCCAGCGGGGCAGCGCCGAGCTCCGCCAGCCGCGCCGTGTCCATGAAGCTGGTGTAGAAGTCGCCGATCTGCTGATCTTGGGAGCCTGGCGGGCCGCGGCGGGCTGCGCTGTCTTCGATGATCATCCGAAGGTCCACTTCGGATTGGTCGGACAGGATGTCGAACGCGCCGTACCCGGCGCGGTCCGCCGGGATCTCGGTGCCGCGCAGCCACTCGCCGTTCGCGAACCGGAAGAGATCGTCCTGCGCGCGCACCCCGTGGTCATAGCTGGACTGCAGCAGCCCCGACCCGAGCGGTGGTGGTGGTGCGGCTTGGCAGGCCACCACGGCCCATATCAGCGCCACGAGCACCCCAGCCAGCAGCCGAGATCGCTTCACTGCACCCCCGTTCACTGCACACCCAGTAGGCCGTTCACCGCACCCCGCAGTAGGCGCGCAATAACTGATCGACGTCGAGGATAGGGCCAGCGGGAGGGGCCGACCGACCAAAGCCTGGCTATTACCGCCGGTTACCGCCGGTCGGGTGGCAGAGCCGGGCAGCTGTAACGGGTCAGCGGTACGAAGGTACTGACCAGCGTGACAGCCAGGTTGAACCGCCCGTGTGTCCGAGGCGAGCTGCCGGGGCCGCGATCAGCGCAGCTCCTTGCCAAACAGACCCGAAGGGAGTCCAACGCCAGGGCGTACCCGCGGCACTTCCCGATCGCCATAGCGGACGCGGCAGGCAGCTTCGTCCGCGATCTCGACGGCAACGTCTTCATCGATTTCCTCAGTGGTGCCGGTGCGTTGCCGCTCGGGCACAGCCATCCGGAGCTGGTCGCGGCGGTGACCAGCCAGCTCGGCGTGCTCACCCACGGTCTGGACTTCCCGACCCCGGCCAAGGATGCCTTCACCGAGGCGCAGCTGGCCATGCTCCCGGCTGCCATGCGGGACCGGGTGAAGGTGCACTTCTGCGGACCTACCGGGGCCAACGCGGTGGACGCCGCGCTGAAACTGTGTAAGACCGCGACCGGCCGCGGTGAGGTGATCTCCTTTCAGGGGGGTTTCCACGGCACCACCCATACCGGGATGGCGTTGACGGGGCTGGTGGCGAACAAGGCGCCGATCCATAACGGCGTCCCCGGCGTCCACTTCTTCCCGTACTCCTCGTGCAACCGCTGCCCGGTGGGCCTGACCCCGCGGAGCTGCGCGACCAACTGCGTCTACTACCTGGAGCAGGCGCTGCAGGACCCCAATGGGGGGATACCGCTGCCTGCCGCGGTGGTGTTGGAGCTGGTGCAAGGCGAAGGCGGCGTGGTGCCCGCGCACCCGGACTTCGTCCGGCGGGTGCGGGCGCTGACCCGAGCCCTGGACATCCCCCTGGTGGTCGATGAGGTGCAGACCGGGTGCGGGCGCACCGGCACCTGGTTCGCCTTCGAGCAGTACGACATCGAGCCCGACGTCATCATCGCGTCGAAGGCGCTCGGTGGTATCGGGACCCCGGTCGCGATCATTGTGTACGACCAGCGGCTGGACACCTGGGCTCCGGGTGCGCACACCGGGACCTTCCGGGGCAACCAGCTGGCCTTCGTTGCGGGTGTCGAGATGATTCGGATCTTCCGCCGGGATGATGTGCTGGGCAATGTGGCACGGCGTGGCGAGCAGATCGCCCGTGCGCTCGCCGGGCTCCGGGGCCACCCGTGGGTGCGCGATGTTCGCGGCCGGGGGCTCATGTGGGGTATCGAGATCGCTGATCCCCTGGACGGGCAGCCTGGCGGTGAGCTGGCGGGCCTGATCCAGGCGGAGGCATTGCGACGCGGATTGATCCTGGAGCTCGGCGGCCGCGATGACTGCGTGGTGCGGATGCTGCCACCGCTCAACGTGACCGCCGAGGTCGTCGACATTGCTTGTGCGATCTTGTTCGACGCCTTGCAGGAGTGCTGCCCGGCGGGGAGAGCGGCTTGATCGGCAGCGCCACGCCGACGGATCGCGTCCTGGTCTGCAAGCAGTCTGAGCACACGATCCGCTGGCGTCCCGGCGAACGCCTGGATCACCTCTTCGAGGACCGCTGTGACCAGCTGCGCCACAGCGGTCAGCTCGCCGTGGACGCCGGTGACACCGTCCTGACCTATCACCAGCTGGACGCGCGGGCCAACCAGCTTGCTCGCCAGCTGCTGGCGCAGGGCGCTGCGCCCGGTGACCGGATCGGGCTGCTGTTCGACCACGGCGTGTACTCCTACATCGGCATGCTGGCCGTACTCAAGATCAACGCTGCGTACGTACCGCTCGACGTCGGCTTTCCACCCGAGCGGTTGTCCTACATCGTGGGTGACGCAGGCGTGCGCCTGGTGCTGTCCCTGTCGCACCTGCGGGACCGTCTTCAGTCCCTGCCCGCCACTGTGCTGGCTGTCGACGGGCCGGCCGTTGACGATCTCCCGGCGCGGGCGGACCACCGGCTCACCGCCGAGGAGAAGGGCGACCCGGTCGACGAGCTGTGCTACATCATCTACACATCGGGCTCGACGGGCAGGCCCAAGGGGGTGGCGGTCGAGCACGCCAGCATCTGCAACTTCGTCCGGGTCGCGGTCGAGGTTTACGGGATCGGGCCGCGGGATCGGGTCTACCAGGGCATGACGATCGCCTTCGACTTCTCCGTCGAGGAGATCTGGGTGCCGCTGGCCGCCGGGGCGACCCTGCTGCCCAAGCCGGGCGGGTCCAGCCTGCTGGGCGCTGAACTTCGCGAGTTCCTCCAGGACAATCAGGTCACAGCACTGTGCTGCGTCCCGACCCTCTTGGCGACCCTCGACCAGGACCTTCCCGAGCTGCGCTTCCTGCTGGTGTCCGGCGAGGCATGCCCGCAGGACCTGGTGACGCGCTGGCACCGGCCCGGCCGCAGGTTCCTCAACGTCTACGGCCCAACCGAGGCCACCGTCACCGCGACCTGGACGTCGGTCCACCCGGACCGGCCGGTGACGATCGGTGCCCCGCTGCCGACGTATTCCGCGGTGATCCTTGATCCGGCTGGAGAGCCAACGGCGGGGGAGCTGACGGCGGGGGAGCCGACGGCACTGCTGCCCGGTGAGGTGGGTGAGATCGGCATCGCCGGGATCGGACTCGCGCGTGGCTACCTTAACCGGGACGATCTCACCAACCGGGCGTTCATCCGCGACTTCGTCGGAATCGACAACAATCCATCGGGCCGGATCTACCGCACCGGGGACCTGGGCCGGATCAACGACGCTGGTGAAATCGAATACCACGGCCGGATCGACACCCAGGTCAAGATTCGCGGCTACCGCGTCGAGCTGACCGAGATCGAGTCGGTGCTGCTGCAGGTGCCGGGGATCGCGGCGGCTGTCGTCGACACCTACGAGCCGGAGCCCGGCGCTGTGGAGCTGGTCGCCTATTACACCCGGCGTAAGGACACTGCCAGCGTCGACCGGATACAGGTCTACCAACAGCTGCGCGGGCGGCTCCCGCGGTACATGGTTCCGGCGTACCTGGAGGAGCTCGCGGTGATCCCGGTGCTGCCCAGCGGTAAGGCCGACCGCCAGAACTTGCCTGCGCCGCGCGGCCTGCGCAGACTGGCCGTGCGGCACCCGTACGTCGCCGCGGTCACCGGGACCGAAAGGTTCCTCGCGGACGTGCTGACCAGCGTGCTACGCCTGGATCAGATATCGGTCGACAGTCATTTCTTCGACGATCTGGGCGCCGACTCGTTACTCATGGCGCAATTCTGCGCCCAGGTCCGCAAGCAGTCGGACTTGCCACCGGTGTCCATGAGAGACGTCTACCTGAACCCCACGATTCGCAGCCTGGCTGCACTGCTCGGTGACACGGTTCCCGCCGCCGATTCCCCCGCCGCGGATTCCCCCACCGCCGATTCCACCGAAGACGAGCTTTCCTCGGCAGCCGAGCCGCCAGTGATCGCACCGGCCAGCGCCGGGCGGTACGTCCTGTGCGGGGCACTGCAGCTCATGCTGTTCCTGGGCTCGGTGTACCTCGGCGCGTTGGTGGCCGAAACAGGCTTCACCTGGATCTCGGGCGGCGTCGGGTTGGTCGATACCTGGCTGCGGTCGCTTGTGTTCAGCGTCGTGAGCTTCCTGGTGCTGTGCGCGTTGCCGATCCTGACGAAGTGGGTTCTCGTCGGCCGCTGGAAACCTCAGGAGATCCCCGTCTGGGGACTGGCCTACGTCCGCTTTTGGCTGGTCAAGAGCCTGATCAGGGCCAACCCAATGGTGGCGTTTGTCGGCTCGCCGCTCTACGTGCTCTACCTGCGGGCGCTGGGCGCACAGATCGGCCGCGGTGTCGCGATCTTCTCCCGGACGGTGCCCGTCTGCACGGACCTGCTCACCATCGGTGACCGGACGGTGATCCGCAAGGACTCGTCGTTCACCTGCTACCGGGCCAATGCCGGCCGGATCGAGCCGGGCCCGATCACGCTCGGGACCGACGTCGTCGTCGGCGAGGCGGCGGTCCTCGATATCCGGACCTCGATGGGCGACGGGGCGCAACTGGGCCACGCGTCCGCGCTCAACGTCGGCCAAGCCGTTCCCTTCGGCCAGCGCTGGCACGGTACGCCCGCGCAGCGGTCCGATGTGGATTACCGAGCGGTCGATCCGGCCTGCTGCGGCGCTGCCCGGAGGGCCTGCTACAGCCTGACGCAGCTGCTCGCCGCGGCGGTCCTGGCTGGGCCGCTGGCGATGGCGATCATGGTCACGCTGCTCGAAGAGGTCTCCTGGCTCGCCGAGCTGATCGGCCCAGGTCACCACGCCGTGACGAGTGGGTCGTTTTATCGCGACGCGCTGGTCGGCTCCCTTGTGCTGTTCTTCGGCGGTGTGTTCATCGGGCTCGGGTACGTGTGCACCGTCCCGCGCTTACTGAATCTCGCCCTCAAGCCGGACACGGTGTATCCGCTGTACGGGTTCCACTTCTGGATTCAGCGGACCATCGCGCGCGCCACCAACCGCAGGTTCTTCACGTTCCTCTTCGGGGACAGTTCTGCCATCGTCCACTATCTGCGTGCACTCGGCTACGACCTGTCTCGGGCGCGGCAGACCGGGTCGAATTTCGGGATGGCAGTCGAGCACGAGACGCCGTACCTGAGTGCGGTCGGCAGCGGCACAATGGTCTCCGACGGGCTCTCATTCATCAACGCTCACTTCTCCAGCAGTTCCTTCCGTGTGTCGCGAGCATCGATCGGACCGCGGAACTTTCTCGGGAACAACATCGTCTATCCCTCCCAGAGCAGCACGGGTGACAACTGCCTCCTCGCGACGAAGGTCATGGTCCCGATCGACGGGCAGCTCCGGGAGGGTGTCGGACTTCTGGGCTCCCCGCCTTTCGAGATCCCGCGGTCGGTGCAGCGCGACGGCAGGCTCGATGCCCTGACGAGGGTCGAGCGGCGCCGCCTGCTGGAGGCGAAGAACCGGCACAACGCGGTCACCATCGGGTTGTTCCTGGCCGTGCGGTGGTTCTACTTCTTCGCTCTCACCCTGCTGGGCCTGGTCGCGGGGGATCTGTACTACCGGTTCGGTGAGTTGGCCCTCGCGACGGCCATGGCCTTCGCCTTTCCGCTCAGCGTCGCCTATTTCGTCCTCGTCGACCGCGCCGTTACGGCGTTTGGGCCCCTGCAACCGAGGTTCTGCCTGATCTACGACCGCGACTTTTGGCAGCACGAGCGCTTCTGGAAGGTGCCCGCGATGATGTATGTGCAGGCGTTCAACGGCACGCCGTTCAAGAACACGATCTGGCGGCTGCTCGGCGTCCGGATCGGCCACCGGGTCTTCGACGACGGCTGCTGGCTGACCGAGCGCAGCCTCGTCACCATCGGGGACGACTGCACGCTCAACGCGGGGAGCACAATCCAGAGCCACTCGCTGGAGGACGGCACTTTCAAGTCCGATCACATCACCATCGGCGCCGACTGCACTGTGGGGATCAATGCCTTCATCCATTACGGGGTGACTATGGGAGGTGACGCTGTGCTCGACGCCGATGCCTTCCTCATGAAGGGCGAACAGCTTGCGCCGTACGCTCGGTGGCACGGAAACCCGGCTCGGCAAGCGGGTACCTGTTTCGGTGATGTCGGCGCGTGGCGTAACGGCCGTCCGGGGTCGCGGGACTCGACATCATGACCGTGCCAGGATGGCCCGCATGGTGAACACCCGAGCCAAGCGGAAACATGGCGCAGCGCTCACTGTCGTTGATAGTGACTCGTCGCACAGTGCTGGTCAGCCGGCCGGGGCCGGTCAGCTGGCCGGGGCTGGTCAGCTGGCCGGGGCCGGTGAGTCGGCCGGGGCTGCTGAGCTGCGGGAGCAGCTGGTCGAGCTGCGGGAGCAGCTGGCTGCCGCGGGTGTGCCCGCGGAGGTGCTGGCAGCCCTGGACGGCTCAGGAGACGTGGAGGAGGCCCTGCATCGGCTGGCCGAGGCCGGGATTCTGCCCTCGCTGGAGGAGGCCCTGGCCGGGCTGCTGGACGGATGGAAGTCGCTGCTGAAGCGGCGCGTTGACCCGTTGAGCGCCGAGCTGTGCGGGGCCGAGTTCCTCGGCATGGTGCGCCAGGCCGGGCCAGACGAGGCGGACCAGACCGAGCTGCTTGCGGGCTTGATCGAGCAGGCCGCGGGTTCTGGCACGCCCGAGGCATTGGCCATGCTGCGGGTGATCACCGTGCTCGGCCCGCAGCAGATCCGGCCCGCAGCCGCTGAGGCCGCCGGCCGGCTGGTCACCGAGGGGCTCATCGATCCCCCGTGGGTACGTGAGTTGGGCACGCCGCAGGTCGGCGCCTGCTTCGGGTACGTCGACGAGCTGGGAGCCCAGGAGGGCGTCGCCATCTCCTTCGCCTACGGCCGCAAGCCGCACGCGGTGGTCGTGCTGATCGACCACGGTCTCGGTGGCGGAGTAAAGGACTGCTACTTCACCCACCGGCCGGATCGGATCCGCGCCGATTACCACACAGTCGCCAAGCGGCATCGGCTCGACTTTCGCGACTACCAACCCGCCGAGGCCCGCGCGATCCTGGAACAGGCCCTGGCTGTGCCGCCGTGCCCGGTCGAGCCGGACCAGGTCGAGGACGTCGGGAACTACCTTGGCTTGCTGCGGCAGCGGGTGGCACTGCTCCCCGACGGTGTGGCTACCGCCCCTGCCGGACGGGGTGCCGCGCGCAAGCGCGGCAGCGCAGGAACTGGACCACGTCGCGTCCCGGGTGGGTGACCGGATCGGCTACACCTACGACTTCAGTCGCTCACTAGTTGCTGGGCGCGCTGGTGGGAAACCCCGAACAAGGTGCCGATGTCTCGCATCGTGACACCTTGCTGAGCCAGTTTACGGGCGACGTCACGGCGTTTGCTGCTGGCAGCGTCGAGGTTGTCGCGGGCTGCTTCAGCGAGTTTCTCGGCTGCTTTGAGTTCAGCGGCGAGGTCAGGGGCAAGTTCGGCGTGCACGTCGACGTCGATCTCGTCGGCGGCCTGTCCGGAGACGAACGCGATAGCCTCGCGGTGGACGTCGGCGGCCTTGGCGAGGCTGCGGACCTGGGAGAGGGCACCAGGGAGCTGGTCGCACTGCACCATCCACCAGCCGCCGGAGCGGCGTGCGGTCGCGGTGTAGTGGGTCACTTCGTCCACCACCTTTCACCGAGAGCCGGGGCGAGCTGCCGGAAGATCGCCCCGGCCAGTTGGTCTGGGATCTCGCTGTGGCGAGGGAGTGTGGTGGCGACGTTGCCGCAGCGGATGCCGGTGTGGCGGGTCAGCTCATACATCTCGACGTCAACACCGGCCCTCCTGGCCCCTTGTCGGATCTTCTTGATGACAGCTGACCACTTCACCAGATTAGTCTAGTGCCGCTTGGCGCGCTACCCTTAGCCGGACTAGACAGTTTGCCGCGACGGTGACTGCGCCCGGCTGGCCGTGTTTTGGCTTGCAGACCGACAGCCGCCGCTTCGGTGGCACCGACTGGTTGGTTACTGCCCTGTCCGGTCCAGAGGCTGGCTACCGATAGCGGACGACCCAGCCGGATCGACAGCGCGTCGGCAGCGACGGAGGCAAGCGCCGGGTGCTTCGGCGGGCGATCGGTCTTCACCCAAGCGTTTATCAGACTGGACACCAGCACATGTGCGCGGTGTTGCGCGGCCTGCTGGTGGAGACGGTGCAGGCGGGACGTCGCGCGGCGGGTGGGATCGGCACTGTCCCGTGCCAGGCCATCGCCGCCCTCTACATGATCCTGATGAACCATCCGGTGGACCGGCGGGGCCGGTGCCGGTCCTGCCGTCGCCCCGGTGCTCTGCTCGGTCGGCACCGGCGGCGTTGCCGGGTCAACGGTGAGGCGAGCGTGTGGCTGCACCAGCCCGCTGAGTTCCTGCGCGGCCAACTCGCCCGCGAGCTGGGACTCACCGCGCCACCCGCGACCGTCACTCACCCGAATGCTCCGGCCGTCCCAGGCCCGCCCCTTCCCCCGGGGTTTCCAGGGCGGCACGGCCGGACCCGGGTCACG
>JBQTGW010000223.1:0-21587 GCA_052390495.1 Pseudonocardiales bacterium
AGGTGTCACCGTGCGGTACTGCACGGTGACACCTCACTTCCGGCGATCACGGCAGGGGCGGCCTGAGTGCTCTGGCTGAGATCATGCGCCCGCGGCAGCTACCCAGCGATGACGTCTGCGCGATCCGGCCAGGTCAGCACTCAGGGCGGCGCGAGGCACCTGGCCAGTTGGCTCCGAAGGGGTGGTGGTGAGGGGGTGGTTGCAGCGGGGGCGTTAACGGGGGCTCCCCGTTCCGCGGTGCATCACTTGACGTCATGAGTGCAACACAACCAGTGAACTTGACGTGGCCCTGGTTGGTCACCCCAGTGAACACGGTAGCCCTGATGTCCGGGAAGCCGAGGCGGACCGGGGGGATGACCAGGCGGGTGACGATCCGGGCGACGGTTTCGATGTCACGCAGCCGGTGGGCGCCGCGCTCGATCGCCGAGATCTGAGCCTGGTGCATGTCGACCACGGTCCCGAGGGTCTGCTGGGACCAGTCGGCCTGGGTGCGCAGCCAGCGGAAGAAGACACCGAAGTCGTAGGCCCCCAGCGGGGCAACGATCCGGGCCTGGTCGTAGAAGTCGGCAGGCAGAACCTGGCGTGGGTCCGGGCCGCCGTGTTGGCAGGGATCGCAGAGCGCGCCGATCGGCTGGCCACGGCGTAGCTGGGCGCCGCATTCCGGGCAATACGCCCGCCGGGTGCTGGTCATGGCTGGACTGTAGCGACCCGATTACCCGGCGTGCTATGGGTGTTTGCTACGAAAAAGGCCCTTACCACGACATGGCGATCAGCGCCAGTGAGCGTGCGTTTTACTGGCTGGATCTGTTCTGGCAGCGGGCACTGAACCGGTGTGATCGTCGCGGATCCGTGGCGGGGCGGTGCTTGCCATCGGTCACACCGTTGACTGCGCATGTCATTGTCCGCGCTGCATAGCGTGGATGAGGGAGGGGTATCACGATGAAATTACACAGCGAGATGGAGCGCTATCGCGCAACGGTACAGCTGCGCACTCCCGGTGGAGAGCGAGTCACCGCCATCGTGCTGCGCCGAGGTTGTGGCCGTGATGGGCGGGTGTGGTTCGTGACCCCGATGCGCTCCCGGGTGCCCGCATGAAGCGCCAGCGGAAGAGCAAGGCCCAGCGGGGTTTGGTGACCCGGCGCATCGTGTACGCGAATCGTCGGCGCCCGCACGATCGGCACCAGGAACTGACGGTGGACATCCGCAACGGTGAGGTCATTGATGACGATTACGCGGTCGGAATGGTGGCCGTTCGCACAACCATGGCGCTGGCCGATGTGCGAATAGTCAGAATCGAAGAGAAGTAGACCATCCTGATCCACGGGCAGCTTCTCCGGCTGGCCTCGATCTACGCCCGCCGGACAGCCGTTATGGCCGTGCCTTCCCCGATCCGCTACGGGACCTGACCCACTCCTCCAATTCGTCCGCTTCATCCTCACGACCCAGCGCCCGCAGGTCGGCGGCGAGGTTGTTGCCGGGTCAGGGTGTTGGGGTGGTCCTGTCCTAGGACACGGCGGAACCGGGTGAGGGTGTCCTCGTCGAGTTGGCAGGCTGCGGCGTGCTCGCCCAGCGTGGAAGAGTCACGGGCGAGGTTGTTGGCTCCAGATCCATGAACAGCTTGTTCGGGCCTTCGGTGCTGTCGCCGAGCAGGGACACCAGCCGGGGCAGGTCCAGGGCCACGTCAAGATCGCTAAATGTAGCGAGTTCATGCCGCCACGTCCCACCTGATTGCCTCCCCCAGCACCAGTTCCCCCCGGGCCACCGTCCAAAGCCAACTGGCTGGCCGCGTCTCTCCAGACACGCCCCGTAGCATCCCACCACACCACAGCGCGCTGACCCTAGATTGGTGATCGAGCCTTGAAACGCCGAACTCCACGTCCGTGAGTGAGGTGTCCCGAACCGCCCCATGTGCGGCCTGTTGTCATGTCTTGATCGAAGCTGATGCGTCAGGATGGAAGGAACGATCAGTGGGTGCGGGAAGGGAGTGTTCGATGAGCGGGCTAGGTGAGCGGGTCGACACGCTCGACCGCTTCGGCACTGCGCTCTACACGGTTCCCGAGGCCGCGCGGTACCTCGATGTACCCGCGAGCACGCTGGCGACTTGGACGCGCGGCTACCGGCGGCGTCGGGCTGGCCGCCGCGAGGTGGTCGGCGTGCCGGTCTTGACCGCTTTGCCCAAGACCAGCCTGCGCAGTCCCAGTATCCCGTTCATTGGGCTTGCCGAGGGCCTGGTGCTCACGGCAATGCGGCGCAGCGGCGTCCCGTTGCAGCGCATCCGCCCGGCCCTGGCCCGGCTCGAAGAGCAGTTCGGATTGCAGCACGCGCTGGCCAGCAAACGTTTGTACACCGACGGAGCCGAGGTCCTGTTCGACTACGCCGAGACCGGGGATGACCCCACTGCGGCGCGTGCTGCGCGCGACCTGGTTGTCGTCCGCAACGATCAGCGGGTATTCAATGAGATCGTCGAAGCCTATTTACGCCGACTCGATTTCGGTGCTAATGGATACGCCCGGCTCATCCATCTGCCGGCATACGAGATCGCTGACGTGGTCGTCGATCCAGCACGCGGTTTCGGGCAGCCGATCTTCGCGCGCGGTGGCGCTCGGTTAGAGGACGCGCTTGCGTTGTTCCGTGCTGGAGAGCCCCTTGATGTCGTCGCCGAGGAGTACGGCATCCCACGCGAGCATCTCGAGGACGCCGTCCGTATCGCTATCCGCCCCGCGGCCTGACATGACATGGCTCACCCCGACGGGCTGCCCGAGCTGTTTCTGGATCGCAGTCTGGGCTGCCATGGCGCATCAATACCTCGCCGTTCTTGCCGACATCACTGAGGTCTGTCGGCAGCCAGGCCCGTTTCTCTACGCGGTGTCCAGTACCGGGCTGCGCCAGGTCGACCTGACAGATTGATACATGGCTTTTGATGGTGGTGGCTGAGCTGTCACAGCAGCACCGTCAGGGCCCGGCGGATCGGGGTGACGGTGCGAGGAAAGTGGGCCGCCATTGCCAGCAGGGTTGAGGGCTGCGACTCCCGGCGCCGCAGCCAGCGCCGCGTAAACATTCAGCCCGTGTGCTCCAGGTCCGCTCAGCCACGCTCAGCTGGGTGCTCCGGTCCGGTGGTGATCTGGTCGGGTCGCACCAGGTCGTCCTCGATGGCGCGGACGAGCAAATCTGCTTTGGTGGGGGCGGGGCGTCCGGCTTGGGCGTATTTCAGCCGGGCGCGCCTGATGAACATGCCGACGGTGTGCGGAGAGACGTTCATGCGCTCGGCGACCGAGGCTTTCGACATCGACTGGAACCACAGCAGCAGGGCCATCCGTTCCCGTTCGGACAGCTTCGGTCGATTGGGACGCCGGTCGCTGACTAGCACCCCGGCAACGGCCGGCGTGACGTAGGGCTCGTCAGCCGCGACCGCGAGCACGGCATTGATGAGGTGTGCCGGTCCTTCGTCCTTGGCGACGAACTCCCTGGCGCCCGCGTTCAAAGCGCTGTGCACCACATCCTCAGTGCTGAACTGCGAGTACACGATCACTCGATGGCCCTGTGCGGCGAGTCTGGCCACGTCGTCAATGGCGAGCTTGCCGTGCAGGTTGAGGTCGAGCAGCAGGACGTCGGGCCGGGGCGGATCACCGCGGATGAGCGCGTCGATGTTGTCGCCGGTCGCTACCACCCGCACCCGCGGCTCCGGCGCCAGCCACGCCTTGACCCCTTCGATGACCACCGGGTGATCGTCGATGATGGCCACTGTCACCGTGGGGTCCAGTGTGCTTGCACCCATAGTTGTCCTTCCTTGTGATCTTCGGTGATTATGACGGCGGGTGGGCTCGGCTGTGCCATCCGGGGTATCCGGGTTCCGGGGGCTACGTCGCCGAGCACGCTCAGCACGACCTCGTCCGGGTTGGCGACCACGGTGACGCGTGCGTGGGATTCCGTTGTCGATAGGGCAACGAGCGATGCATCGAGCAGGGCACGGCGGATTTCGACCGGTAGCTGCGGCATTTCCCCGAACGCGACCAAGTCGACCGTCACATTGCGCCGCTCGGCGATGTCGGCACAGGCCCGCAGTTCGTGCAGGATCGGATCGGCGACGTCGTCGGTCTCCGCGAACAGCCTGCGCAGTCGGGCCGACTCGATCGCGCACCGGCGCCGGACCTCGGCGTCGCCGGGATCGAGACGGCCATCGGCCAGCCCGGCGAGCAGCGCCCTCGACTCGATCGCCAGATACCCATAGCGTTGGGCTCGGCTGGCGTGCATTTCTTCCGCCGTTGTTCCCCGGGCCCGGCTTTCAGCCAGCGCGACGGTGGCATTGGCGGCGTCGGCCGTGGCCCGGTGCAGGAACGTGGCCGCCAGCCAGGCGACGAGTTGGACACCGGCGGTCATGCAGGTGGCGACGACGAACCGCCCGGCCGTCACCGGGTCAGTGATGCCGTTGAGTGCGAGGTAAGCCCCGGTTACCGCGCCGTTCGCCACGAACAGACTGCACAGCACCCACAACGGCTGGCGCATCAGGAGCATGACGCCGAACCAGCCCACGACAATCCACGCCCATGCCCCCTCGTCGAGAGCCTGCTCCGGGGGATGGGCGACGGTGACCCAGGCGCCGAGCAGCAGCACGCACACCGCGAGCACTCGCGACAGGACCACCGTCAGCTGGCCGCGAAGCAGCAGAACCGCACCGGCGGCACCGATGACGGTCAATGCAGGCCACACGACGAGTTCCCCGGCCTGCGCTTGGCCCGCGAACTGCTCACCGAGCCGTCTGGGCAGGGTGAATCCGACATGAAATACCGCGACGATGATGATGATCGCCACGTCTGTGGCGCGGGAGTACGATGCGGCGACGAATTCGCCCGCCTGGTTAGCCATTCGCCCACCGTAAGATCACCCGGGTTCCGCTGCCGATTGCGGAGACGATCGACGCTTCCCCGCCAAGGGTCTGCATGCGCCCGGTGATCGAACCGTGCAGTCCCCGCCGGTGCAGCGGTACCGCGCGGCTGTCGACGCCGCGCCCGTTGTCACTGACCTCGACGACGATGCCCGCTTCCTCGTGGTACGCCCGCACCACCGCCGACGTGGTCCCGGAGTGTCGCGCCACGTTCGTCAACGCCTCCGCGACACATTCCCCGAGGCCGTTGACGACCTGTCGCGGCAGCGCGATGGGCGGCACCTCCAGTACGGTTTGCAGCGGCGGCAGGCCCGGTCGGGGCGCCAGGCTCACCGCACGCAGTGCCACGTCGAGTCGAGCCGTCAGCGGGACGGTCTCGGCTTCCGGACTCGTGCCAGCCAGGAGCTGATCAACGATAGCCACATCGGCCGCAGCGCGGGCCCGCAGGGCCGGTGACTGCTGCGTTATCGCTCCCATGCCCACCACTGTCATGGTGGCCAGCACGGTGTCGTGCAGTCGGCGCTGCAGGTCCAGTTCGTCGGCGCGCACCCCCGCCCGCACCGCTGTGTCGAGGTATGCGCTGGTCTGACCGGCCACCGCGAGGTCGGCGGCCCGTCCGGCACTGCGCAGCACCTGCAGCATGCAAGCAGTGATAATTCCCTGCATGACGAGGACAAACGGCATCACGGTGGGGGCAGGTGTACCCAGCCAGTAGCAGCCGGTCACCACGGCCGCGACCGGCAAGCCATGCTTCGGCCGCAAGCCGATCTGGGCGATGTACACACCCGTGCTCGCGACCATGATCACCCAGCCGGTCCCATCGGCCCCAGCAGGCAGATCCGGCGGCAGCAGCTCGCCGCTCATCGTGCAGATCAGCGCGACCACCAGCGCATCGAGCACGACCAACGGGCCGTGCAGGCCGTCGCGCAACGTGATCATCGCGAAGATACCCGACCACAGTGAGAGCGCAATGATGACCAGCACGAGCAAGGTCGGCACCTGCGACACCGTCGTACCGGTCACCGCGACAACGCTGCCGACGACCGTGCTGCCCACCCGCAGCACGACAGCGAACCGGGCCCGGGCGCGGTCCAGCGCAAGCTGGGCGGGGCCGGGCGCATAGTCGTGCACCGAGGCGTTCGAGCCTGGTGCTGCACACACGGCCATCCCCTGCGACAGGCGAGTCCAACCACTGCGGGTAGTCAGTATCGCGGAAGTAAACCATGCCCCCTGTACTGCTTCTGGGTGGCCAAGGTGACTACCCAAAGTTATCGCTGACGCTGGAGGGTCCCGGATCTCGGCCGTACGCTCGTCACGTGTTCCCCGAACGCGTGTCGTGCGTGCTTGGCATGCGCTGGGTAGCCTACGCGCGGCACGCCACACAGGGATGACTATTTTCGGCCGTATATTCGAGGGGTCGGCCGAAAATACCCGGTGATTCGTCGGCAGGATCAGCCCGATCCGAAAGCACCTCTGCTCATCCTCGGGGCCAGCGTCCTTAACGGTCTTGAGTAGACCCGGGCCACGATCGTGGCGCTGTCGATGCGACTAAAGTCGGTGGCTCCGGCTTTGGGAGGTCGAAATGATGATCAGTGTGCTGCCTGCTTCCGCGCGCGATGCGGCGTTGCTCGTCGCCCGGATCGTGTTGGGGGTGGTCCTCATCGCGCACGGTGCGCAGAAGTTCTTTACCAATGGTATCGACGGGACGGCGGCGGGATTCGCGGGCATGGAAATACCGCTGCCCACCGTCTCGGCCTTCGTGGTGGCCACCATCGAGCTGGTTGGCGGAGCGCTGCTGATCCTGGGCCTGGCGACGGCCGTGGCGGGCCTGCTCGTCGTATTCATCATGCTGATGGCGGCCCTGCTTGTGCACGTCGGCAACGGAATCTTCGTCACCGACGGCGGCTGGGAGCTCGTCGGGGTGATCGCCGCCGTGGCGCTCGCGCTGGCCGCCGTCGGTCCCGGCCGGTTCAGCGTCGACCACGCCATCGGGGCCCGCCGGAGGCCGCTACGCAGCTACTGATGCTGCGTCGAGCGTCCCGGCTATGCGCGGGTTGCGGCGGCTTGGCGGGCGCTGCGGGCCAGGTCCTTGGCGTCTGAACCTGGCCGGGTGTCCAGGGCTTGGGCCAGGGGGAGGAGGCGTTGGCGGGTGGGCACCGAGTGCAGCGTCGCCGCATTATTGATTACCTGGTGGGCCAGCATCAGACCGTCCGACTCGCCGGTGTGGACATGGATGGTGGCTACGGTGATGAGTGCCTTCACCCCATCGCGGCTCTTGGGTGCACCGAAGAGCCGCGCCGCCGATGCCGCGAACGGCTCGGCATCATCGAGCCGGCCCAGGCGCCAGACCACGTCAGCGGTAAACCAGTCGAAGTCGGCCCGCTGGAAGGTATCCGGCGGTTCCCAGCCGTCGCGGGACCGGCTCAGATAGGTCAGGGCCTGCCGACGGTCGTTCAGCTGGGCGTACGCCCCTGCCGAATTTGCGTTCAGCCACGAGGTCAGGAATGCGGCATAGGAATCGTCGCCGACTGCGCGTGCCAGCGCGCTGTGCCCCAGTTGGTAGCACTTGAGTGCGTTGCTTGGGTGGCTGGCCATCGCCTCCAGCCAGCCTGAAGCCAACAGCACGGAGGCCGCGCGATGGTGGTCGCCGGTCTCGATGGCGAGTTCGATGGCCTGGCGGAAGTGGTCGCGCGCGTGGCGGTTGTGACCGGAATCGAAACAGCACAACCCGGCCACCCGGTGCGCCCCGGCCAGTGCCGCGGTGAGGGCGTGCTGGACGTCCTCGGGGGCGTCCACGCCCCTCCAGCGGGTGAAGTGCGCGACTGCGGCGCGGGCGAGTTCGGCCTGCCCGCCGTGGGCGCGGCGTAGTGCCCACACATCCTCGGTGGTCTGCTCGACCCAGGCCACGTGGGACATGTCCAGCCGCGACGGCAGCGGCAACTCGCCCGGCGCCGGGTAGGGATCGGCAAGCTCCCCGATCCCCTTGATCTGGGCGCCGAACGCGGCGATCCCGCCCAGCATCAGTGCGTGCCTGCGTAACACTTCGACCTCCACGCCCTCCGGGGAGCCGGTAACCTGCACCGCTCCGTTGCCGGAGCCGTCGGGTCCCCAGTAGCTGCCATCCGGGCTCCACCAGGACAGTCCCACGAACTCCGGCGGAATCTCCAGCCCGTCGACGATACGCCGCAGCAGGTGGATGTTCTCCACTCGGCGGCGGCCACTGACAATGTCGGACACCTCCGACTGGGACTGCCCGGTCCGCCGCGCGATCTCCCGCTGCGTGAGCCCGCCACCCTGCCCCAGCACCCGGTACAGGCCACCGATGTCCAGCGCCGCCAGAAGCTGGCGCAGGTCGGGCTGGGCGTAGCGGGCAGGCTCGAGTTTGCCCCCGCCCGCCGCATCCGATCCCGGTTCGTCACTCATTACCAACCAGCACCTCCCCACAGTCAATAAGTAACCCGGCGCACCCTATCCCGCTGCGGCTGCGCCTACCAGTACCAGTTAGCTCCCGGTGCACCTGCCGTCCGACCCTCGGCCGCCAGAAAGTCAGCGGCCCGTCTGCCTCCCGGTGAGAACCAACGACGTGGTTCGGAGTCGACCAGCGCTGCGCGGACCGCGATTCGGATCCGAATGGCACTCTACGGGGTGCTCAACACCGCGATTCGGATCCGAATGGCTGTCCAGCCTCGACGCAGGGCGCGATTCGGATCCGGATGGGATCGGTGCGAGCCTGTCTCTACCTGCTCGACGAACGGGCAGATCGCCTAGCAGATCGATCGAGTGAGGTTTGTCGCTGCTTCACAGTTCCTCGACCTGCTCCTCGTCGAGAAAGGCAGCCGTGAGGTTGCGGGTCGAGATCGGCCGCGACGACGCGGTGTCCTAGGTCCGCGAACATCCAAGCCAGGTGATACACCAGCGCTGTCTTGTCGATGCCGTGATGATCGGTGGTGTCACGGCCGCCTCCGGATGATCGTGATGTTTAGCTCGAGCACTTCGTCGAGTCGGCGGAGCACGTCGAGCAGGGTTCCGTCGAGCCGTTTCTCATTTTTGATCGGCGCGTCCAGCCCATCGCCATCGAGGCGGAGGAACTGCACGTACGCGCCCGGTACGAAGGCCAGTGCGTCAATACCCACAGCGAGGAGGCCAGCGGCGGTCGGGATGGTGTCCTGGCTCGTCAGCCGCAGGGCCGCCAGCCGCTGCTCGGTGCTTCGCTCGTTCTCCGCCAGCACGTCGCGCGGTAGCAGGGCGGGCAGGAGCACGGCGGTGAACGCGTAGGTGTCCAGGTCGTTCAGCGAACTCCCAAGGATAGGGCGAGAGTTGAACGGGAGATCGAGAGAGCGCCTGCGTTCGTTCAGTCGACGTTCCTCGTCGAGCGAGGCGATCGCGCGCCGCGATCCCACCCGGATGTTTGAACCGCACTGGTGGTGTCATCGAAGGCTGGACCTCAGCAGCGGCCACATCGCCGTCATCGACGCACAGCTTCCGTACCGTCATGGTCTGTGGCGGCAGGATGGTGCCCTGGTCCCGGAGATCGGCTAGGCGCCGCAGAAGTTCGTCGGTGACCGGCCGACCTAGTACGGCACCCTGATCCGACACACCGACGAATAACACCCCAGGCTCGCCGTAACCGGGCATGTCGTTGGCGAAGGCGCAGATCGCCTCGCTCAGCCGATCGGAGTTGGCTGCGCTCTCCTTACGCTCCACCCGATCAGACTCGAGATCGGCGAGCAGTGCGATCAGCTCCTGGTCCGGCAAGGCCACGCTGTGATCGTACGGACCGCGTCAGAAAGGGTCAGTCGGCGCGCCGGGCAGGGCGGGTCGAACGTTCGTTCTACAGTGTGGGACGTGCGGCAGCTGTCGTTGTTCTCGGACCAGGCCATGCAAGCCAGCCCGAACGACCTGGCCGGGCTGTTGTGTGCGCAGGGTCAGGTGCACAGCTTCGGGCGGGGGACCGCGGCCCGGGTGTCAATTGTGGTCGCCGAGCGGTGGCGGGCCGTCGAGATCGCGGCTGCCTGTCAGGAACGCGGGCTGGCCGCTGAGCAGGGCCGCACCGATGAGGATCACTACTGGGTTCGCACGGCGTTCCTGGCCGGTTTGCTGCCGCTGGCCACCGCATGGACCCGAGGGGCGGTGAAGGCGGTGCCCAGCGGCTGGCAGCTCGACGGCGCCGCGCTGCGGCTCTGGGTCGTGGCCGCGGGAGCTCCGGACGGCCGCGGCTACCTGCTCGGGTTGGATCCGCATGGGCCGGGTACTCATACTCAGCTGGCCGCGGCACTGACGGCGGTTGGTCTGGCGACCACCCCGCTGGGCGCGCGGGCGGGCCAGCCCGCCTTGCGGATTTCGGCGCGTCGACGGCTCGCCCGGCTCGCCGAACTGGTCGGAGAGGCCCCGCGCGCTGCTCCAACCGGGCTGTGGCCAAGTTGATTGACCCGCGTGGCGTAACGCAAGATGAGCTCTGCGGGGGCGGGTTGTGCGACTCTGACCTGATCTCAGCGGCTAGCGTCCACACGCGGTTGTGCACACTGGCGGGTGGGAGTCGTGGTACTGGGGGCCGAAACCAAGGTAGGTCGAAGCGTGGCAGGGTCGAAAACGACGGCAGGTCCGGGCGGCAAGCCCGGCGGTCGTAACCGCGGCAAAGCCGCTGAGGGCGCGGCGCCTAACGGCAGCCAGCGCAGCGGCAACCGCCGCCATTTGGTGATCGTGGAATCGCCCACCAAGGCGCGCAAGATCGCCTCGTACCTCGGGTCGAACTACGTGGTCGAGTCTTCCCGAGGGCACATCCGTGACCTGCCGAGGGGGGCGGCTGACGTGCCCGCCAAGTACAAGGGGGAGTCCTGGGCGCGGCTCGGTGTGGATGTCGAGCACGCCTTCGAGCCGCTCTACATCGTCACCCCGGACAAGAAGGCCACGGTCACTGAGCTCAAGGCCGCGCTCAAGGGCGCCGACGAGCTCTATCTCGCCACCGATGGTGACCGCGAGGGCGAGGCCATCGCCTGGCATCTGCTGGAGACCCTCAAGCCAACGGTGCCGGTCCGCAGGATGGTCTTCCACGAGATCACCGCATCGGCCATCCGCGCGGCTGCGGAAAACCCTCGTGATGTGGACCAGGACCTGGTCGACGCGCAGGAGACCCGGCGCATCCTGGACCGGCTCTATGGCTACGAGGTCTCCCCGGTACTGTGGAAGAAGGTGATGCCCAAGCTCTCCGCCGGACGGGTGCAGTCGGTTGCCACCCGCATCATCGTGCGGCGTGAACGGGAACGGATGGTCTTCGTTCCCGCGTCGTTCTGGGATCTGTCCGCCAAACTGGACGCCGGATCCGGCGCCGCTCCTCGCACGTTCGGTGCGCGCCTGGTCGGCGTCGACGGCAAAAAGGTCGTCACCGGGCGCGATTTCGGCCCCGACGGGCAGCTCAAGCGCGCGGACGGCGATGTACTGATCCTCGACGAGGCGTACGCCGGACGGCTCGCCGAAGTGCTGGCCGACACCCGGCTGAGTGTTGCCAGCGTTGAGGAGAAGCCGTACACGCGGAAGCCCTACCCGCCGTTCATGACCTCCACCCTGCAACAGGAGGCCAGCCGCAAGCTGCGATTCTCGGCCGAGCGGACGATGCGCACCGCGCAGCGGCTCTACGAGAACGGCTACATCACCTATATGCGAACCGACTCCACGACGTTGTCCGAGACGGCGATCACGGCTGCCCGCGCCCAGGCCAGGGACCTCTACGGCGAGCGCTACCTGCACGATGGACCTCGGCAGTACACCCGCAAGGTCAAGAATGCCCAGGAGGCGCACGAGGCGATCCGGCCCTCCGGGGAGAGCTTCCAGACCCCGGCCCAGGTGGCGCGCGCGCTGGACGCCGATGAGCTCCGGCTTTACGAGCTGATCTGGCAGCGCACCGTCGCCTCGCAGATGGCCGATGCGCGCGGCACCACGATGAGCGTGCGGATCACCGGCATCGCAGCGACCGGAGAGGAGTGCATCTTCGCCGCGTCCGGTCGCACCATCACGTTCCCCGGGTTCCTCAAGGCCTACGTGGAGACCGTCGACGAGCAGGCAGGCGGCGAGGCCGACGACGCCGAGCGCAGGCTCCCGCGGCTGACCGAAGGCCAGCCCATCACGGCCACCGAGCTGGTGCCTGAGGGGCACACCACCACCCCGCCACCGCGCTACACCGAGGCGAGCCTGGTCAAGGCGCTGGAGGAGCTGGGAATCGGGCGCCCCTCCACCTATGCGTCGATCATCAACACCATTCAGGACCGCGGGTACGTGTGGAAGCGCGGCTCCGCGCTGGTGCCGTCCTGGGTGGCGTTCGCGGTCGTCGGGCTGATGGAGCAGCACTTCGGGTGCCTGGTGGATTACGACTTCACCGCCGCCATGGAGGACGAACTGGACTCCATTGCCTCCGGTGCGCAGCAGCGCACGGATTGGTTGACCGGGTTCTACTTCGGCTCGGATCAGGGCAGCATGGGGTCGGTGGCCCGGCACGGGGGGCTGAAGAAGCTGGTCGGAATGAACCTGGAGGAGATTGACGCGCGCGAGGTCAACTCCATCGGATTGTTCACCGACAGTGCGGGACGCGATGTGGTTGTCCGCGTGGGTCGTTACGGGCCGTATATGGAAAGACGCGGCGCGGATGGCGTGGAGTCGCAGCGCGCCAACCTGCCCGACGATCTGCCGCCCGACGAGCTCACCTCCGAGATCGCCGAAAAGCTCTTCGCCACCCCGATGGAGGGCCGTTCACTGGGTGCCGATCCGGTGACCGGCCACGAGATTATCGCCAAGGAGGGCCGCTACGGGCCCTACGTCACCGAGGTGCTTCCCGAGGACGGTACCGAGGGGGGGACCGTCAAGAAGACCAAGCCCAAACCCCGGACGGGCTCGCTGCTCAAGTCCATGGACCTGACGACGGTGACCCTCGACGACGCGCTGCGCCTGCTGTCACTGCCCCGGGTGGTGGGCACCGACCCGGAGAACGGGCAGGAGATCACCGCGCAGAACGGACGCTACGGGCCCTACCTGAAAAAGGGCACGGACTCGCGGTCCCTGGCCGATGAGGAGCAGATCTTCACGATCAGTCTTGATGCGGCGCTGAAGATTTACGCCGAACCCAAGCGCCGTGGTGGGCAGGCCGCCGCCAAACCGCCGCTGCGTGAGTTGGGCATCGACCCGGTTTCGGGTAAGCCGATGGTGGTCAAGGACGGCCGATTCGGGCCCTATGTCACTGACGGCGAATTCAACGCATCATTGCGCAAAAGTGACTATGTCGAGACGCTCACCGACGAGCGTGCCGTTGAACTACTCGCCGAGAAGCGTGCCAAAGGCCCCGCTCCCAAACGCAGCACCGCACGCCGAACCAAGGCGTCAGCCTGATGGCGGCCCCGATGGATTCGGCGATGGCGAACGAACCGCCGCCCACCTCGAGCGCACTGTTCGGCCCCGACGGCACCGACTTACCCGACCCCCTCCCAGTACTCCCCGATCCCCTAACCGGACCCGACCTGCACCCCCCCGACCCCCCGACATCCGCGCTCTTCCCGTGACCTCTCCCCGACCGCATTCAGCGGGGTCATCGGGGTCCGGGTAACCCCGCTGAATGCGCTGGGGGTGCGGTCGTTGATCTCGTTTGGGGTGGGGTGGTTACGCTGAGCGGCGTGGATCATCCGTTTGAGCGCGCTGTAGCGGAGTCGACTGCTGGGCGGGTGCGGGAGGTGTTGGGGATTCCCGCGTTCCGGCGGTTGTGGGGGGTTACTGCGCTGACCGCGACGGGGGACTGGTTGTCGTTGCTTGCGCTCTCTGCGCTGGCCACCCAGCTCACCACCGGCTATCAGGCGCAGAGCTTCGCGCTCGGCGGTGTGGTCGCCATCAAGCTGCTGCCTGCGATGGTGCTCGCCCCCCTGGCCGGGGCGCTCGCAGACAAGCTGGATCGCAGGCATGTGATGGTGCTCTGCGACGTGCTGCGGGCTGGGCTGTTCCTGTCCATCCCGCTGGTCGGCGAGCTGGCCTGGCTGTTCGTCGCGACGTTCCTCATCGAGGTCTGCGCGCTGTTCTGGATCCCGGCAAAGGACGCCGCTATTCCCAACCTGCTGCGTCGTCCCGACCAGGTGGAGACCGCCAACCAGCTCGGGCTGATCATGACCTACGGGGTGGCCGTGCTCGGTGCCGCCGGGTTGTTCGCGACGCTGTCCAAACTCGGCCCGCAGGTCAGCGCACTCGGGTTGATCCCAAGCGCGGAGCTGTCGGCCTACTTCGCGCTGACCCTCAACGGTGTGGCTTACGCCACCTGCGCGCTCGTCGTCGGCTTTCGGATCCCGGAGATTTCCGGGCGCGCCGCGCCGCGCGGCGGCGCTCAACCCGGCCTGCTCACGATGCTGCGCGACGGCGTGGTCTTCGTGCGCAGCACGCCCCTGGTCCGTGGCCTGGTGATCGGGATCCTGGGCGCCTTCGCCGCGGGCGGGGCCGTCATCGCCTGCGCGAAGCTCTATGCCACCAGCCTGGGTGGCGGCGACGCGGCCTATGGGCTGCTCTTCGCGTCGATGTTCGCCGGGCTGGGGCTCGGGATGGCCTTCGCACCTCTGGCGGCCCGGCGGGTGCAGCGTGCCAGGCTCTTCGCCCGCGCGATCGTGGCAGCCGGGCTGGCGCTGATCGGCGTCGCGCTGGCGCCGCACCTGTTCGTCGCGCTCGGGGCCGTCACGCTGGTCGGCGTCGCCGCGGGGGTCGCGTTCCTCACCGGGCTGACCATCATCGGAACGCAGGTCGCCGATGAGATGCGGGGCCGCACCATTGCGTTCGTCCAATCCCTGGTCCGGGTCGACCTGCTCGCTTCGATGGCCATGGTTCCGCTGGTGGTCGGTTTGGTCCAGCAGCGCACCATTACCCTGTTCGGCGAGCAGATGATCGTCGACGGAACCCGTCCGGTGCTGCTCGGTGCCGGACTGGTGGCGGCCGTGGTCGGCGTGGTCGCGCACCATCAGATGGACGATCGAGTGGCTTCGGGAGATTCGACATGAGTGTGTGGGCCGGGGTGGTGGGCCAGGAGCCGGCGGTCGCCGCGCTGGCGCAGGCCGCCCGATCGGCCATGAGTGGCCGCGACGCCGCCGCCTCGTCCGGGGCGATGACGCACGCCTGGCTGTTCACCGGCCCCCCGGGTAGCGGGCGCTCGGTCGCTGCGCGGGCCTTCGCCGCCGCGTTACAGTGCACGGACCCCGAACCCGGTTGTGGCCGCTGCCAGGGCTGCCGGACCACGCTCGCGGGCACCCACGCCGACGTCCGCGAGGTGGTGCCCGAAGGGTTGTCCATTTCGGTGGCGGAGATGCGGGGGCTGGTCGCCGGGGCGTCGCGGCGCCCTTCGGCCGGACGCTGGCAGGTGCTGCTCATCGAGGACGCCGACCGGCTCACCGAGGGCGCGGCCAACGCCCTGCTCAAGGCCGTGGAGGAGCCCCCGCCGCGAACCGTGTTCCTGCTCTGCGCGCCGTCGGACCATCCCGAGGACATCGCGGTGACGCTGCGCTCGCGGTGCCGCCCGGTCGGGCTGCGCACTCCGCCAGCCGCGGCGGTGGCGTGCGTGCTTGAGCAGCGGGACGGTCTGGACGCCGATACCGCGCAGTGGGCGGCGTCGGTGTGCGGCGGTCACGTCGGCCGCGCCCGCCGGTTGGCCACCGATCCCGAGGCCAGGGCCCGCCGCGAGGCCGTGCTGGGGGTCCCGATGGCGCTGCGCTCGCTGGGCGATGTGTTCACCCTGGCCGACGAACTGGTCGGGGCCGCGGAGTCCGAGGCTGCCGGCCTGACCACCGCCCGCAACGCCGCGGAGACCGAGGAGCTGGAGACCGCATTGGGCGCAGGCGGCACCGGCAAGGGTGCGGCCGCCGCTGGCCGGGGCGCCAAGGGCGCCGTCCGTGACCTGGAGCGCCGCCAGAAGTCCCGCGCCACCCGTACCCAGCGCGACGCCCTGGACCGCGCACTGGTGGACCTGGCCGGCTTCTACCGCGACGCGCTGGTCGTTGCCTGGGGTACTTCGGTGGCCCTGACCCACCCCGACCGCGCCGCAGACATCACCGCCATCGCCGCGCGCAGCACCCCGGAATCCCTGCTACGCCGACTGGAGGCGACGCTCGCCTGCCGCAAGGCGCTCGAGCTCAACGTCAAGCCCCGCATCGCCGTCGAAGCCCTGACCAGTTCCTTGTGTAACCCGTGAGTGGCAATCGTTGCTATAGCCACCAACGCCACTCACGGGTCTGCGGGGCGAGCCGTTACACTGGCCCGTGCTGCCGAGCAGCGTCGCCGCCTTAGCTCAGTCGGCCAGAGCGGCTCACTCGTAATGAGCAGGTCCGGGGTTCGATTCCCCGAGGCGGCTCCACCCCTGACCAGCGGTTTCGCCACAAACGGAACCGCTGAGCAGGCGCGGATCAAGATCATGTGATCGCACTGTGGTCGCCGCGCGCGCCGCGCGCTCGTTCACCAGCTCCGCCGCAGCGGCGTCTAGGACCTCACCAAGGGAGTCTGCGGCGGCCAGCGCGGCCTCCTGGGTCAGGTGCCCGTACAAGTCCGCAGTGATCGCCGTCTGGGCGTGCCGCAGCGTCTTGGACACCAGCGGCAGCGGCACACCTGAACTGATCATTAGCGTGGCGGCCAGGTGCCGCAGATCGTGCAGCCGCACCCGGGGCAGCCCGGCCGCCTCACTGAGGACATGGAACTGGGCCAGCACCCCGTCCGGCCGCAACGGCGCGCCGTTCTCCCGGGCAAATACCAGTTCATCGTCCTCATATGCCTCGGCCCACTCGGCGCGCTCCACGGCCTGCCGGGCAGCTTGCCGCTTCAGCGCGGCCACCACCCGGCCGGAAAGCCCGACCCCGGCCGCCGATCCCTTCGTCTTCGGCGCGGTGAACATCAGCCGACCGGCGACGTCGGACAGGTTCCCCCGCGTCGGGTGAATGAACAGCACCCGGGCAGCCAGGTCTATGCCCGGCCAGCGCAGCGCCAGCGCCTCACCCCGGCGTAGCCCGGTGCCGATGAGGACCTCGAACAGATCGGTCAGACGGTCGTCGGCCCGGTGGCTATGGTCCAGGAACGTGACCGCTTCCGCAGCCGTCCACGGCTGCCGCTCGGCGGTGACCACCGGAGGCAGGACGACATGCTGGGCGACGTTGTGGGTCAGGCGACGCTGCTTTACCGCGTCCGACAGCGCTGAGGACAGCACGGCGTGGATGTAGCGGATAGTCGGGGCACCACGGCCGGTCTCTTCGAGCTCGGCGACCAGAGCGGCCACATGGTCGTGGCGCAACTGCTCCAACGGCAGTGCACCGAGCGTCGGCGCGAGTTCTTTCGTGATGATCTCCGAGTACCGATAAAGGCTCTTGGGCTTAAGCGCATTCCGCTTCCCATCCAGCCAGGCCGTGAGGTAGCCGGCCACGGTCTCCCGGTCGTCGACCTTGACCCCGGCGTCGTAGCGGGTCAGGACGTCAGTCAATGCGCGTTGAGCGGCGCCTTTCGTCGGGTAGCTACCTCGCCGCATAGTTTTACGCCGGCCGTCCACGCTGGGCACGTCAACGGCGAACGTCCAGGTCCCATGCTTGCGGTCAGAGGCCAGCGCTGGGCAGCGCGCGCCGAGCTGGCGCCCGTCGTCACCACGACAGGAACAGCGGCGATACACCCGGCCCTTACCCACCAGAGCTCACCTCTCCGCCTGCCTTGGTTCTCAACAAACTCGGATCGGCCTCGGCCGTTGCACCACCAGCACGTGCGGCCCGAGCGCACCTGTCCAAGTACTTGGTGAGTGCCTCGCCTGGGATGCGCAGCGCACCTCTCCCAACCTTGTATGCGTCCAGCTCGCCGGCCTGGATCGCCCGGTGGACCGTGGACACATCGACGTCGACCAGCGCGGCGACGTCTTTCACTCGGTACATCCGGCTATCCTCAACGTGCATCGATGCTCCCAAGGGTTCGATGTACGCCCCGGCCGGTGTTCCCGCACCTGCCGGGGTTATTTACGCTCACTGCAACTGTAGCGCCATGGTGCCATGGCGGCAAGAGTTGCAGAGCTGGCCTGGGAGGTCAGGTCACGAGAATCTCGTACTCCAATCGGTTGCGGTCCCCACCGAGCACCATCACGTCCACCTCAACGGGCTGGTCGTCGTCGGACAGCACCGTGCGGACCACCTGGAAGACAGGCGTACCCCCAGGGAGACGTAGAGCTCGTGACTCTTCAGGGGTTGGCATCCGTGTGTACACCACCTCGTGGGCGCGCCGAGGCGGATAGCCGAGGTCGGAAAGGACCGCGCGAGCGCCGCGGGGGACCTTGGCCACGTCCATGATACGAGTGCCTTGGACGAGTTCAGTGGGGTAGTAACTGTCGGCGAGCTCGACAGGGTCGTCGTCTAGGAGCATCACGCGTTTACGGACTACCGCTGTGCCCGCGTCCGGCAGCCTGAGGTTGTCAGCTACCTCCTCCGGTGGCTCAACCTCCCCGACGAACGTGATCTGTTGGCCAGCGCGGTAACCGTCTCTCGCGCCTTCGGTCGTCCACCGATCCCGCTGACCCTCCGGCGGAATGGCGAGATACCGCGACGACACCACGCGCCACGGCCGCCTCTTGCGTACGAAGACACCTCGTCCAACGGCGCTCTCCACAAGGCCTTCGGACACCAGCGTCCGAACCGCGCGCTGCGCCGTCGAGCTGGCGACCTTGAAACGCTCCATGATTACTGCGTTGGAGGGGAGCGGGTCGCCCGGGCTTAATGCACCGGCCTCGATGTCGGCCCGCAGTACGTCCGCAACCTGTCGGTATGGCGGGCGTGTATCGCCTGGGTTCACCATCCCTCAATCCTAGGACCATGGCAGGTGGGCGCCATGGTGCTCTCAGGTGCCCTTCCACGCTGGCGAAGCGCTGGCCCAGCCCCGTCGCAATTCTTGCTGCCATGGCACCATGGCGCTATGGTGACGGTGCGCATAGACAACCCCGGTAGGTGCGGGAACACCGGCCGGGGCATACATCGGACCTTGGGAGCATCCATGCAGGTTCGCGCTGTCCAGCATGCCCAGTCGCCTGATTCGGGTGATCAGGTATGAGCGCCCGTTCGCGACTGCACCCGGCGGCCAGGTTGCTCGCCGAAGCTGGCCCAACCATGTCGCTCGCCGAGGCGGCCAAGGTGCTTGGGATCTCTTACAACACCGCCAGCGCCGCCATCAGACGTGGTGAACTCGGCGTTCGGGCACTGCGCTACGGAGCACGATGGCGCATTCCCACCGCTGACTTGCGCCGCGCGGTGGGACTGGACGGTGGCCGGTGAGCTGTGGAGCTGACTTCGGCACGATCGTGCTCGGCGGGCGGTCCGGCTTCGTAGCCGTGGCCTTCGGCTACTGCCCCTACCGCGACCAGGGCGGGAAGTACCGGCACCGGGGATGGATCGAGCGGCGTTACTCGTGGTCGGCCGGGCGTGATGAGCTGGCTCTGGATGTGCGGCAGCTCGTCTGCGCTGGTGAGCGGGTCGACGTCTACGTCTGCCCGGCGGTGCGGTTCACCGATGACCGGCGCAAGGGGTCGGCGCTGCCGCCGATGGTCTGCTGGGCTGACATCGACGGGCCAGCCGCCGATGAGAGCCTGCTGTCCACCCTGGCCCCGTTCACGGTGCTGTCCGGGTCCGGGGGCAACAGGCATGTGTATCTGCCCCTGACCCGGCTGGTCGACCTGGGCAGCCACAAACGGCTGAACCAGGCTCTCGCCGCCACTCTTGGCGCCGACGCGAAGTGGTCAGATGAATCCCTCCTGCGGCTACCCGGCACCTTCAACTACAAGGTCGACCCGCCGGTGCTGGTGCGGCCGTTGCCGTGGTCGGGCCGGGTATGGGATCCCGATGAGCTGGCCATGCTGCTCGGCGTCGACCACTCTGCACTACCGCCATCACGTACCCCGGTGGTGGCGGTCACGGAACCGGTGCCCGATCCACTGCCGATCCGGGTGCGGTGGGCGCTGGCGCATCCGGATGTCACGGACCGCTCGGCGGCGCACCACCGGTTGGTCGGGGCGTGCCGGGAGACGGGGCTGACTCTGGGCCAGGCCCTCGCGGTGGTGGCCGGGTATGGCCCCAGTAGGGAGAAATACGGCGCCAGGCTCGCCGAGGAGACGGCACGGTCGTGGGGCCGGGTCCGCCCGGTCGCTGCGGCGGGTGGTGGCGCCCGTGGCTGACCGCGACGAGAGCGGGCCGGGGCCGATCGAGGACCCACTGCCCGGCGAACCGCTGACCGAGCTGGGGCATGCCCGGCGGCTGGTGCGGGTGGCGGGGCACCGGTTGCGGTGGGTACCGGCCTGGCGCCGATGGCTGGCCTGGGATGGGCGCCGGTGGGCGCTGGATGGCACCGGGAAGGCCGATCGTGCTGCGAAGCAGGTCGCCCGTGCGGTGACCCGCCGCTGCGCTGCCGAGCGGGCCGCCGACACCGGCGACGATGTCGGCAAGGCTGCGTTGCGTGCGGCGCTCAAGCTCGAATCAGCCGCGGCGGTGCGGGGCACGCTGGCGTTGGCCGGCACCGAAACCGATATCGCGGTGGCCCCCGAGGAGCTCGACGCGCACCCCACTCTGCTCAACACCCCGGGTGGTGTCGTGGACCTCGACACCGATCAGGTGCGGGCTCACGATCCGGCTCTGCTGCTGACCCGGATCACCACCGCCGCGTACCACCCCGGGGCCAGCGCCTCCACCTGGGAGGCATTCCTGGAGCGGGTCCTGCCCGATGCGGAGCTGCGGAACTTCACCCAGCGACTGCTGGGCAGCGCGTTGGTCGGGCGGGTGGTCGAGCACGTGTTGCCGATCTTCCTGGGTGCCGGGGCGAACGGGAAGTCGACCCTGCTGGGCGCGGTCGCCGAGGTGCTGGGGGACTACGCGGCCACCGCTGACCCCGCGCTGCTGGTCGATCGGGGCTACGACACCCACCCCACCGGCGTCGCCGACCTGGCGGGACGACGCCTGGCGCTGGTCCACGAGACCGACTCGGGCCGCTGCCTGGCTGAGGGCACGGTCAAGCGGTTGACCGGGGGTGATGTGATCAAGGCCCGGCGGATGCGGGAGGACTTCTGGGAGTTCACCCCCTCGCACCTGATGATCATGGTGACGAATCACCGGCCCCGGGTGCGGGGCACCGACGAGGGAATCTGGCGCCGGCTGTGGCTGGTGCCCTTCGATGTCGTGGTCCCACCTGAGGAACGCGATCCCGATCTGCCGCGGAAGCTGGCCACCGAGTCCGAGGGCATTCTCACCTGGCTCCTCCAGGGCCACCAGATGTGGCGGACCCGCGGGCTCGCCGCCCCCGACACCGTCACCACCGCCACCGAGGAGTACCGGGCCGCTGAGGACGCGCTGGGCCGGTTCCTCGACGACAAGACCCACCGGTCCCCGCTGGTGGCGCTGCGCACCTCGGTGCTGTTCGCCGAATGGCAGCGCTGGGCCGAGAGCGAAGGGGTCGAACCCGGCACCCAGACCGCGCTCAGTCGCGATCTGGGCAGCCGCGGCTACACGATCGCGAAGTCAGGGGGCAACAAGGTGGTCCGCGGGCTGGCGCTCAGGACCGAACAGGAGGAGCCGTGACCAGCGCCGGAGCACACACCATGATCGTCCGGGGTCCGTTGGGGTGGGGTATTTACTTGCTGTCTTCACGGGTGTGCGCGAAACGAAACACCCACCCCAAAGGTCCCCCGACGATCATGCACCGGGCGATT
>JBQTGW010000224.1:0-2675 GCA_052390495.1 Pseudonocardiales bacterium
TGGGCAAGGTCGAGTGCGGAGACCGGGCTGCCACTCACGCACTCCTGACCGCTGTCGCACGGGCACTGAAAGTCCCTGTCGAACGACTAACCGGCCAGCCCTACACCGACAACCAGCGTGACGAGCAAACCCACCGCGACATCGACGCGCTACGCGAGGCGTTGCGCCACTATGACCTACCCGCCGACCAACCCGCTCGAGCACTGAGCGAGCTGAGCTCTGACGTCGCCGATATCGCCCAGCTGCGCCGCAACGCCGACTACCGCAAACTCGCCGCCCGGCTCCCCGCACTGATCGAGGAACTCACTGTGGCCGCCCACCAAGCGGACCCGGCCACCGCGGAAACGGTCTACGGACTGTTGGTCCATGTGTACCGCGCCACCCATATCCTGGTGCATCGCCTCGGCTACGCGGATCTAGCCGAGTCCGTCGAACACAAACTTGCCCTAGCCGCCGAGCACAGCGGCGACCCCTTGGCGCGGGGCTTAGCCCACTGGACGCGGGTGCAGACCTTCCAGTCAGCCGGGGAGTACTCCCTCGGCCTGCGCCTGATGGAAAAAGCCCGCGCCGAGTTGGACGACCAACTACGCAACCCCACCCCTGGCGCATTGACCGTCTACGGCAGCCTGCACCTGCGCTCAGTCACTCTGGCGTCGCGGGCCGGTGACGCGCAGGCGACTCAGGAGCACCTGGCCGCCGCCCAAGAACTCACCACCCGTCTCGGCACCGATGACCAGGTGCACTACGGGCTCACTTTCGGCCCTGCCAACGTCATCACCCATCAGGTGGCCGCCCACGTCGAGCTCGGTGACGGAGCCGCAGCCCTCACCGCAGCCGGAGGCTGGTCGCCGCCACGGGATATGCCCCGCACCCGCTGTGGTCATCACTACCTCGATGTCGCCCGCGCACATCTGCTCCACGGTGACCGCGACGGCTCGCTGCGGGCATTACAAGAGGCTCGCCGGATCGCCCCACAGCAAACTCGTCTGCACCCCATGGTGCGGGACACCACCGCTGTCCTGGTCAGCCTGCACCGCCGCGCCAACCCCGACCTCACCGGCTACGCCAACTGGCTCGGCCTCGTCAACTGAGCTGATCGACCTGCTCAAGGCCGACCTCCTGGGACCGGCGCTCTGTGTGCATAAACTGTGAACGCTCGAGACCCGCTCTCTGCTCACACTCAGAGTTCCCCGGCGGACACGGTGTGTTGCGCCCGGTGAGGGAACTACCGTGATCGCAGCTACCGACTTGGTAGCACGCACCAATAAGTTGAGGACGCACGCAGATGACGCAGCTCGGCGGGCACGGTGCTGATCCCTTGATGGGACCGGCTGATCGGCTTCCCTTGACGGCTCGCGGCACGCCGGGTCATGTCGCGCCGCTTTCGCCTCGGGTAAGACCCTTTGGTGCCCGCCTGGCGCGGATGCCGATCAGGATTGATGGAGCTTTACCACAGTGCGGTCAGCACTCTAAGACATACACCATTGACCGGAAGAAGGAGAATACCAAGGTCATCGTTGATGGCAATGAAGTTAACCACCAAGACGAGACTGAGGTCGAGCGCGAGATCGATTGAAACTTCTGCCACCACCCAGGCAGAGTGGCGGATGCCGAGTTCAAGCCGGCGCAATTATGTGTCGCGGCGGGCTGTGGATTACTGGTGTTCACGAGTAAAGTCTCTGCTGCGGATTTCGACGACGCTGACCTATCGTTGACCATGAACCTCTTCCAGCGATGGGTACCGAAGCGCTACGATGTGCGCGTGACCGTAGTCGGTCAACGTCTCTTCGCGGTAGCAATCCACGCGGCATCACCGGACGCATACGTGGACTGGCGGACCGATTACGCTTCTCTTAGTTACGAACCGATCGACCTGCCCACGGATGTGACCAACGGCATCTGCGCCTATATGAAGCGCTTCGACCTACTGTATGGCGCTTTCGATTTCGCAGTCACCGATGACCGCTGGTATTTCCTCGAATGCAATGCCAATGGTCAGTTTGGGTGGATAGAGGCGGAGACCGGAATACCGATCACAGCTGCGATGGCGGACCTGCTGGTTGGGGTGACGGCGTGAAACCAAAAACTGCTACGCCGTGGCGCGAGCGCGCTCGCCGACAGCCTTGCCGAGCGCGGCATTCTTCGTAGCGAGGGGTGGCGTGTGGCCGTGGAGCAGACGCCGCGCCACCTGTTTGTTCCCGCTGGCACCAGTACGACGGCGGCTGCCTCGCCTGCGCAAGCGGCGGGTATCGACACGTGGTTGGACGAGGTGTACTCAGACTTGACGCTCGTCGTGCAGCGTCGCCCGCTCCCTTCGGGACGGGCTGCCGGTGGGGAACAGGCTGCCTTACCCACGAGTTCATCCACAATGCCAAGTCTCATGGTCGAGATGCTGGAGGCACTCGACCTCCACGACGGCTATCGCGTGCTGGAAATAGGCACCGGAACAGGCTACAACGCCGCGTTGTTGTCTCACCGGCTCGGCAGGGCAACGGCAAGTTCGCCGACTGTGGTGTGATCGTCACATCGAGTCACAGGTTGAGAGTGGGTCCACTCTGTCCGGAGCGGGTGCGCCGGGATCTCGGTCAGGTCTGCGCCCTCTCTGGCCACTGCGGGATCTTCCTGGTGCCGGGCCGGTGCCCCCTGATCGCTGTTTCGGCAGAATAAGGTGCTCA
>JBQTGW010000225.1:0-21384 GCA_052390495.1 Pseudonocardiales bacterium
GTACCCACCGCCTAGCGTCGCTACTGTGACGATCAGCCAGAGTGGTCATCGTGGTCTGCTCGGTTGCGGTCGAGTGCATCGAGCCAGGCGGGCAGGCCGTTCGCGCGCAGTAGGGACGTGCCGATCAGCAGGCCGGCGAAGCCGGCATCGAGTAAGCGGGCCGCGATCTCTGGGCGGTCGATGCCGCTGGCGCTGACCGGGCACGGGGTACCGCTGCGACCCAGGGCGGGCAGGAGCCGCACGCTGCGCTCGACGTCGCCGTTGTCGCGTTCGCCGGTGGTGATGTCCTTGTTGTTCACGGCTATCACGCACTCGTCGGCCCAGGGCACCGCCTCGATCTCGGCCTCGCTGGTCACCTCGACGAATGGGGTGAGACCGACCGAAAGGCCGGCCGCGATCAGGTTTTTCAGGCTTGAGTACGGCAGCAACGCGGCCGTGAACAGCACGGCCGATGCGCCGAGCCGGGCGGCGGTGTGCAGCTGGTCTCGTCTGGTGATGAAGTCCTTCTGCAGCACCGGAAGTTCGGTGAGCTCGGCGACCTCGCGCAGCATGGCCTCGGTGCCGCCGAACCAGCGTCCGGTGACCACCGAGAGACACGGCGCCCCGGCGGCCTCGAAGCCGACCACGACATCGGCGATCGACCGGCCACCGAGCAGATCGTTGCCGTCGGCGTCACACCGCTTGATTTCCATGATTAACGGCCGGTCGGCGGCCAGCAGGGACTCGATGAACGGTGAGCTCATGCGATCTCCTGGTGGTATGAGGCGGTGCGCCAGCTGCGCGTGATGTCGCAGACGAGCGCCGCTTCGAGTCGTCCCCGGTCATCCCGAGCCGCGGTGTCGACGTCGATGCCGAAGAACTGGGGGTGTTGGGCGACGGACTCGTAGTACCTCCGGTTGTCCGCCGAGATGCCGCCTGCGAGCAGGAACGGCCGGGAGAGCTGCGGGATCAGGTCGATGACGTCGCAGCCGGGCAGTTGCTGCCCGGTGCTGCCGATCCGGCCGTCCTCGGTCACGCTGTCGAGCAGGAAGAGGTCGGTGCCCGCCCGCTCGTACGCGCCGAAGGGACGCTCCAGGCACGTGCCGTTGCGCAGGTGCAGCACCTTGACGATGGTGAGGGCCCCGAGTACGGCCGAGCGCAGCGCCCGCACCATCGCGGGCGTCTGGTAGGCGTGCAGTTGCACCCAGCGGATTCCGGTGCGCTCCAGCACCTCGCCCAGCACGGCGGCATCGCTGATGAAGGTCACCAGCACTGGCTCAAGGCGCCTGGTGGCTCGGGCGGTTGCCGCGAGCCCGGCCAGCTCCTCGCCCGCCAGGTTGGCGTGCCCACCCGGAACGCCGTGCCACAGGCCGACCAGGTCTGCTCCCGCCGCCGCCAGCAGCTCGATGTCATCCGCGCTCCGCGCCCCGCATACCTTGAGCACCGTCATCGGCCCGTCATCTACCCAGCCCCAGCATTGACGCGATGCGGTTGTACTGGATCTCGGTGGTCCCCGAATAGATCGTGCCTGCCACGGCGTTGCGCAGGTCCTTCTCGAGTCCGTACTCGGCCATATAGCCATTGCCACCGAAGATCTGCACCGCGGCCAGACTCGATGCCACGTTGCTCTCGCTGGCCAGGAGTTTGGCGATGGCCATGTCGACCGTGACGTTCTGGCCGCTGGAAAGGCGCTGCGCAGTGTCGTAAAGCCATTTCCGCGCGGTCTCCAACCGGATCTTCATATCGACGATCTTGTTGGCGATCGCCTGGTAGGAACCGATCGGTTGGCCGAACTGGATGCGGGTTTTGGCGTAGTCGATGCACCGGTCGAGTCGGTGCGCCATCTCGCCGGTATTGACGATGAAGGTGAACAGGATCTCCCGCTTCATCACGTAGTCGAGCACCAGGAACCCGCCGCCGACCCGGCCGACGACCTGGGACGCCGGGATCCGGCACGCGTCGAAGAACAGCTCACTCAGCGGTGCGGTGCGCAGTCCCATCTTCTTGATCGGCTTACCGATCTCCATCCCCGGGGTGTTTCGTTCGACGAGGAACGCGGTGGCGCCGAGCGGACCGCCTGCCGGATGAGTGCCCGCGTAGATCACGAACAGATCGGCGATCGGGCCGTTGCTCACGAAGGTCTTGCTCCCGCGCAGCACGAAATGATCGCCGTCACGGTCGGCCCTGGTGCGCATGCGCATCGCGTCGGAGCCGCCGTCGGACTCGGTGATGGCGTGTGCGCCAATCGCCTCGCCGGTGCAGATCCGGGGCAGATACCGGTCCTTGAGCTCAGCGCAGCCGTAGCGCTGGAGCGGAATGCCGACACTGGCCATGCTGGTCGTCACCGAGAAGTTCAGCCCGCCGTCGCGACAACCCTCGCCGAGCCCTTCGAGCACGTACATCGTGGTGATCAGGTCCTGGCCGAGCCCGCCCCACCGCTGCTCGAAGGGCAGGCTGAGGATCCCGGACTGCCTGATCAACTTCCAGTTTTCCCACGAGAAGGTGCCCTGCTCATCCTGCTGGATGTGGTCGGCGCTGAGGGCCTTGTGCCAGCGGGCCAATCCCTGGCGCAGCGCGACCTGGTCGGCATTCCATTCGATCACGTCGGCCGCCTCAGTACTCGGAGAACTCGTCCTGGTCGAGCTGGTGCACCTCGTCGCCGCGCAGCGCGGGGGTGAACATGCACACCAGCCGGAGATCCTCGTGCGGGCTGGCCACCAGGTAGTGCGCATCGTGCTTGTCCAGGGCGTACAGCGTGCCCACCGTGATGGGGTGCGACCTCCCTTCGGTGTCGATCACCTCCCCGGAGCCCTCGATGCAGTAGCACGCCTCGAGGTGGTTGCGGTACTCCAGCCGGGACTTGGTCCCGGTCCGGACGGTGGTGTCGGTGACGCTGTAGCCCATGCCATCGGCTTCGACCAGGAAGCGCCGGCTCAGGCCGTTTCCCCAATCGACGGTCTTCACAGTGTTGATGTGTCGGATGATCACGATCAGCTCCCGGGTCAAGTGCGGTGAAGTGGGGTAGTGGTACGGATGGACCGGACAAAGTCACGGAAGTCGGCGATGACGTCGTGACCGGCCGCGAGGGCGTTCTCGATCCGCGCGACACCCGCGGAGCCGACGATCACGGCGTCGGCACCGCAGTCATGGACCGCCGCCAGGTCGGCTCGGGTACGGACCCCGAACCCGATGGCGATCGGAGCCGTCGCGGCGGCCCGCAGCGTGGCGACGGTGCCGGCGAGCTCGGCGTAGCCCGCGGCGGGCGCGGTGCCGCTGCGGCCGTAGTGGGCGACGAGGTAGAGGTAGGCGCTGGCATGGACGGCCGCCTCGGCCATAACCTGGGGTGACGAGGTGGGGTAGCAGGTCGTGACGATCGGCAGCCCGGCATCGCAGGTGGCCTCGTAGTAGTCGGCCCGCACCCGGGGCGGCAGGGCGTGCACGAGCAGGCCGTCGGCACCCGAGTCGGCGACGTCGGCGATGACCGAGGGCAGCGGCCGGTGCCGGACCGTATGACTCCAGTCGGTGAGCAGCGCGATCCGCAGCCGCGACAGGCTGGGCCGCATCGCGGCGATGAACGCCAGGACTTCGTCGAGCCCGACGCCACCCGCGAGCGCTCGCAGCGCCGAGCGTCGGATGACCGGCCCGTCGGTCACCGACCCCGGGAAGGGCACGGCCAGTTCCAGGCAGTCGACCCCGTCCTCGTCCAGCATGCGGACCAGCTCGGCCAGCACGGGCAGCGGTGGGTCGCCTGCGTTGAAGAACAGGGCCAGTCCCGGTTCGCCGCTCGGCGGTTCCGCCCCCGGTGGTCCGCCCTGCGCCCGGCGCGTGAAGAACTCACCCATGGCCAATCGCCCGCATCCGGTCGACGAGCGCCCGTGCTGCGCCGCTGCGCACGGCATCCTCGGCGGCGGTGATGGCCGAGGGCCAGTCGTCGAGGTGACCGCCCGCGACGGCTAATGCCGCGGCGTTCAGGCAGACCGTCCGGGTGGCCACCTCACCCGCCGCACCGGACATGACATCCAGGAAGTGCTTGACCACCGCGCCAGGGTCCTCGACCGGCCGCAGGTCATCGAGAGTGCCTGCTCCGGAGGTGAACCTGCCTGGCCACAGCCGTATCCCGCTGGTGCCGGTTTCGGTCAGCCCGGTGTAAATGAGATTGTCGGCGAAGCCGAGTAGTTCATCGGCCCCCAGATCGTTGGTGCACAGCCAGAACGTGCGGTCGCTGATCGTCGCCGCCAGCTGCCGTAGCTCGGCCAGTGGCGCGTGCTCCGAGACTCCGGTGACTTGGGCCGTCACCGGCAGCGCCGCGAGGAACGGCCCGAGCGCGTTGAGAAAGCGGCCGAACGGCCGCATGCTCATCGGCACGATGCGCCTGGCGAGCTGAGTCAGCGCCGTCGGGTAGACAAAGGGCCCGGCGAAGGCGATGCCGAAGCGGTCCAAGGTGTCGCTGGTGTGCTCGTATGAGCTGGTCAACCCGACGCCGAGGCGCTCAAGCAGATCGATCGACCCATACCTGCTCGTGTAGGCGCGAGATCCCGCCTTCACCACCGGGACGCCCAGCGCGGCAGCGACGAACGCCGCGGCCGTGGAGATGTTGAACGTCGGGGGCCCACCGCCGGTGCCCACAATGTTGACCGAGCCGGGCCAGTGGACGGCCACCGCAGGCCGCCGCTCGTGCAGCGATGCCACGAGGTTGCGCAGTGTCTCGGGGTCGGGCAGCCGGGTGGCCAGCGAGGCCAGCAGGACAGTGGCCTCGCCTGGGTGCAGGCCGCCTTCGTCAAGCTGATCCCGCTTGTCGTCTTGGTTCCGCTGGTCGAGCTGGTCCCATAGGGACCGCCAGGTCTCGCGCGGCACGCTGGAGCGCTGGTGCAACAGTGCCGTGAGTGCGTCGTGCACGGCGCTAGATACCTGCCAACTTCTGCTTGCTTGCGTCCGCAACGAACGAGTCGATCGCGGTGATGCTGCGGAAGTTGTCCGGGTCGAGGTCGCTGTCGTTGACCGATAGCTCGAAGCGCTCCTCGATCCACGCCAGCAGCTTCAGCAGCCCGAGGCTGTCGATGACGCCACTTCCCAGCAGGTCGTGGTCATCACCGAGGTCGTGGGCACTGACGTCGGGCAAGAACTCTTCGAGCACGAACCGCTTGATCGCGTCGACGTGGCTCATGACACCCTTCCTTCGGCTGTTGACAACTCACGGAGACGATCGACGGCGGTGCGGTCGACCTTGCCGGTGGAGGTCTTCGGCAGCGGCTCGTCGCCGATCCGCATCGTCGAGGGAACGGCCATCCTGGGAAGACGTCGGGCACAGTGCTCGCGCAGCGCGAGGCTGTTCAACCCGCTGGCCGGGGTGCGCTGCACGGCGGCAACCAGTCGGCGGCCTGCGAGTGGATCGGGCCTGGCGAGCACCGCCGCTTCGAGTACGTCGGGGTGTTCCAGCAGAACCTGCTCGACCTCGGCGGTGTTGATGGCGACGCCGCGCACCTTGACCTGGAAGTCGCTGCGCCCCACCAGGAAGATTTGGCCCCCGGCTCCGCAAAGAGGCGGTGGCCCTGATCGACCTGCTGGTGCGGGGGGTACCGAGCCACTCGACCAGGCGCACCGGGCGCGACCCGCAGGACTCGATCGACGATGTGACCCTCGGGCGCCTGCTGGCCAGGCAGTGCCGGTTGGGCAGACCCGTGCTGGCCGGGACGACGGCGATCACGGCCCTCAATGCCCTGACTCGTGAGCTCCGCCTGCTCGAAGGCCCGGATTATGTCCAGCGCAGACTCATCCTCGCCGAGGAGATGCTCGTCGTGGCCACAGCCACCAACAACCGCAATGCCCAGATCGTTGCCGCGCACCACCGCGCCATGGCCACGGAGATGGCAGGCGACTACCCCGCTCATCAGGATGCGCTGGCCGCGCTGGCTTCGGCCGTCGGCAACGGCGATGGTGGCCTGTTCGGCGACGCTCTGCTGGTCGATCACGCGGTCGCCGTCGCGGTCACCCAGGGCCGGTTCGCCGACGCGGTGGCCACCACCAGGCTGGCAGGCGTTGGTCACGCCGGCCACGGGATCGCCCCGGTGCCCGGCAGCCTGGCCGCTCGGCAGATGCTCATCGCGGGGTGGCTTCGGCAGAGCTCATGGCCGCAGGTTGACGGCCGGTTCTCGACGACATGCGAGTCGGCTGAGCGGTCACTGACGGCGCTCGTCGGCGGCGACCGGGGGTGGGGGCACCTCACCGTGCGGGCCCTCGCCACCGGGGCCGAGCCACTCCCTTCGGGCGACGAGTGGCCGCACATGGTGGGGCTGCTGGCCCTTGGCGGCGTTGAGCTCGGTGATCCGACCACGGCGCAGGCAGTGCGCACCCTCTTGACGCCCTATGCCGACCTCATCTGTGGCGTCGGCTACCGCAGCTTCGTCGGCCCCGTGTCGTTCCACCTCGGACGGCTCGCCGTCATCACCGGCGACTGGGACGAGGCCGAGCGCCACCTGACATCGGCGTTCTCCCAGCTGGCCACCAGGCAGGCCTGGCCGTGGCTGGCGCTTGCGCAGCTTGCGTTGGCCCGAGCGCTGCAGGCCCGGGCTCGGGCCGGTGACCGCCGGTCGGTGGAAGCGCTGCGAGCAGAGGCGAATGGCACACTCGCCGGTCTTGGCCTGCAGCATTGCTCGAAGGAAGCGTTATGAATGGCCCCCGCCGCGGGCTGCGGCGAGGGCCATGTGCGTTACTGCATGGCCGAGCGTGCGACGCTCCCGGCGCGGCCGGGTGTGCGACGCTCCCGGCGTGGCCGAGGCGTCAGGCGACTTCGGTGTCGCCGGGCGTCAGCGGAGCCCAGCTTTTCGGGAGCAGGTGGGCCAAGCGCCCCAACCTTGCCCCACGAGTACCTTTTCTGCGATCTTGATCTGCTGTGCGCGGGTGGCCTTGTCGGCGGTGACCGCGTATGCCCTCCCTCCGTAGCCGTTCCAGGTGCTTCGACTGAACTGCAGCCCGCCGTAGTAACCATTGCCGGTGTTGATGGACCAGTTACCACCGCTCTCGCATATCGCGATGCGATTCCAGGTCGCCTCGGAGGCGGCTTGGGCGGGCGCCGTGAGCGCCAGTGGGGTCACCACAGCGGCCACCACGATGGCAATTCGAGCGAACAGTCGGGAACTCCGAATCATGATCGAATCTCCATACCGCGCCTACGTCTGGTGGCCTCCTGGCTGGGCGGGTTTTCGGGTCCCGCACCGACCGATCGCCGGTCTGCCTCCCTGTCCCGGATTCGGGTAGGTTCTGGTATCCGGGTCCGAGGGACAGGGCTCGGCGCGCCGGACCCGGATTCCCACATCTGCGGTGGTGACCGTCGAGTGGGACAACTTGACCGTTACAGGCGCCCAGGGGTGGTGCAAGGGGGCGCGGCACACCGCGCTCGATTTCGGGAACCACGCGCTCGGCGGAGTATTCGCACCATTCACGCAGGTCGCGCTGTTCCTTCGGGTGAATTAATGAGCCGGACTCCGGGGCGCCACGCCCGCTCGGATCACCAGTACGAGGGTCACGCATTCGACTGAAATTATCGATGCCACCGGTCGGGGACAAGGGTAGTGGGGCGATGACTGCGGAACCGGCCGGGATCGGGCCATACCGCCCCCGGGTAACGCCGGATGAACTCACACGACCCACACCGGCCTACCTGGGGTTCGTCGGTGCCGGGTGTATTGCACAGCAACCGATGTCCACAGAGCGCAACAACCAGCCCGAGTGGATCAGGACCTGCACTGCGCAGCACGTGTGCCCGGTAGTCGAGTGAGGATGTCGCCCATTGGGGTGGTTGGGTGCTCACTGCGGGTCCGTAAGGATGGTCCGAGCCACCGCGTCCGCGTCCGCTGAGGACGGTCTCACGCTGGGCTCGCCTGCTCGCGGTGGGTAAGTTACCCCCCGGTTGACGCGTTGCATCACGGCCTTGCCCTACGTCCATCATGCGGTCCCCCTCGGTTTGCCTGGAGTGGCGCGACCCAGCGACCCAAGGGGTTCCTGGGGTCGCCGATCCGGCCGTTGCCCTGGGGTGCGGCGGTAGCGCGCTCCCCACGGGCTGTGCACAGTTAATCACCCTAAGCAACTATCCGCAAGTTTGCATGAAGAAATTTTGCCCCGCGTCGCCTCTGCTGGCATGCTTGAACAGCCAGACCGTTAAGGCTATTCTAGCTTGATGCGGGTTGCAACGATCACCGAAGCGAAGAACGGTCTCAGCGCCCTGATCGATCATGTCCGGGGTGGCGAGTCCGTGTTGATCGTGGATCGGGGGATTCCGGTCGCCCGGCTCGAGTCCGCCGTGAGCAGCGATCTGGATGCGGACGGAAAGATCGCCCGACTCGAACGTGCCGGCGCCGTTCGCGCGGCGCGGAGGGCGCCCCCGACGGAACTGCTGTCCCGAATGCCTCCGAGCGCCCGACGCGGGACGAGCGTGGTGAACGCGCTGCTCGAGGAGCGGCGCGCGGCGCGTTGAGGTTCTGGGACAGCTCCGCGATCGTCCCCCTGCTTGTGGGTGAGGCGACCACGAAGGCGATGCAGGCGATCGCGCACGAGGATCCAGTGATGCTCGTCTGGTGGGCGACGCAGGTCGAATGCGTGTCGGCGATAGCCCGTCTGGAACGGCAGGATGACCTGTCGAGCGATGCGACGTTGGCCGCCCTCGAGCGCCTGGACGCACTGGCCGATGGCTGGAGCGAGGTCCAGCCCGTCGAGGCCGCGCGACGGGCTGCGCGACGCCTGCTGCGCGTGCACAGCCTCCGCGGGGCGGACGCTCTGCAGCTCGCGGCCGCCATCGTCGCCGCAGAAGGGCACCCGTCATCGCTGGAGATCGTCACGCTCGACGATCGGCTGACCGATGCGGCTCGCCGCGAAGGCTTCGTCGTCCGTGGTGATGTCGGAGCGCCCGCCGATTAGCCTCCGTCGTCCCAGCGACGTACCGCTGACCACGTCGATCACAACCGGGCCCGGAACCGGCAGATCCAGCCCCTCCCCCGCCAGCAACGGCCGATGATGCCTACCGGCCGCGGTGAGGTCCGCCCTGATCCGCCTGGCGATCAGGACGCGAGGTAGCGCTCCAAGGCTTCCCGGGTCAGCTCGGACACACTGCGGTGCTCGTCGTTGGCGCGGGTCGAGAGCCGTTGGTGTAGCTCCACAGGAACACTGACCCGCAGCTGTGGCGATCGCTCACCAGGTGCGGTCAACGACGGACGGCCGCGACCGGTCGACCGAAGCACCTCGTCGGCCAACGCCTCGGCGACATCCTCGGTCAGCCGCGTCCCATCAGCGAGACGCACATTCTCGATGTCGAGATCGACGTCGCCGCCGTCGACGATCTCCTCGTCACCGATCCGAATTCTCTGGGCCATCGTGGTCATCTCCTCAATGCGGTCGGCATGACGTGCACAACCAGGTACATGTCCGCCACAACGGCCGCGATGATCTCCAGCTGCACGCCGCGGTCGTCCGGGCCTATCCAGAGCAGGGCCTCGTTGCCCGCTTTTGTCGTGGTGGTGATGGGCTCAGCCGTGTTCATGACGAATCGGGCGTGCGACCGGCCGATACGGTGCTTTCGACTGGCCTGCGTCCACCTACTTGCATACGGGAATTGTAGGACTGTCAAAGAGTCGCTGCCAGCCGACCTGCCTGGCCAGCCGTACCTGCCGCCTGGCCTGGCTGCTGGGCATCAGCGCCCCACGGCTGGCTCGCCGCGACCCCGTTGCGTGGCAACAGTGTTGGCCGGGTGTCAGCGATCGGGTGCGGGCTGTCACTGATGCCGAGTAGCCTGCGGGTGGCGGGTACTCGGGTAGGGAGCGTCTGTGGGTGAGGAACAGCCTGGCACGCACAATAGGTTTGACGGCGAGGCGGCCACGGTTTTCCAAGCAAGGGATGTCTACGGAGGTGTGCATTACCACGATCCGCAGCGGCGGATCGATCCGCCGCGGCAAGTATTGCCGCCGCCGGAGCACTACACAAACAACGAGCCCCAGTTGGCGGCGCTGAGTCGGATTCTTGCGCATCGGCATGATGATGACGGGCCGAAGGTGGCGATTATCCGGGGGGCGCCGGGAAGTGGCCGGAGCACGCTGGCCACAACATGGGTACATCAGCACCGCGGCGACTATCCCGACGGGCATTTCGTGATTCGGCTGGCCTCTGGCGGGGATAGCGCTGAGCGAGTTCGCGCCGTATTGGCTGACCTGCTGGCGACCCTCGGTTTCAGTGAGAGTCAGGTCCCGGCGAGCCTGGATGGCCGGGTTGGGCTGTGGCGTTCGTGGAGCGCGGGTAAGCGCGTCGCAATGGTCATCGACGACGCCGTGGTACCCAGCCAGGTGCGTGAATTGTTGCCAGGGCAGGGACGATCGGTGGCGGTAGTGACCGAGGCGGGACGGCTGACCGGCTTGCAGGCGAAAGTGTCGGCGCGGTATGTCACTGTCGATCCGTTGAGTCCAGAGTCCGCGCGGCTGTTACTGAGCCGGATGGTCGGGCCGGAGCGCATCGCCGCGGAACCCGGCGCGGTGGCTGAGCTGATCAACAGATGTGACGGGTCAGCGATTGCGTTGTGTGTGGTGGGCGCGATGCTGGCAGAGTTCGATGATCGGCCGACCGCCCGGCTGGCCGCCACCCTGGCCAGCGATGAACGCCTGCTACCTGAGCTGTCCCGGGATGAGAATCTGTCGTTGACGGTCGTGTTCGATGCCGCGTACCGCAGGCTGGACCCCCTCGCGCAGGCGTGTTATCGATTGGTGGGCGTGCACCCCGGTGGCGGCGACGTCGCGGTGGACACGGTCGCGGCGGTGCTGGGCGAGCAGGTCGGTGACGTGGCCGATGCGTTCGGCAATCTGCGGCGTGCGGTGTTGGCCGTCGAGACGACGCAGGATCGTTACCTGGTCCCTGGCCTGCTCGCCCACCACGCTCGGGCGATGACGGGACAGGAGGAAAGCGAGCGGCTTCGGCGGCGCATCGTCGCTTTTTATCGGAACCAGGCGCTGGCGGCGTCGCTGGCGTGGATGCCAACACGTGGTTGGCTGCAGCAGCTCTGGCCGGAACTGTCCGTTTCCTGGGACGGACTCGACAACCGTGCGGCACGCCGGTGGATGGAAGCTGAGCGGGCGAATCTGCGCGCTGCGGTGGAAGCTGCTTGTGCGCTGGGTGAGTTGGCCTGGGTCTGCCAGTTCGGTATCGCGCTGTGGCCATTGCATGATCAGGGCAAGTACTCGCACGATATGGTGGCCGTCAATAAGCTGGGCGTCGACGTCGCCAGCACCCTGGGCGAAGATCTCGCCGCCGCCCTGCTTGGGCTGCAGCAGGGTTTCGCGCACCGCCAGCGCAATGAGTTGGATCGGGCTGTCGAGTTGTTCGCCGCCGCACGGCGCTCGGCTGTTGGCGCTGGTTCGCTGACCGTGGAGGCGACGGCAGTGGAGTCGTTAGGCCTAGCTCGGCTGGATCAGGGAAGGCGGCCGGAAGCGGCTGAGCTGTTGGCGCACAACCTGGCGCTGGCCGAGCGCATTGGCGAACGAAGGCGGCTGGCGTTGGCCCGGTTCCATCTCGCCAAGGTGGAGCCGCCCGCGACGGCGCTGGCCATGCTCGACCTGGCGCGCGCGGGCCTGGAGGCGTTGCCCTCGTCGGAGGCTTACACCCTGGTGAAGGTGGAGCTCTGGCGCGCGAAGAAGTTGATCGAGGACGGCGGGCGGCCCGCCGAGGCAGCTGAATTACTCGCCGACGCCTCTGCCGCGGCTGTGCAGGGCGGCTGGCATCTTGAGCGGGCGCAGATCTGTGAGGCGCTGGCTGACCTCGCGCTTTCGCGTGACGACCCGGCGGTGGCGAGCTCACATTTGCGGGATGCGCTGGACATTTACCGGTTGCGGGGTTTCACGGCGCAAGCCGTGGCGGCCGAGTATCGGCTGGCCGAACTCGAGTGAGCGGCGGCGCAACGAGTACCGCGGTGGCGCAACCGGCCGCCCCCGCGATTCGCGCCAGCAGCCGACTCGGCAGGTCCGTAACCGGGCGGCCGGTGCACAGCCAGGCATGCACTACCGAAGCGAAGACGGGTGCCTCGACCGAGGGTGCGTCGGGTGGTGCGTTGGGGGGTGGTGCGTTGGGGGGTGTGTTGAGACGAATCAGCGAGCCGTCAGCGCCGCCAATGAGCCAGTAGTCGTCTTTCTCGCCGGCCATGGCCAGCAGGCAGCCGGGCAGCGCCCGCAGGGTCTCGGTAATCCATCGGCTGGCCTGGTCAGGGCTTCGGTGCACGACGATCTCAGCCAGGTCCAGCATCGTGGTGGTAGGGGCGTCAACGTCGACGACCAGGTGCGCAGCCGACGGTATGAGCGCGGGGCCGGTCACCGAGCCGGCGGCGTATCGGCTGACCGTGGCCTCGAGCTGCCCGGGTGCACCGGCGGTGAGCTCCGCCGTGACGAGCAGCGCGCGCGGTGGCGCAAGTCGGCTTTCCGGCAGTGGCAGGGCCGTGACCACGGGCGGAGCGGACGGTGGCGGCAAGTCCAGCAGTCCGTAGAGCACCCGGCGAAGCAACGTTGCCGCTTCCCCGGGATGCGACGTCGTCAGGCTCGTGATCGGCGTGTAGCGGGTGGGGTCGTGCTCGACGATCGCCCACTCGATGTGGGCCAGCGGATCCTCGCCGCGATCGAGGCGAGGGGCAGCTCTGAGCAGGTGACCGATCGGTGAACGGGGATCCACGGCGTCGGCTGGCACGGCGGCCAACAGAATCGGCCGCCCGAGGGCGGCGGCGTAGAACGACACCGAACCGTGGTCACCAATCACCAGATCCGCGGCCACCAGCGCCGGACGCCAGAGATCCTCCTCCGGCAGCACCAGCACTCCGTCCCGCACACACTCGTCCAGCCAGGTCTTGACCTGCCACCGCGAGTGACCGTAAACGATATTGGGATGCAGCGCGACGGCAAGCCGGTGCGAATCCACCGGCAGCCGCGCGGCGAGACGCCCAATCAGCTGCGGGTCGCTGCCGTAGAGCGATGCGGCACCCCAGGTCGATGACACGACGATCAGTCGCTGATGCGGCGCGAGGCCGAATGCTTGCCGATACGACTCCCGCAACGGCAGGCTGGCCAGCATCCGGTCGAAGCACGGGTCCCCGGCGACCACCGCCGCCTCGACAGCCTCGGGGCAACCGATGCGGAGCCGATCGAGCTGTTCCTCGTGCGACAAGACGATGACCGACGGTACGACCTTGCCCTCGTGCATGAGCCACGGAGTTGACAAACCGAAAACCGGTTTCCGGTTTCCGGTTTCCGGTTTCCGGTTTCCGCGTACTTATTGTATCCTATTCCGTGCGGGATCACGACGAGAGGTGCTTTGATCTCGTGGAGGTCGCCGCCATAACTTGCGGCGATAGCTAGTTCAATGTCCGTCGCCAGGGCATGTCGCCAAGACCGGACCAGTACTCCGCGCTGCTCGAGATACTCGGTGGTACCCGCTGTAAAAGCACTGGACCCGGTGCACGTGAAGATTACCTGCACGCGCGGATCGGCAGCGACGACCGGAAGAACGTCAAGTAGTCGAGTGGCCGCGGTGACATTGTGCACCACGGCTAGAATTGTACGCTGGATCGCTGCTGTGCGCCATCGGGGAAGCTGCGGCTCCGGAAATCCGGTACCCGAATACGAGGGAACCGTCACAGACTGATGTTGCCGTGGATGTCGCGGGCTTGGACCACCTTGCCGCTCACGTTGCCGTAGACTTGGTTGGCGACGCCGCCTTCGGCATGCTGAGTGACTGTAATCTTGTCCCATTCTGAGCGCAGCGCGGCCCGGAAATCCGGATCCGATTCCTCGGCAATCGCAAGTCGTTCGGCGATAACTTCGATCAACTGTGGATCCGCGGGATCCTCCACTGCGGCCTCGAGTTCGGCGGTGGCTTGCCGGTTGCCGGAGTACCTGCGTTTGACCAGGTCGTACAGTCCGCTCGCGGTCTTACCTGCGATCGCAGCGGCGATCGAGATCAGGATCGGCTCAGGCATTGAGGCTCTCCTCATCGTGCAGTGTTCGGCTGGGCCAGCTTAATCCCTGTCCCAACGTAGCAGGTGGGGCGTGCCATCGCGGACGGGTTGCGCCTGCGGCCGTGGCTGGCGAGATTGTGCCGTGCTACCGGATTCACCGGCACCGACCCGGCCGGGCGACTCTGGGCACAAGCACGCGGCTTCGGGCCGGATGTCGGGCACAGCTGGATATTTCTCGCCGTGTGTCATCGGAGATGGCTTAGGCATGGTAGGGGACGCTCACGCCCGTGCCCAGCGACTCTCGCACCCCACGGCGCAGTGCATCTTCGACCCACTCGCCCGGCTCGACCCGCGCACCGGGCAGGGCACAGCCCCCGCCTCCTCCTCGCGCAGTGGGTAAGGCGGTATCTTCTGCCTGTCGCACAATTCCTCGTACCGCGCCCGCCCGGATGTGGTGACCGTGACGGGCCGTATGCCGCACGATGCGGCGTCGGGCTCGCCGAGCGTTACGTGTCCGACCTCGATCAGCGTGGTGAGACCGTCCGCGAGGAACAGCAGCAGGGGACGCCCGTTCTCGACATAGTCGTCCCCCACCTTGCCGATATGGGAATCTGCGCGACCGCAGACGCGTCGGAGCGCGAGGAAGTCGGTGAGATCGGTGCCGGTCAGCGGCTGACGGTCGCACCAACTTTCCGATATGGCTATCGGCTTGTGACTCACTGGTTTGGTCTTTCGAGTCGCGTTGATCCGCGCCTGTTCGAGTAGAGGTTTGCCGCTTCGCCAACGTCGAGCGTGACATCGGTTCGAACGGCACCCTTGATGATGCTACTACTACGAGGACGCCCGGGTGCGGGCGCATGAGGCGCAAGACATCGAGCTGGGCGCGTTCGTGCTGTGCAACATGAGCCACCTGGCCACCTGGCAGGGTCAGCCCCGGATCGGCATCGATCACGGCGTCGCCACCGGACAGTGGGCTAACCGCACCGGTGACCTACGGGTGCGTGCCTATACCGCTGACGTGACCGCACGGGCCTACGCCGCCGACGGACAACGCACCGCCTGCTTGACCGCGCTCGACGCTGCACACACCGCACTCACCAGGGCTGATGACCAACAGCCAAGCTATATCCACTTCTACGATGAAGCGCTCCACATCTCGGTGCGTGGTTTGTGCCACCTCGAACTCCATGATGGGCAACGTGCTGCTGAGTACGGGCAGCAGTCGCTCAGCAATCTGGACCGGTCACGCACCCGGAACGTGGCTATGACCATTGTGGACCTAGGGCGGGCGTATGTGCAGTGCAATGAAATTGACGAGGCGACCCGGCTGCTCGGTGACGCTGGTGAGATCGCGGCACGGAACAGCTCAGCCCGGCTGGTCGAGCTCCTGAAGCAAGGCCGCGCCGACTTGCAGCCCTGGAAGGATTCCGCCGCTGTTCGTGCGCTGGACGATCGTCTCAGGTCTCATGGCGTGATCCTCGGGTGAGCTGCGTTATTGGCGGAGTCGTATGCTGCCTTGATGTGGGAGATCTGTTACTTCCAGAGATTGAGTGTGCCGACAGACTCACGACCCCCAGGCTGAGACGACGTCGCCGGGCCCCCACACGAGGTCGACCATGTCGGGATCCAGGTCTGGAGTGGTTCCGGAGAGGCTTACCACGGCCAGGTCGGTGTTGTCGGCAGCGAAGCCGGGTACCTGGGCGGCACCTCGCGCGAGCTCGGCAAGGTCCTGACCGTTGAAGGGCGTGGTCAACCACTTGATCGACCCGGCGAAGCGGATCCGCTGTGCGACCGGCGGCCGATCGGCTCCGACCAGATCGATCTCGGGATTGAACTGCCGGTTCCACCAGCCTCCGACGGTGTCGACATCGGGCCATGGCAGCTCACCGGCCGCAGCGGCGAGTTCGAGCGCCTGACGGATCAATGGTTCGACCGCTCGGCCGCGCCACGCGGCCCACCGTCGCCGCACCACCCGGAAGGCCACCTCCGGTCGTCCACGGCGGGTGAGTTCGTGCGCGGAGCGCAGGACCGCCAGGTACAGCCGAAGGTTGCTGTCGGCGACCCGGTAGAGGGCTGGCTTGCCGGGTCGGGTCGAGAGCGGCTCGTCGACCGCGAGCACTCCCTTGTCCTCGACCAGCCGGCGAAGCAGCGGTGACAGCGATCCCGACGGGATCGCCCCTTGCCGACCCCCCGCGGCTGCGGCGATGTTGGCGTGTGTCCGATCGCCACCCCCCACCGCCTCCAGCACCCGCCGTGCCTGATCAGCCGCGGGGAACTCGGCCATGAGCGCAGACTCGGGCACGCTGAACAGCGGGGCGGCAGGGTCCGCGCACTCGGCCTCAAGGAACGACAGCGGTGATGTGCCGTGCGACCAGCTCCGCAGAATGCCGGGCAACCCGCCCGAGATGAGGTGCGCGTCGATCGCGTCGGCCGGGCCCAGGCCGGTCGCTGTGGCGGTCTCGGCCACCGTGAGCGGACCGAGAACAAGATTGTCGGCCCGCCCGAAGAACGGGCGGTCGTAAGCGGTAAGGCGGGCCATCATGTGGATGTCGCTGCCGAGCAGCAGCAGCAGTACCGGGTGCTTGCTCAACAGCCGGTCCCAGGCCGTCTGCAGCGCGCCGTCAAAGAGATCGTCCTGCTCGGCCAGCCAGGGCAGCTCGTCCAGCACGACGATGCATGGCGTAGTCGGCAGCACCGCGGCCAGCACCCGGAAGGCGTCTGGCCAACTGCCCGACCCGTTCGTCGCGACCAGCTCGCGATCGGTGGGCAGCGAGGAGTCCCTCAGATCCGCCAGAAAGGCGGCCACCGACTCGGCTGGCGAGGCCCCCTTGGTCGCAGCGAAGTACAGGTATGGCACCTCGGCCCGGTCGCAGAACTCCTGCACGAGGCGTGACTTGCCGACCTGACGTCGGCCACGGAGTGCGACCGCCGTCGCCGAACCTGAAGCAGCGACTCGCTCCAAGCGCTTTTCCAGGAGGGAAAGCTCGCTGGATCGTCCGATAAACGTAGCTGCCATCTACCTAGCCTATTGCTACGTAGATTCGAACTACATCGAGGCGGAGGGTTCGAGGCGGAGGGTTCGAGGCGGACGCAGCAGTGGGGTGGGGCGGGGTCCAGGTGGGTGGTGAGCCCGATGGGGGCCAGGCCGTCGAGGAGCCCGTTGAGCAGGCGCAGGTTCATTCCGCAGACGAGTTCGGTGTACTCCTGAGCCAGGATGTGGAAGGGGCAGTTGGCGAGGACGACGTGGTCGCCTTCGATGCGCGGTTCGAAGCCGTATTCCTGGAGTACCCGCAGCGTGGTGTCCCGGGTGTCGCGGTCACCGTCGGCGTTGCGCGCGGTTTCCCCGAGTTCTCGGCCCAGTTGATAGGCACGCTGGTCGAGGACCGCGTGCGGTGAGTCCCCGGATCGTTCGGCGTGCTCGAGGGCGCTGGACAACAGCCGCCCGGCCAGGTCGTAGCGGCGGTGGGGCAGCGACACGGCCAGGTGATGACGCGACCGCTGGTACAGCTTGGCCGGCCGTCCCGCGCCAGGGCCGGTGCGGCCGGTGCGGCGTCTATAGAAGGCTCCCGGCGGTGAGGAGGCTGAGATGAGCGAGCTAGTGGTAGTCGGTGTCGACAGCTCCCCGGCCAGCTACGCGGCGCTGCGGTGGGCTCTGACGTACTCCGGCCGCATCGGCGCCCGAGTCCGCGCCGTCCGCTGCTGGATGCCGGTAATGGCGAGAGGGTGGGAAGCCGCGGTCACCGAGCGGGTGTCACCACCCGCCGAGCAGCAAGCGCGGGCCGAGCGGGAACTCGCCGCTGCCGAGTTCGACCCGACGGCCTTCCTCCACGACGAGGGCGACGAGCTGGCGGTGGTCAGACATCTCCCGGTGCGGTCCCCGCGCCGCGTGGTGAGGAACTCCTTGTCGCGGCTGCCTGCCGGGCTGGGCCGCCTGGTCGCCGGAGCTGACCGGCGTCGCCTGCAAGGTTGAAACGAGGCTCGCTCAAGCCCAAGAGCTCAACGCGGCAATGGTTCAAGCCAGCACCGGGCCGTCTCCTGAAGGCATCGAACTCACCCGAGCCCTGCTGGACCTGTACAAGGACCTGATGCCCGGCAAGGTGTTCGACGGAGTTGTCCCCGCCATGGTTCGCCTGGTGGTCGACAAACAGATCGCGGACTGGCTACAGGTCCCCAAGTCGCGTGGCTGGGCGCGGGTGGTCGGAGCGGGCAGCCGCGTTATGTGGTCCTCGAACGTTCCGAGGACCACAACCGGGTGGCCCGCACCGTGCTTGACAAGGCAGCAGAGCTGCTGCTCACAGCCAGGGTCCGCACCCTGACCAACGGACAGTCGATGACCTTGAGCAGCCCAGAAGAACTGCAACAACACTGGGGTGCCGACCAGGGCTGCCCGGCGGGCAAGACCGCCAAGACGGGGGAACCGGCACCGTGAGTCCCCACGGTTGACGGGCGAGGAGATCGCCCGTCAAGCCCCTGGATCGCGTGTTACAACGCTCTCACCAGCGGAAACAGTGGGCCGCCTGGGGGTCGAACCCAGAACCCAAGGATTAAAAGTCCTTTGCTCTGCCAGTTGAGCTAACGGCCCCGCGCGCTGATGGTAGCCAACACGGCATCGCGGCTGGTGGTAGGTGGGCGGTAAGGGGCGTGCACGGGGTCCTCACCGCACTGCGGTCGCAGCAGGAGCTCGGTTGGAGCACGTTTGATATGGTCACAGCGGTTTCCCGGTGCTCGCTGTGATCTACGCCGCTGTCTACCCGTAGATGTGGACCATGGTGCAGCCGGTAGCCTCTGCTAGCTCCGTGTGGCGGTGAGCTTGCCCTGCTGGCCTCACGCTGAAGTCGTGCACCGTGGCGTCCGTGACCTAGCGCGACTCTGCCGATGACGCAGCTCACCCGAGGATCACGCCACAAGACCTGAGACGATCGTCCAGCGCACGAACAGCGGTGGAATCCTTCCAGGGCTGCAGGTCGGCCCGGCCTTGTTTGAGTAGTCCGATCAGCCGGACCGAGCTGTTCCGCGCCGCGACCTCGCCAGCATCGCCGAGCAGTCCTGCCGCTTCGTCAATCTCATTGCACTGGACATAGGCCCGCCCGAGGTACGCAGTGGTCATTGCCAAGTTCCGGGCGAATGAGGGGTCCAGATTACTCAGCGACTGCTGTCCGTACTCGACAGCAGGTTGCCCGTCATGGACTTCGAGGTGGCACAAGCAGCGAACCCCGATGAGCAGCGCTTCGTCGTAGAAGTCGAGATAGCCTGGTTGTTGGTCATCAACCCTGGTGAGTGTGGTGTGTGCGGCGTCGAGTGCGGTCAGGCAGGCGGTGCGTTGTCCGTCGGCGGCGTAGGCCCGTGCGGTCACGTCAGCGGTATAGGCCCGCACCCGCAGGTCACTGGTGTGGTTGGCCCACTGTCCGGCGGCGACGCCGTGATCGATGCCGATCCGGGGCTGGCCCTGCCAGGTGGCCAGATGGCTCATGTGGCACAGCACGAACGCGCCCAACTCGATGTCCTGCGCCTCATGCGCCCGCGCGCGGGCGTCCTCGTAGTAGTAGCCCGCGCTGTCGAAATCGTTCAAGTCGAAGCAGAGCCACCCAGCCTGACGGGAGGCGCTGCTCAGGACCGAGAGCAGTCGGGGCCGCAGCTCAGCCGGGCAGTCCGGGACCAGGGTCCGGGCAAAGTGGCGCTGGGCGAGCACCGCGTCCAGCACGGCTCGCGGGCCGAGCGCGTCATCCTGGCGCTTGCATTGCCACAGCACGGCGTCGATGTGCCCGATGGTCTGCTCGTCGACCCGGCCCGGGTTGCTGAATACTGCAGCCACGCGCGCCTGCTCGTCCGGATTCAGGGAATACCCGACGGAGGCGGCCGTGGCCGCCCAGCCAAGGGCGCGCAACGCGAGACGACGCTTCACGGTATTAGCCCAACTCGAGAGGAACGGAACAAGCCGATCGTAGACGCGATCCCACCCACCGGGTGTGGCCAGCGCATCACCATCCGGCCCGGCCAGCGATTCCAGGCGCATCATCACCAGGGCGGCAAGCTCCCCGGGAAGCTGCAGACCCAGTACCGCCTGCCATACCGCAAGGTCCGCAGGCACCACCAGCCCGCTACCGGGCTGCCCAGCCACATGCGCGCTGACCTGCGGGCCCCGTCGCTCCAGGGAGAGGATCAGCGAGTCCAGCGCCGCCCAGGCGTCGCTCGCGTCGGGTGGGTGCCCGGTGGTGAGCAGGCACCGGTCGGCGGGGTTGAGGCGCTCCAGATCGTCGGCGTCGACGAGCTGGGCGGCGGTACAGCCGTGGCCGTAGGTGGCGGCCAGGCCGACCAGGTAGCGCAGGGTGGGTGGGCTGCCGCCGTGCGGCCAGGCCTCGAATTCGCTGATCCGGCTTTCCGACAGCTTCGCCCCAGGGTGGCGAGTGTTGTATTCCTGGGCGAGTTTCCACTGTGGCCAGCCCAGGGCGTAGCGCCAGGCCGACCGGGGCCGCAGCAGAAACCGGCGGCTCATCTCGGCCGCGATCTGGCCCACCGTGCACCCCAGGCCGCGCATCCGGTCACGCACCTTGTCACGCTCGGCCTTCGGCGAGTTCTCCGCTTTTCTGGACATCCTCTACCCCTCTCAGATCGCCTGCGGTGCTGGATTCGTGGCGAACCGTAGCCCCACCCGGTGACAAGCGGATGGCTTCACGGCCGGATCGGCCGGAAGTCTTTCTGGTTTCCGCTGGCTGTTTACGCAGGCAAACCGGACCACGGGCAGCGAAGAAATGTTTCCACCCGGATCGTGATGCCACTGACCACGATCACCACCACGCTATGGGGCACCAAACACCGGCACCGCCTCCAAGCCCTGCCGCCGGTCCCGGTCACCGCAGAGAGGTCAGCGACGTGAGAACCCTGCGCATCCCCAGTGACTGCCTACTGGTTACCTCGTGCGCGCTGCCCCGCGGCCGATCCACCCCCAGGCACCGCTGGTCCCCACCCCGGCTGTCGGGAGCGCTCTCCGCGGGATGGGAAACGGTGACGGTCCGGTGACCGGGCGGGGTCCCAGCGTGTACCAGACCGGACACCAGCACATGTGCGCGGTGTTGCGCGGAGTGCTGGCGGAGACGGTGCAGGCCGGACGCCGCGCGGCCGGTGGGATCGGCACCGTCCCCTGCCAGGCCATCGCCGCCCTCTACATGATCCTGATGAACCATCCGGTGGACCGGCGGGGCCGGTGCCGGTCCTGCCGTCGCCCCGGTGCTCTGCTCGGCCGGTGCCGGCGGCGCTGCCGGGTGCACGGGGAGGCCAGCCTGTGGCTGCACCAGCCCGCCGAGTTCCTGCGCACCCAACTCGCCCGCGAGCTGGGACTCACCGCGCCACCCGCGACCGTCACTCACCCGAATGCTCCGGCCGTCCCAGGCCCGCCCCTTCCCCCGGGGTTTCCAGGGCGGCACGGCCGGACCCGGGTCACG
>JBQTGW010000226.1:0-18480 GCA_052390495.1 Pseudonocardiales bacterium
GGGGGGGGCGCCCGGGGGGGCGGCGTCCGGGGGGGCGCCGGGGGCCCCCTCTCCTAACTGAGGCGCGCCGGTACCGTTGGCTGAGCGCGTGCCTAGTCGTCACGCGGCGGGAGGGGTGGCCGCAGCATGGCCACCCCTCCCGCCAGTTGTGTAGGCAATGCTGCTGTTCCGGTTCTCTTGCGCCGGGGACTGTCAGAGGCCCTTGTCGCCGGTGGTGGGATTTTCGAGCGGTGGGGAGGCGGTCGCCGTGCTGGGTGCGTGGGACCGTGGCGCACCACGGCTGTCTGCCGCGGTCCCGCGGGTGTGGATCATTCTGGTATCGGTTCTGCTGCTGGCCGGTTGCCAGATGTCAGGCGGAGCTGATGGAGCAGGGGGTAGTTCCATGGTCCACAGCGGAGATGGGGAAGACGGCTCGCCCGGTGTCGGCTTCTCGGACTCCGAGTCGGTGACCGGCTCTGGGCACTTGACCAGCAGGCAGCTGAACCTTGTCGGCGTGACCGATCTCGCCGTGGGGGCCAGTTTCGTCGTCCGCGTGCGGATCGGGGAAACCCCGCAGGCGACGATCTCGATGGACGATAACCTCGCCGATCTCGTCGATACGACGGTGACCGGCAGCCGGTTACGCCTCGGGCTCAAGCCGGACGCGAACGTCCGCAACGCGACGCTGACCGCTGACGTCACCGTGCGCAATCTCGATCAGCTGACCGCCAGCGGTGTCAGCCAGGTCACGCTGGAACCCGAGTTAACCGGCGACGCGCTCGGACTCGAAGCCAGTGGGGCGAGCCACATCACCGGTCGGCTGCGCATCGAGGCGATGGTGGCCACTGCATCCGGAGCCAGCACACTCGCGCTGTCCGGGTCCGTCGGCCAGCTCAATCTCCACGCGACGGGCACCAGCGGGCTGCGGCTGTCCGAGTTGGCTGTCCGCAACCTCGATGCCGTGCTCTCCGGCGCCAGCTGCGCCGCCATGGCGGTCAGTGACACGCTGGCAGCGCAGACCAGCGGCGCGTCCGCGCTGCGCTACCGCGGCACGCCGCGCATCACCCGTGAGCAGACCTCCGGGGCCTCGTCGATTGGCCCGGAAGCTTCGCGCAGTGACCGCTGCGGCCCCTAGTATTGCCGCCCATATCGTTGGCAGCCGCGAGCCGGGTGCAGTTCTTTAGTCCTGTTGTTTCGGGTAACTCCCAGGCGGCTCTGCTGGACCGCGCCGTAAGTACTGCCCTGTAACGGTGAAGTGTACGGTTCGTGACGTCTAGTGGGGGAGTGTCGCCTTGCTCGCGTCAACTTCGACCCGATAACATTCGGAGGCGCAGGAGTCAGGTATATCCGGAAGGTGGTGCTCAAGTCGGCTGAGCTGGGTTGATGCGCTGATCGAAACCTGAAAATATACTGACGCGCCGCAGGTGTGCGCTGAATTCACCTGTCCCGGACATCGTATTCGGCTGTCCGGAATTCTTGATGTGACGGGCATGGTCGTTATCGTCGTCTGAAGCGAAAATTTGTCATCTGTTGTTGCCACGCGGGGAGCGGTTAATGCCTCACAAGAAGCGAGTACTCATGGATGATTCGCAGCGCACCATCAATTGCGTTCCGGACGAGTGCGAGGTACCAGGTAACTTGGCTGAGTCGGTTCTGGAAAAAGATTCATGGACCCTCGTAGGGCGTGACTCCGAGCTCAAGTTCATCGCTGAGCGCATTACCGAGCCGCGCTGTGTGATTGTCGCGGGACCTGCCGGGGTCGGTAGGACGCGGCTTGCTCGGGAAGCGCTGATGGCCGCCGCAGGCAGCGGACGTCCGACGCGATGGGTAGGGGCGACGAATGCGGCCGCCGCGATCCCGCTGGGAGCGTTCGCCCATCTCCTTCCCGCCGTGGAGACGGCATCGGACCCGCTCACGTTGCTACAGCGGGCGGGTAACGCCATCGCCGAAGACAGTGGGCAGCGGCTGGTAATTGGGATCGACGACGCGCAGCTGCTCGATGAGCTGTCGGTGACCCTCGTGCACCAACTCGCGCTCACCGGTGCGGTCGGCATTGTGCTCACCGTGCGAACCGGTGAGCCGGTGCCTGATCCTGTTGTGACGTTGTGGAAGGACGGTCTGGCCGAGCGCCTGGAGCTGCAGCCGCTACCGCGAGCCGACGTGGACCGACTGGTGGCCAGCGTACTTGGCGGGGTCGTGGACAGCCGGACGGCCGAGCGGCTGTGGCGCGCAAGCCGTGGCAATGCCCTGTTCCTTCGAGAGCTCGTCGAAGGAGGCCGTCAGACCGGCAGGCTGCGGGTGGAGCACAGCGTGTGGCGCTGGGAGGGCAGCATTGATCCGACGCCACGCCTGCACGAGATCGTCGCGGCCAAGCTGGGCGGGCTCAGCGCCGACGAGCGGGCCGCACTTGAGTTGCTGGCCACCTGCGAGCCGCTGGGCCTCGGGCGCCTCGCCGGCTTGACCACCCCGGGTGTGGTCGCCGCGCTGGAACGCAGCGGGCTGGTAATCGTGGAGAACAGCGGATGGCGGGCCCAGGCGTGGTTGGCCCATCCCATCTACGGCGCGGTAGTGCGTGATCAGTTGCCCGAAGTCGACGCCTGCCAACTTCGGCGCAGGCTCGCCCACGCTCACCTGCCGTGGCAGCGTCATGACGACCTGCTGCGGGTAGGCACGTTGCTACTCGACAGTGACGAGCTCAGCACGAACGCGGGTGTGCTCGCGGATGCCGCCGTGCGGGCCTGCGCATCGCTCGATCACGATCTCGCTGCCCGGATGGCGCGCGCGGCCGTCGACGGTGCAGGCGGGGTGCCAGCACAGCTGGCGCTGCAGGAGGCGCTGCGCTGGCAGGGTAAGTCGGAGGAGGCCGAGCAGGTCGCGGTGGCCGCCGAGGCACTGGCGACCGATGTGCAGGATCAGTATCGCCTCACCGTCGTGCGCGCCCTCAATCTCTTCTTCGGCAGGGGTCAGCTCGCGCCTGCCGAAGAGATGCTGCGCGAGGCAGCGGCCAGCGCCAAACCCGAGGCAGCCGAAAGCCTGCGGGCACTCGGTGGCGTGCTCGCGTTCTTCGCTGGACGACCGCAGGAAGCGGCCGGGTTCGAACGGGATATGTCGGCGTTAGCAGGCAGCGCGCAGATCTGGGCAGCCTGCGCGGCCGGGATGGGGCTGGCCGCAGGCGGTCGCAGCACCGAAACGCTGGCGGCAGTTGCGGTGGGCAGGGCGGCGCTTGATGGCTGCGCCATGCGGATAGACACCACGGAGCCCGAGATGGCGCTGGCCCGGCTCCTGCTTGAGCACGCTGAGATGTCGGCGTTGCTGCTCGCCGGGCGGATCCGCGACGCCCAGACCAGGGCCGCCGAGCTGCATACCTGGTGCATGGCGCATCCGGCGTGGGCCGGTGACGGCGTCGCCGCCACGCACGTCGGATGGTCGGCACTGGCAGCCGGACGTCCGCGTACCGCCGTTCGCTGGTTGTCCGAGGCCGCCGCCCGCCTTGGCCACAGTGATCCGGGCGGTAGCCTGCAGCTCTGCGCCGCGCTGCTGGCCCAAGCGTATGCCGTGCTCGGTGACGGTGCAGCCGCTAGGCGGGTTCTTGACGGCACCGCACCACCCCATATTGGGCCGCACCACCCTTCACACCACATCGGGGTGTTCGAGCCCGAGATTCTCCTCGCCGAGGCGTGGCTGGCAGCCGCTGACGACCACCTCCCGCACAGTGCCGATCGAGCGATCCGGGCTGCCTCGGTCGCCGCCGACCTGGGCCAACCGGCCGTGCAGGCGCGCGCCCTGCACACGGTGGTCCGGTTGGGCCGGGCCAGCGAGGTGGTGGGGAGCTTGCAGAAGTTGGCCGAGGAAAGTGACAGCCCGCTGGTAGCCGCTTACAGCAAGCATGCCGACGCCGCGGCCGAGGGTGCAGGCGGGACGCTCGACGATGTGGCGACCGAGTTCGACGAGATGGGCGCCGTGCTGCTCGCCGCGGAAGCTGCCTCGCATGCCTCGGCCGCACACGAACGTGCCGGCAGCAGGCGTCGAGCGGCCGCATCGGCGACTCGGGCCGCTGGTCTGGCCCGGATGTGTGAAATGGCTCGAACACCTGCCTTCCGGCAGCTGGCACCACTACCGCTCACTTCACGAGAGGACGAGGTGGCGGATCTGGTCGTGCAGGGCATGAACAACCAGGCGATCGCCAAACAGCTGGTGCTCTCGGTGCGCACGGTCGAAGCCCATCTGGCGCATGCCTACGCCAAGCTCGGCATCAGGAGTCGCGCCGAACTGGCCGGGGTACTCGCTCGCCCCGTCGCCCAGAGCCGTCGCGGTTAGTCAAGGAGAGCCAGAGATGGATGCCGCAAAGGAAAAGATAGTCCTGACCGGGGAGATGGAGACGCTGCTGATCACGCTCTATGCGAAGGCGCAGGACAACAGGTTGACGAATCCGATTCTCGGCGACCGGATGGCCGAGGACGTGCTGGGCCGGATCGACTACGACTTCGCCAGATTCACCGTCGACGTCTCGGTGGTCGTGACATCACGGGCCAAGCAGCTCGACACGTGGACCAGAGAGTTCCTCGCCAAACACAGCGACGCGACCGTGCTGCACCTCGGTTGTGGTCTGGACAGCCGGGTTTTTCGGGTCGACCCGCCCGCCTCAGTCCGGTGGTACGACGTGGACCAGCCAGAAGTGATCGAGCTGCGCCAGCGCCTGTTCCCCGCTCGCGACGGCTGCCGCCTTATCGGCTGCTCGGTGACCGATCCGGGCTGGATCGAGGACCTGCCTGCCGACTCTCCCGCCATGGTCATCGCTGAGGGGTTGCTGTGTTATCTCGCCGACGACGACGTGCACCGGCTATTGGCTCGCCTCACCAGCCACTTCCACAGCGGCGAGATGGTGTTCGATGCGTTCAGTCGGCTGGGCATCCGGCTCACGCGGAATCATCCTTCCCTGCAGATGACTGGCGCCACGTTGCGCTGGGGACTGAGCAATCCCCGTAGGCTTGAGCGCCGAGTGCCGCATTTGACCTTCGCCACGGCATGGTATCCAGTGGCCTCGCCTGATCTCGCGACTATCGCAAACAGCCGATACCGGATGGCGTGCCGGGTGATGAACGTTGTCCCGACACTGCGCAACCTCACCCGGCTACTGCGATACCAGTTCTCCCGGGCAAACACCCGATAGCAATCACGCCTCCAGGTGACCCCCGCAGACGCACCCCCGAGCCTGGATCCACCTGCGCGACTAGTCTCGGCGATCGTGACAGCAAGGATCGTGTTGTTCGGGGCCAGCGGTTACACCGGCAGACGCACTGCCCAGGAGTTGGTCGCCCGTGGTGTTGAGCCGGTGCTCGCCGGACGTGACGGGGGCAAGCTCGCGCAGTTGGCTGGGCAGCTCGGTGGGTTGCCGACGGCCACCGCCGACGTCACCGACGCCGCCGCGATGCGCGCCCTGATCGGCGCGGGTGATGTGCTGGTGAGCACCGTCGGGCCGTTCCTGCGGCTGGGAGAGCCTGCCGTGTCGGCTGTGGTGCGGGCAGGCGCGATCTACCTCGACTCCACGGGTGAGCCGCCGTTCATTCGCCGGGTGTTCGAGGAGTTCGGTCCGCTCGCCGAGCAGACCGGGGCGAGCCTGCTCACCGCCTTCGGCAACGACTTCGTGCCAGGCAATCTCGCGGGCGCGCTGGCGCTGCGGCTGGCCGACAAGCCCGCCTACCGGGTCGAGACTGCTTACTACGTCACCGGCGTAGGACGGGCCCAGGTGTTCAGCCGCGGCACTCTCGCTTCGTTCGTCGAGTTGGTCGGCGAGCAGGCGTTTACCTGGCGGGACGGAATTCGGACCGAGCCTACCGGGGCCCGGATGCGGACCTTCCCGGTAGCCGGGCGGGACCGCCCGGCGCTGACCATCGGCGCCAGCGAGCACTTCGCCCTGCCTCGGCTGCACCCGGCCGGTCCCGGGAAGTTGCACGAGGTCGATGTCTACCTCGGCTGGTTCGGGCCAGCTACCCGCGCGCTGCACCTGTCCGCTCGGCTCACCCCCGCACTGCGCCGGCTTCCCGGTGTGGGCCGGCTTCCCGGTGTGGGGCGGCTTCCCGGTGTGGGGGCGCTGCGCCGCCGCGGCAGCGCCGCCTTGGCAGCGTTGGCCGCAGGCCGGGTGGCGCATGAGCCCGACGCCGCCGCCCTCGACCGGGTCACCTCGCACTTCGTCGGCGCCGCCTACGACGAGCAGGGGACGCCGCTGTCCGAGGTCCGGCTCGTCGCCACGGACCCCTACCGCCTCACCGCCCGGTTGCTGGCCTGGGGCGCCTGGCGCGCCGCCGAGCACGGCGTCAGCGGCCCCGGCGCCCTGGGCCCGGTAGACGCCTTCGGCCTGGACGTCCTGGAAACCGCCTGCACCGAACTCGGCCTCACCCGCCCGTAGCTCCGAAACCGTTGGCTCCTGGCTTGGCTCTTGACTGTCACTGCGCGGGTGGCGGACGATCGGCCCGATACGCAACATGGGGCAACTCCCCTTGGGAGGCAGGATCATGGAGATACGCTTTTGGGGAAGGAGACAGAGCACGGTGACTCTCCGACCCTGTATGCAACGGACCGAGGAACGTACCTGATCGAAGGGTGGAAGGTGACTGATCCGGAGATCTTGGCCAAGCTGGACGTGCCAGATGGTGAGACAGTCGTGGAGATCTACGCTCGTCTCATGACTCATCTCGCCAAGGATGGGCTCAGCGGAGTCGTGACGAGTTGGGTTCCTCCGATCGTTCACGTCAAAGAGGACGGAAACCTGGTCATCCAGGGCAGGCGGGTGACCGATCCTGGGGCTCTGGCAGAGATGAACATCCCTGCTCATGAGGACGTGGTAGAGGTCGACAAGGAAGCTATTGAAGCACTTGTTAGTGAAGGTTAGATTCGTGGAGCTGATCTGGGGTAAAGATCGGGACAAATTCTTCACCACGTTCACGCGTGAGGTGCTGCATTTGGAGATGCGGGATGTCTATGCGGTTAAGGATGAGGCGGAGCGGTTCGCGCGTTTCCTCGAGAAAGGTTACCGGGATCACGATGCTGAGGCTGAAGAGCGACGGCCGTGGATGACGTTGATTCAGGATGCCACCTCGGCCGGAAAGGTGTTCAGAAGGACGCGGATTATCTCTGAGCCGGTGACCGACTACATTCGCTATGAGTGGGGAGTTGCAGGCTCTAACGTGGAAGCTGGAGAAGATATCAGATGGTAGCCTCGCAGATTGGCATCGGCCATCGCGCTACCAGGAAACGACTTCTGGCTCTTCGAGAACTCAACGGTGGTCTTCACCGTCTTCACCGGAGAAGGCGACGTGTTCGAACGTCAACTGACGACTGATCCAATCATCGTTCAATTGTGTAAGTCAGCGTTTGAGGCCGTTTGGTCGATCGCAATCCCGCACGGCGAGTACAAACCCTCCTGACTTGTCCACTACCGCTAAGCGGGCGCGTGAAGCGCTAGGAGTCCGGCTCCGGGAGATTCGCCAAAACGCCAATCTAACGGGGAGAATTCTTGCTCTTCGTTGCGGCTGGCACTTCACCAAGGTCAGCAAGTTGGAGCACGGTACACAAAACCCGTCGGAGGATGACCTGCGGGCTTGGTGTCACGCGTGTGGTGCAGAAGATCAGATCCTTGATCTTATCGCGACGATGCGCGCTATTGAGTCAATGTATATCGAATGGCGGCGCTCCTTGCACTCTGGCATGAAACATGGTCAGAAGGCGAGGATTCCGCTGTATGAGCGGACCAAGCTGTTTCGGGTCTACGAGCCCGGTTTGGTGCCTGGACTTTTTCAGACTGCGGACTATGCCTCAGTTATCATTGCTCAAGCTATCGAGTTCAATCAGATCCCCAATGACTTGGGTGATGCCGTCGCCGCACGCATGGAGCGCCAACGGGTCCTCTACGTAGGCGATAGAAGCTTTCTTGTGGTTTTGGAGGAGCAGGCTCTGCGTACTCACGTAGGTGACGCTGATGTGATGGCAGGCCAGCTCAATCGACTGCTGGAGGTCATGTCACTGCACCGGCTCAGTCTCGGGATCATTCCAGCAATGGGTCAACGTCACACCTGGGTTTCAGTCGGATTTTGGATTTTCGATCAGCATATCGTACATGTTGAGACGCCATCGGCTGAATTGACCATCACTCAAGGCAGCGAGATAGCTGTATTTGAGAAGAAGTTCGCCAGGCATCAAAGATCAGCGGTCTACGGCCAGCAGGCACGAAGCCTGATCAACAGGGCTCGTGCCGATTTGCCATCGCCGTCGTCGGGCCTGAGTTGAGCAACATCCTTGGGTTGATCCTTTGCGTGACCCTACTGTCACCGCCATGAAGCAGCCAAGGGCCGCCCCGGTGAAACTGCACAGCGAGATCGACTCCTACCGCCGGGTGTTCACGTTCCGCACCCCACTGGGAGAGCCCGCCACTGTGATCGTCATGCGTAGGAGAAACACCGTGTGGCTGACCTTCAACGGCGCGGCGAAGACCACCGTCGTGATGCGCGATTTCTTCGAAATAAGGATGGCCGCGACGCTCTGCGGCCGACCCCATTTCACTCCTCACGGGGAGCGCGAAGCGCTCCCCGACTTGGCTCCGAATGGCGCTCGGCGCGGGGCTGTGCTGACAGGGCCAAGTCAAGATCGCTGAATGTGTCGGGCTTGTGACGCTAAGTACTATAGCACCACGCCGGAGCGAGGTGCCATCTGAGCGCCTCGCTCAGCACCGGACCCTCCCAGAGCGCCGTTCGGAACCGAATCGCAGTCCGGGCCCGGGTCCTGACCGCTATGTGGAGCCGAATCGCTGTTTTGAGCACCCTGTAGAGCGCTGTTGGGAGCCGAATCGTTATTCACGTGGCTACCGGGTCAGGCCGGGCGACGATCATTTGCCGCGGTGGGACCAGGGTATCGGGACGAGGGGGCGTGAGAATAGCAGTGACTACTCAACGTCGCTACGGGTGAATGTTAAGCGAACATGACGTTGCCCTGGCTGTGCTGAGTGGGGCGTTCACGAGTTGCCGCATTCAGCTGGCGCGAGGTGGTTTCCGGACTGCGCGTGCTGGCGTTCGGGGGCCTCCCTACGGCACCTCCGCCGAGCTTGGCGCCGATCTCCGACGCGAGCTGCGGCCGAAGGCCGTCAGTTCCGGATGCGCTCGTCTCCGGTGCCGTTGTCTACTTGGGGTTGACGGTCTGGGGATCGTCCACTTATGGTTGACGCATGGCGACTCCAGTCCGTATGACCAATCCAGTCCGCCTCGATGACCTGATCGAGGCCATCAAGAAGGTGCACTCCGACGCTCTGGACCAGCTGTCCGACGCGGTCATCGCCGCTGATCACCTAGGCGACGTGGCTGACCATCTGATCGGCCACTTCGTCGACCAGGCACGACGCTCCGGCGCGTCCTGGACGGACATCGGCAAGAGCATGGGGGTCACCAAACAAGCAGCTCAGAAGCGTTTCGTTCCGAAGCGCCCCGGCGAACCGTCGGATCTCGATCCCAGCCAGGGATTCAGCCGGTTCACCGACCGGGCGCGTAACGTCGTGATGGCGGCGCAGAACGAAGCCCGTGCGGCAGGCAACGACGAGATCCGCCCCGAACACCTGGTGCTCGGGCTCCTGAGCGAGCCGGACGCACTCGCCGCAGCCTCGATCGTCGCCCAAGACGTGCCGCTGGACACCGTCCGGAAGACCGTCACAGCGACGCTGCCACCAGCGGTCGACCAGGTACCCGAGCTCATCCCGTTCGATCCACAAGTACGTAAAGCGCTGGAACTCACGTTCCGGGAAGCCCTGCGGATGGGCCACAACTACATCGGAACCGAGCACATCCTGCTCGCGTTGCTGGAACTCGAAGACGGTACGGGCGTGCTCGCCGCCCTCGGCATCAACAAGGCGACCACGGAAGCCACCATCACCGCCGCCGTGACCGCCACCCACGAGCAGGAGTGACCGTGCGGTCTGGCCAGCCGGTGGGGCATTCTTCCGCTCGGGTCGGTATTCACCAAACGGCGGCTCGGACGCCCGTGAGCACCGTCGACCTCGACGTCGAGACGCTGCGGGACTACCACGACGCTGTGGGACTACCACCCAGACGGGCCACGAGCTGCGGTCGACGCCGGATTCACCAGCCTCCTGCTCCCTGACCCACCCGCCCGTACGATAGGTGTTCGACAACGATGCTAGTATGTCGAACATGGCGACGACGGTGACGGTGAGACGGCTGCAACGAGAGACGCCCGCGGTGCTGCGGGAGGTCGAAGAGCTGGCGCAGCCGGTCATCGTCACCCGCAACGGCGAGGAGGTCGCCCGTATCGTGCCGTTCAGCCCGGCCGAACGGCTGTGGCGGTCATGGGTCCGGGATGCGGGCGGCGACCCGGACGATCCGCGCTACCAGCGGGCCTCCGATGCCGCGCCGATGGAGGCGCGCGCTGGTGCTTCGTTGTCGGAGGCGCTCGCCGAGCTACGCGACTCGGAAAGGTGATCTACCTCGACTCGAGCGGTGTCGTCAAACTGATCGTCGCTGAAGCCGAGTCCGACGCTCTGCATGCGATGCTCCTTGACGAGGACACGCCGCCGGTCTTCACCTCACAGCTGGCGGTCACCGAGGTGAAACGGGCGTTGCACGCTCGCCGCGAGACCGAACTGGCCGCAACGGTCGCAGCGTTGCCCGGCCATCTCGCCGTTCCCGGACAGGCGATCCTTGCCCGTCCGGCCACTGCGGAGATCTTCCGCGTGGCCGGCGACCTCCTACCTGGCTCCACCTTGCGCAGCCTGGATGCCGTGCATCTCGCGACGGCGCAATCGGCAGGTAAGGCGCTCACCGCGGTTGTCACCTACGACCACCGGATGGCCGCCGCCGCACGTGACCTCAACCTGACTGTGCTGGCGCCGACCGCGCAGCCAGACGCGGCGGTCCGGCTGTGAACCGTCGGAGCCCGCTCGACCGGCTCACCGAGCATCCCGATCACGCGCTGGTGGGCCAGCTCCGGATCCCGGAGAGCCGGGTGGCCCCGCTCACGGCGATCGGGCGCCGGGTGGTCGGCGCTCTGCTGGCGTTGATCACCACGGTGTTGCTGGTCTACCTGGACCGGGACGGCTACCGGGACGTCAACGATGACGGCCTCTCCTTGCTGGATTGCGTGTATTACGCGACGGTGTCGCTGTCCACCACCGGGTACGGCGACATCACCCCCGCCTCCGATACCGCGCGGCTGGTGAACGTCCTGGTCATCACCCCGCTGCGGGTGCTGTTTCTCATCGTACTTGTCGGGACCACGCTGGAAGTACTCACCGAGCGGTCCCGGCAGGCGTGGAAGATCCAACGCTGGAGGCGCAGGGTGAACGACCACGTCGTCGTCATCGGTTACGGCACGAAGGGCCGTTCCGCGGTGAGCTCAGTGCTCGGCGATGACGAGGAGCCGGTAGACGTCGTCGTGGTGGATACCGATCCCACCGCGCTGCAGGCCGCCACTGCGCGTGGTCTGGTCACCGTGAACGGCAACGGGACCCGCGCCGATGTGCTGCGGCTGGCGGGAGTGGCCCGTGCCCGTGCCGTGGTGATCGCCACCAACCGGGACGACGCCGCGGTGCTGGTGACGCTCACCGCGCGGGAGCTTGCCCCGACCGCCTATATCGTGGCCGCGGTGCGGGAGCGGGAGAACGTGCACCTGCTCCGGCAGTCGGGCGCCGACTCCGTCGTGGTGTCCTCCGAGACTGCGGGCCGGTTGCTGGGCATGGCCACCAAGACGCCTGTGGTGGTCGAACTGGTCGAGGACCTGCTCACCCCGGAAGCCGGTCTGGCTATCGCGCAGCGGCCGGTCGAGCCCAGCGAGGTCGGCGGCTCGCCACGGCACCTGCCGGACATCGTGCTCGGAGTGGTCCGAGCTGGCCGGCTCTACCGGGTGGACGCCCCCGAGGCCGACGCCGTGGAGATCGACGATGTGCTGCTCTACGTCCGCAAGGTCACCGCCGCTGACAGCTGACGACGTCCGTCCTGCGTCGGCCGTCCCCCTGCTGAGCTCGCCCGAGGCATGCGGGAGAGGATAGGCGAGTGATGGGAAGGGATGCGGTCTGGGTCGGGGGTGTGGTGTTGGCCCTTGCCGCGGGGGCGGGGTGGTTGCTCTGGCCGCATAGTGGTACGGACTACCGGCTCGCGCTGGGCACCGTGGTGCGGTCCGCGGATTGCGGCGCACCCGGAGCCAGGGACGCCCTGCGGATCGAACTACTTGACGGCCGCGCGCTGAACGCTGCGCTGGACGGCTGTGGAAACCGCAAAGGTGAGGTGTTGAGCGTCGAGGTGCCTTACCCATTGCCCGCCGATCAGGTGGTGGCGCGGCTGGCCGGGACCGGGGTCCCGGCTGCGACCGTGACCGCTCAGCGTCTCGCCGCCGTCGAAGTGGTGGTCGCCGGGATCGCAGGCGCGCTGCTGGCGTGGCGGCTGCGGCAGGTCCGGAGCTGATCGGCCGTAAGGTATGGCCATGCCTCACCTCCACTCGCCCCCGCTCGAACTGCACCGCGCGACGCTGCCCAACGGCTTGCGGGTGGTGCTGGCTCCGGACCGTGCCGCCCCAGTGGTTGCAGTGTGCGTGCATTACGACGTCGGGTTCCGGTCGGAGCCACAAGGCCGTACCGGCTTCGCACACCTCTTCGAGCACCTGATGTTCCAGGGCAGCGAGAGCCTGGAGAAGCTCGCGCACTTTCGTTACGTGCAGTCCTCGGGTGGGGTCTTCAACGGCTCCACACATCCCGACTACACCAATTACTTCGAGGTGCTGCCCTCGGCCGCGTTGGAGCGCGCGCTGTTCCTCGAGGCCGACCGGATGCGGGCGCCGAAGATCACTGCGGAGAACCTGCGCAACCAGGTTGCCGTGGTCAAGGAGGAGATCCGGCTCAACGTGCTGAACCGGCCCTATGGCGGGTTTCCGTGGATCATCCTGCCACCAGTGCTCTACGACACCTTCCCCAATGCGCACAACGGATACGGCGATTTCACCGAGCTCGAAGCGGCCACGGTGGACGATTGCGCGGCATTCTTCGACGCCTACTATGCACCGGGCAACGCGGTGCTCACCGTGGCTGGTGATCTCGACGTCGCGATCACCCTCGACCTGGTGCACCGGCACTTCGGTGACGTGCCCGCTCGGGGAGTTCCGGTGCGCCCTTCGTTCGCCGAGGCGGCGCCGGACCAGGAGCGCAGGCACAACCACCCCGATGCGCTGGCCCCGTTGCCCGCGCTGGCCATCGGGTACCGGTTGCCCGATCCAGTGGCCGATCTCGAGGGCTACCTCGCGCACGAGGTACTCGCCGCGGTGCTCTCCGACGGTGACTCCTCCCGCCTGGAACAGCGCTTGGTGCACTCCGACGAGCTGGTCACCGACATCGGCGCGCGGTGCGGGCTGCTCGGCGCGCCGCTGGATGCCCGTGACCCGGACACCTTCACCGTCACCGCGATCCATCCGTCCACGGTGGACGTCGAACGGGTGCTGGCGGCCACCGACGAGGAGATCGCCCGGTTGGCCGGGAAGGGGCCCGACCCCGACGAGCTGGCCCGGATCATCGCCCGATGGGCTGCTTCGCTGTTCCGCGAGCACGATCGGCTGACGTCCAGGACGCTGGCCATCGGCGCCTATGAGCTGCTGCACGGGCGTGCCGAACTGGTCGCCGACCTTCCGGCTATGGTGGCCGCGGTTGACGCGGAGCAGGTCGCTGGCGCGGCCGCCCTGCTGCGGCCCGATTCCCGGGCGGTGCTGACCGTCGAACCGGTGGGTGGTCCTTCGGTGGGCCACCGTGAACCCCCGGTGCCGGCCTCTTCCGCGCCGGTTTCCGCGGCCAAGGAGGCGTAATGGCGTATCGCAGTGCTGAGGCGATCGGGGAGACCGAGGCTGGTCCGCGCCCAATGCCGCCATTGGGCACGCAGCGCACCCTGCCCGCACCGGCTTCCGTGGACACTGTGCTGGACAACGGCCTTCGGGTTCTCGCCGTGCGGCGTCCCGCCGTGCCGATGGTGGAACTGCGCCTGGTCATCCCGTTCGGTGGTACCTCCGGCACGCACGCCGCCCGCGCCGAGTTGCTTGCCGCCACGTTGCTGTGCGGCACGCCACGGCGGGGCCGGTTCGACATCGACACCGAGCTGGCCGCGGTGGGTGGTGACCTGTCCGTCCGGGTCGATCCCGAAGACCTGTCGGTGTCCGGATCCGGGCTGGCCGACGGTCTGGATGTGCTGCTCGACGTACTCGCCGACGCACTCACCTCAGCCTCCTACGCTGCCGACGAGGTGAGCCGGGAACGAGCCCGCCTGGTGGAGCGGATCACGATGAGCCGCTCCCAGCCGCGGGTGATTGCCAGGGAGGCGTTGCAGCGGCGCCGCTACGGCGATCACCCTGTCACGCGGGAACTCCCGCAGGCCGATGATGTCGTTGCCATCGAGCCCGACGCCTTGCGCGAACTGCACCACCACAGCGTGGTGCCCGGCGGGGCGGTGCTCGTCATGGTCGGCGACATCACACCAGCGCGGGCCGTCGAGGCGGTCGCCGCCGCCCTGGCGGGCTGGCAGTCCGAGCGGTCCGCCACCGTGCTGGCTCCGCTGCCCGAGCTGACCGGAGCCGACCTGCAACTGGTGCACCGCGACGGCGCCGTGCAGTCGCAGCTGCGGTTGTCCGCGCAGGCAGTGCCGCGCACCGACGAGCGATATCCGGCACTGCAGCTGGCGAACTTGATCTTCGGGGGCTACTTTTCCTCGCGCTGGGTGGAGAACATCCGCGAGAACAAGGGTTACACCTACAGCGCGCACTCCGGTATCGAGTCCAACCCGCACGGTGCCACCTTGCTCGCTGAGGCGGACACGGCGAGTGAGGTCACAGCGGCGGCTCTGCTGGAGACCCGCTACGAGCTCGGCAGGCTCGCCGTGGTGCCGCCCGGGGAATCCGAAGTGGACAACGCTCGGCAGTACGCTATCGGTGCTCTCACCATCTCGACATCGTCGCAGGCGGGCCTCGCGGGCCAGCTCACCGCGCTGGCCGCCATCGGCCTTGACCTCGACTGGCTGCGCGCCCACCCCATGAGGCTGCAGGCGGTCACCACTGAACAGGTGGCCGAGGCCGCCGCCGAGTTCTTCGCCCCCACTCGGTACACGGGGGTGGTGGTCGGCGACGCCGAGCGCCTCGCAGGTCCGCTCGCCGCCCTGGGCGGTGTGGAGTTGCCCTGACCTCGGAGCTAGGCGGCGATGGCGTCGGTGATCTGGTCGATGGTGGGGTTGGTCAGCGCGGTGCCGTCGGCCAACAGCACGGTCGGCACAGTCTGGTTGCCCCCGTTGATACCCGCCACGAACATCGCGGCCTCAGCGTCGTACTCGATGTCCACTTCCCGGAAGGTGATCCCCGCGCGGTCCAGTTGCGCCTTGAGTCGACGGCAGTAGCCACACCAGATCGTCGTGTACATCGTCAGTTCGCTCACGCTAGGCCCCAACACCGCGACACCACGCGATGTTCCGGACCGTGCCAGCCCCGGCCACCTCTCTGCGAGGATGCCGCACGTGGGCAGCCGAGCACAGCAGCGCGCCGCTAATCCGGTTGAAGGGCTCGACGAGGAGCAGCGCGCTGCGGTGTGTGCCCCTCGGGGGCCGGTTTGCGTGTGGGCCGGAGCGGGAACCGGCAAGACTCGCACGATCACCCGGCGAATTGCCCACCTCGTGCACACCGGTCACGTTGCCCCGGGACAGGTCCTGGCGGTCACCTTCACCGCCCGCGCCGCGGGCGAGCTGCGCACGCGGCTGCGTGAGCTCGGGGTTGACGGCGGCGGTAATGGGGTGGGAACCGAGGTACAGGGCCGCACGTTCCACGCTGCGGCGCTTCGCCAGCTGCGCTACTTCTGGCCCCAGGTGGTGGGCGGCGAGCCGTGGCCACTGCTGGAGCACAAGCTGCGCTTGGTCGGCCAGGCCGCGCAACGGGCCGGGGCGGGTACTGGCACTGACGATCTTCGCGATCTCGCCGGTGAGATCGAGTGGGCCAAGAGCAGCCTGATCACCGCCGAGGACTATCCCGCCGCGGCGGCTGCGGCACACCGGGTCACCCCCATGCCCGCCGCGCGGGTCGCTTCGATTTACGCCGGGTATGAGGAACTCAAGAACCGCAGCCGGGTGCTCGACTTCGACGACCTGCTGCTGCACACCGCGGCGGCTCTTGAGGAGAATTCGGCCGTGGCGCAGGAGTTCCGGGACCGTTACCGGTGTTTCGTCGTCGACGAATACCAGGACGTCACGCCACTTCAGCAGCGCGTGCTGGACGCCTGGCTGGGCTCCCGTGACGACCTCACCGTGGTCGGCGATGCGAATCAGACCATCTATTCTTTCGCGGGCGCGGCCCCCCGTTTCCTGCTCGAGTTCACCAGGCGCTTTCCCGACGCGGTGACGGTGCGGTTGAGCCGGGACTACCGCTCCACGCCCCAGATCGTCTCCTTGGCCAACAGAGTGGTTTCGGTCGCGCGCGGGCGCCCTGCGGGTGCGCGGCTGGAGCTGAAGGGACAGCAGCCCCCTGGTCCGGAGCCGTCGTTCAACGAGCATGATGACGAACCCGCTGAGGCCGAGGCGGTGGCCGTAGCGATCGGGGAGTTGCTGGCGCAGGGGGTGGCAGCGGCCGAGATCGCGGTGCTGTACCGGGTGAACGCCCAGTCACAGGTCTACGAACAGGCTCTTGAGTCCCGTGGGATCGCCTTCCAGGTCCGTGGTGGGGCGCGGTTCTTCCACCGGCCGGAGGTACGTGCAGCGGTCCGCGCGCTGCGGGCCTCGGCCGGCTCGGTGGGCTCAGCGGGGGAGCTGGGTGCGGCGGTCCGCCAGATACTTGCCGACCATGGGCTCACCGCCCAGCCACCCGGCGGCAGCGCGGCGCGGTCGCGGTGGGAGTCGTTGCGGGCGCTTGCCGAGCTGGCAGACGACCTCGTCGCCGACCTGCCCGACACCGACCTGCGCCGCTTCGTTGCCGAACTCGACGCCCGCGCCGACGCCGCGCACCCGCCCGCGGTGCAGGGCGTGATGCTGGCCTCCCTGCATTCGGCGAAGGGCCTGGAATGGGATGCGGTGTTCCTGGTCGGGCTCGTGGACGGAACGCTGCCGATCCAGTACGCCGAGGGTGATCAGGCCGCGCTGGAGGAGGAGCGCCGATTGCTCTACGTCGGCATCACCCGCGCCCGCCGGTGGCTGGCGCTGTCCTGGGCGCTTTCCCGCAGTGCAGGTGGACGGCGCTCTCGGCGTCGCAGCAGGTTCCTCTCCGGCCTGGTCCCCGAGGGGCGTCTGGTTGCGCAGTGAGCGCCGAATGTTGGGAAAAGCGGTTGCAGACCGCCACGGGTGGATTCTAGTCTCCAGTAAGGCGGCCGTGATCTGCGGCTGACCAGGACAGATTGCCCCGATCATTAGCCGGGGCGGATCCGGGAGGGGGTGGCCGTGATGGAGAACTACGTGACCGCCGGCACCCACTGCTTCCCGCAGTTCGGGTCCTTCGCCGTGCCCGGTCCGGTCTGGCCCGAGCAGGTGGGAATCAAGGTCGCAATGTCGGCCGCCGCAGGTGGCCTCGGCGCCGCCGCGCTCAGCGGACGTCCCGTGTATTGCGCCCGGTTCCGCACCCTCGTCAACCCGATCGGCCCTGATTCGCTTGCGATCCACCGCATGCGTATGTCCGCACCGGAGCCTTGAGTTCGAGCCAGTACCAGTCGGCTCATGAAGGCCGCGGACCCCGCATCGGGATCCGCGGCCTTCATGCGTAGTAGGCCCTCATCCCGTGGCGGACCCGGCACCGACGACTGCAACAGCGTCATCACCTTGTACCGGTACCACCAAGGAGGACAGAGAAGTGTTCACCGCGACTGTCCCGCGCGGCGGCGGAGCGTTACCCGACTCGCGGGATGAGGGAGAGCTGGCCCACCTGCCTTGTCGCTCGCACGACCCGGATCTCTGGTTCGCCGACACCCCAGCTGAGCTGGAGCGAGCCAAGCAGCTCTGCGCCGGATGCCCGCTCAAGGCGCAGTGCCTCGCCAGCGCCTTGTCCCGGCACGAGCCGTGGGGCGTGTGGGGCGGCGAGATCTTCGAGCACGGGGCTGTTATCTCCCGCAAGCGTCCGCGTGGCCGCCCCCGCAAGGCCGACCTCGAGCGCGACCGAGCCGAGCAGGACCTGCTCAAGCGGGGCCGACCCGAACGGGAGGCCGCTGCGTGACCGCTGCCCCCGATCACCGACCGATCACTGTGACCCAGGAGCTGAACACCATGTTGCTGCACGAAATACTCGCCCGTACCCGAATGCTCGAAGATCAACTCCACGCGACTCAACAGCGGTTGGCCTGGCGACTCGCCACTGTCCGCCGGTGGCAGCGGCTAGCCCGCTACGCCGACCGTCGGGCCCGCCGCGCGGCGGCCCGCCTTTAGCCTGGTTGGGGGCTCTTCAAGGACTCCCAACCCCCCTCCGGGATGTCTCAACCGACAGCCAACCCCCGTCGGCTTGCCGACGGGGGTTGGCTGTCGT
>JBQTGW010000227.1:0-2215 GCA_052390495.1 Pseudonocardiales bacterium
ACTATTCAATACTGGGCACCGGGCGCGTCGAACCGCTGCTCCGCGCCATACGCAACGGTATGGCCGGCGCGGGCCTGACCGTCGAATCGGCCAAGGGTGAGTGCAACCTGGGCCAGCACGAGATCACGTTCCGCTACGCCGACGCGCTCACCACCTGCGACAACCATGCCGTCTACAAGACCGGCGCCAAGGAGATCGCCGACCAGGCCGGGATGAGCCTGACCTTCATGGCCAAGTACGACCAGCGCGAGGGCAACTCCTGCCACATCCACATCTCACTGCGCGACGAGCGCGGCGAGCCGGTTTTGGCCGGCGACGGACGCCACGGCTTCTCCCCGATGATGGAGCACTTCCTGGCCGGGCAGTTGGCATGCCTGCGCGAGCTGACCTACCTGTTCGCGCCGAATGTGAACTCCTACAAGCGCTTCGTGGCGGGCAGCTTCGCCCCGACCGCGGTGGCCTGGGGGCTGGACAACCGGACCTGCGCGCTGCGGGTGGTCGGGCACGGGCCTTCGCTGCGGGTGGAGAACCGGGTCCCCGGCGGGGACGTCAACCCCTATCTGGCGGTGGCTGCGCTGGTGGCGGCGGGCCTGCACGGGATCGAGCGCGAGCTGGCGCTGCCCGCACCATTCGACGGCAACGCCTACGGCTCGGACGCACCTCGGGTGCCGGGCACGCTGCGCGATGCCGCCCAGCTGCTGGCGGAAAGTCCAGTCGCACTCGCCGCATTCGGCGCAGACGTCGTCGAGCATTACTGCAACGCCGCCCGGGTCGAGCTGGCCGCCTTCGACTCCGCGGTAACCGACTGGGAGCACAGGCGTGGCTTCGAACGGCTCTGACGTAAGCGCCGCGGTGCGCCGCCCGCTGATCGGGCTGACCGCTTACACCGAACAGGCGCAGTACCTGGACCGGGACCAGGAGGCGTCCCTGTTGCCGCGCACCTACGTCGACGCGATCGTCCGGTCCGGCGGTGTCCCGGTGCTGCTGCCGCCGGTGCCGGACGCAACGGGCACGCTGGTCGCCGCGCTGGACGGCCTGGTGCTCTCGGGCGGCGGCGATATTGATGCCGCCCAGTACGGCGAGGAGCCGCATCCGGCCAACGGCGGTACGCGCCTGACGCGTGACGCGTTCGAACTGTCCCTGCTACGCGGCGCATTGGACCACGACCTGCCGGTCCTAGCCGTGTGCCGAGGTATGCAGCTGCTCAACGTCGCGCTCGGCGGCTCGCTGACCCAGCACCTGCCCGACGTCGTCGGCCACGCTGGGCATCGACCGCACAATGGCGGGTTCGGTCCGGTCCGGGTGCGGCTGACCACCGAGAGCCGGATCGGGGCGATCCTCGGGGCCGACGCTCATGTGCAGTGTTCCCACCACCAGGCGCTGCGCCGGGTGGCCGACGACCTCGACGTGATCGGGTGGGCCGAGGATGGCACGGTGGAGGCGGTCGAGCTGCCGGAGCACCGCTTCATGCTCGGCGTGCAGTGGCACCCAGAGCAGAATCCAACCGATGACCGCCTGTTCACCGCCCTGATCGCAGCGGCTGGCATCCACTCCCGTTAATCGGGATCGGCGGCCACGATCAGATCCCGGGAAGGTCGGCGCGTTCGAATCTCTCGACTTCCCCGCTCAACGGACGGTGATGACTTAGATTGGGAGCGTGCTGGAGCTGCGAGGGGTGTCGAAACGATTCGGTGGCCGGGTCGCCCTTGACGAGGTCGACTTCACCGTGCACGCCGACGAGGTCTTCGGCTTCGTCGGCAGCAACGGAGCAGGCAAGACGACCACCATGCGGATCGTGCTCGGGGTACTCACCGCCGACGCAGGCACCGTCTGCCTGAGCGGGCGGGAGATCGACGCCGAGATGCGGCGGCGGATCGGCTACATGCCCGAGGAGCGTGGGCTGTACCCGAAGATGAAGGTCGGCGAGCAGCTGGAGTACTTCGCCGAGCTGCACGGGCTGTCCCGCCCAGCGGCCCGGCGGGCGGTGCGGGCGTGGACCGAGCGGCTCGGCGTCGCCGACCGGTGCGGCGAGGAGGTGCAGAAACTCTCGCTCGGCAACCAGCAGCGGGTGCAACTCGCGGCCGCGCTCACGCATGAGCCGGATGTGCTGGTGCTCGATGAGCCGTTCGCTGGGCTGGACCCGGTGGCCGTCGACGTGATGAGCAGGGTGCTGCGGGAGAAGGCCGCCGCCGGCGTCCCGGTGATCTTCTCCAGC
>JBQTGW010000228.1:0-25464 GCA_052390495.1 Pseudonocardiales bacterium
AGGCGTTGGCTGGTGCGTTGGAGGTTTCTGTTTCGGAGTTGACCAGGTTGCCGGTGCCGGCGCCGGCTAATGGTCATACGGACAGTACGACGGTGGCGGTGGGGGTGGCGCTGGATGGGATTGAGGCTGGTACCCCGGTGGATCAGGAGCTGCGGGGCATGGCTCGCCGGTCCGGTCTGCCCGTGTAGCCCAGCGGGGCTGTCGCTCCGGAGAGACACCAGCAGGCCGTCGCCCGTTACCGCTGTCGCTCGGCGTGGGCCGTTCCTGGAGACGTCGCTTTGTGGAGACGCCCGCTGTGATCGCCGCGCCACGCTCTGCGGTGCCGGATCAGGGTGATCTCCAAGGGGTAAGGAACCAATCGTGATGGACAGCGTGATGCAGCGGGAAAGCGAGTGCGGCCGGTGGGTCGCTGAGGCGGTCCTGGCGGGTGCTCGGTGAGCGCGCCGGAGCTGGGCCGTGGCGCCGTGCGGGAGCTGTCGCCAGGTGCGGTGCATCTGGTGACAGCCGATGATGCGCTGGCCGACGGCGACTGGTGCGGAGTCTACGTAGCGGTATGCGGAGAGCAGGTGCCTGCGTCGAGCCTGCCGTCGTCCCTGTGCCCTGAGGGATGCGAGTGCAACCCCTACGCCCTGTACTGCCCGCGGTGCATCCGTCGCGTAGTCCAGTACGCCGCAGAGACCGCGGAGAGCGAAGCGGACCCCCGCGGCGAAGTCGACGATGACTGCCCGGAGCCGGTGGGTCGTCTTGTCGCCGAGGTGCCCGGTCCCGGGTCTGCGACCCCCGGCGGCGTATCGGCCCCCGCATCGTGACCGCTCCGGTGCTTCGGCTCGTGACCGGCCGGTAGGTTCCCCAGCCATACCAGCCGGTCGTCGAAGCCGCCGCGCTGCTGTCGTTTGTCCCGGGCGATCGCCAGTAACTCGTCCGGGCCGACACCGTGCAGCGCTGCGGCGGCCACCTAGACCGACTGGATCGGATCCGGGCGCTGCTGGCGCAGCCAGGGCACGACGTGGCAGCGGCACCGTGCTCGGGGTAGCTGCATTCGGTGTCGCCGACGTGCTGGCCGGTGATGGCGTGTTCGACCTGGCGCGAGCCGGACTGGACGCCATCACCTTGCCCGCGACCACGGCGGACACGGTGGGCCTGCTCTCCGCTCTGGCGGTGATCCGCGCTCTGCTGGCCGTGGTGTCCGGTCACCCGGGTGATGCCGGTGCCGCGATGGATACTGCCGCTGACATGGCCGAAAGGTTCGGCGAACTCGGCGAGGCCGACCCATTGGGGTTCGGGTTCGGGCCGACCAACGTCGGGTTCCGCCGGGTGCGTCTGGCCTTGGAGGCGGGCGAACCGGACCGTGCCGTGAGCATCGCCGAAGGGCTGCACCCCGAACAGAACCCGTTCCCGCTGAGTCGCGTCTACCACTGGGTCGGTTACGGGCGTTCCTTGGCCCAGTTGCGGGGCCGTCACGATGACGCGGTGGTCGCCAAGGCAGCATTGATCAACATCGCACTGCTTGACTCGGTCAGTCTCAGCTTGGCAGTATACCGTTGCTGTTGCAAACTATATGCAAGGAGGCGTCGTGGAGTCGAGCATCGTGTTCGAGGCGGTCGAGGAAGAGCAGGTTCTCCCCGCCCTGTCGAAGCACAACGCGTTGGTGGACAACCCGTTCAGCTGGGACGAGCCCGAGGGTGACTGACCGATCCGAGCAATGACCAGCGAGATGAGCAGCGGGGAGGCAGTCGGCGTGGCGCCTCCCCGCAACCAGCTCCATTGGCGGTTGGCTCCGGGCTGTCACCTGTATCGCGCAGACGATGGGGAATGGCGGGCGCTGACCCCCGAGGGCCGCTTCATCCGGCTTCGCGGAGCGGATGCCGTGCTGAGCGACGTCGCGCAGGCACTGACCGCGCAGGCGCAGCCCGGCCCGCAGGCCCGGGATGTCCTCGTTGAGTTGGGTCGCCGTGGCCTGGCCGAGCAGCCCGAGCAACCACCCAGGATTGCCAGTCGCGTGGTCCTGGTCGCGGGCGAGAACGAGCTGTCCGCAGCGGTGATCCGCTGCCTGCGTCCGTGGGTGCAGCTGTTGTACCAGTCGGCATCGGGTGACGATGGGCCGGAGACGGAGTGGATCGCTGCTGCCGATGTTGCCGCTGCCGATGTCATCGTGTTGTGCTCGGGGTGGTTGTTCGACACCCGGTTTCGGGAACTGGACCGGTGGTGCCGTCACGCCGGTGTGGCCTGGCACATGGCCTACGCCGAGGGACGGAACTTCTACCTTGGCCCGTTCGCCGCACCGGGCGGCCTGGGCTACGAGGACGTGCGGGCGCGGCGGTTGGCGGCCAGTGGCACTCCGGAGGAGCTGCTGGCGCTGTGGGCCTATCTGGATGGGGCGTCGTCGAAACCGCCGGTGCCGTGGCCCGATGCCGGAGGAGTGCTGGTGCTGGCCGGGCTGATCGTGGCCGATGTGCTCGCATATCTGACTGGCCGGGTACCCCCGTCAGCGGGCTACCAACTCGCGTTCAACCCCACCACCTCCGCGCTGGACCGACACCCGGTCCTTCCGTTGCCTGTGCTGTGGACGGACGAGGATCCGTGACTCTTACGGTGCAGACCGGCCAGCGCGTGCCGGTCGGCGAGGAGGTGACGCTGGCCACGGACGTCTATCTGCCGCCCGGGTCAGGCCGGTGGATTGTGGTGCTCATCCGCACGCCCTATGGACGGGTGAACCAGGTCGACGAGGCGCTCGGGTGGGTCCGGTGCGGCTTCGGATGCGTGGTGCAGGACGTGCGCGGGCGCTGGGACTCAGCCGGTGAGTGGCAGCCCTACGCCGATGAACGCCAGGACGGGCTGGCCACGCTGCGCTGGCTCTCGGTGCAGCCGTGGTGCGGGCAGATCATCGCCTGCGGGGCGTCCTACGCTGCGTTCACGGCCTGGTCGGCAGCAGTGGCCGACGTCTCCGGGGCTGGACCTGGCCTGGTGCGGGCGGTTATCTCGCTGGTGCCGGCGATGGGCACCAGGCGGGCCCGGTTCGCTCAGGACGGCATCCTCCGGCTGGCTGATCACCTCGGGTGGTGGGTGACCTACGGTGAGACCGCGACGCACCGTGGGCAGCTCGCCACGCGGATGATCGAGCAGGATCCGTCGATGCTGCGCCACCTTCCGGTGGCCGCAATGGCCGACCGATTCTGGGTGCCGCTGCACTGCTGGTGGTCGGCGATCCAGGGCGGGCCGGACACCCCGGGCCCAGGTGAGCTCGACGACGCCGAGCTGCGTCGGCTGCGGGTCCCGTCGCTGCACGTCGGGGGCTGGTACGACGGTTTCCTGGCCGAGACCGAGCGGCTGTTCACCGTGGTCGGTGCCGATGTGGCGGCGCGGCCGCAGCGTTGCCTGGTGCTGGGGCCATGGCGGCACAACCTCGGGTTGGGCACCGGCACCCGGGTCGGCGAGCTGGACTTCGGATCCCGTTCCCGGCTGCCACTGGGCCGGCTGCAGGTGGACTGGCTGCGTCGTGTGCTGCCCGGCGAGGATCTGCCCGGCGAGGATCTGCCCGGCGAGGGGTGTGCAGATCAGGTGCGGTTCTTCCAGACCGGGGACAACCGCTGGCGCGAGGCGGACCGGTGGCCACCGTCGGGCCGGACTGTTGTGCGGCACGCCTCGGACGACGGACTGCTGGCGGACACCGGGCCGGAGACCGCAGGTTCCGAGGGTTACCACTACGACCCGGCTGACCCGTATCCGAGCCGGAACGGCCCGGTGGATCGGACCGATTTGCAGGGGCGGGCGGACGCGGTGCGGTTCACCTCTGCACCGTTGTCGCAGCCGCTTGCGATCGCGGGAGCGCCTCGGGTCGCGCTGTTCGCCTCGACCGACGCCGAGCAGACCGACTTCGTGGTCCGGTTGATGCACGGCAGCGCCGACGGCCGCTGGCTCACGATCAGCCAGGGGCAGGTGGACAGCGCCCGCGCCGGATCTCGTCCCGGCGTCGTGACCAGGTTCGACATCTCGCTCACCCCGCTGTCGGTGCTGCTGCCTGCGGGTGACCGGATCCAGCTGGAGATCACCAGCAGTGACTTCCCGCGGCTCGCCCGCAGCCTCAACACCGAAGCCGACCGCTACCAGTCGGCCCGGATGATCCTCGCACACCAGCGGATCTGTTGGGGACCCGCCACGCCGACCGCTGTCACGCTGCCTGTCTCATGAGGGCTGACCTGGATGTTCACACCGGTGCGGCCGACCCACCGCAACTGCTCCTGGACCCCCGGCTGGGTCTGCTGACTCGGGTGCGCAGGATGCCGCCCCGCTGCGGAGTGCCGCGGTCGCTGGTCTGTTACGCGGCGCAGGTCGCCGCAGTGCATCGGGTACGCCCGTGGCGGGCGGACCCCGCTGGATACGGCGCGGCCTTCGCCGCCGCCGCGGCCCGGGCCGGAGCCATCGGTGAGGCCGTGGAACGGTACTGCGGCAACGCCGTCCCCGGTGGCCTGCCGCGCGGATCGCGCCGGGAGCTACGGGCGCGCGGACTGGCCGTGCTGGATCCTCGGGAGCTGGCGTTGTTCTCCGCCCGGCAGTACGCCACGCCGGGTTTCCCGTTCACCCCGCTCGATGACGAGCTCGCGATTCGCTGGGTGCGGGGCCGCCGCCTGGACGACGGCTCGCCGCTGCTGGTGCCCGCTTCGGTGGTGTACCTCAACTTCTACCGGGGCCCGTACCGGTCGGAGCCGCCGACCAATCCGTTGTGTTATGCGGGAATCGCGACCGGGCCGAACCGGTCCGCGGCCGAACGCGCCGCGCTGGAGGAGCTGCTGGAGCGCGACGCCGTCGCGCTGTGGTGGCATGCCCGGGGGCCGACGGTGCACCTGGCGGCCGGGTCGGGTCCTCCACTGGACTTCGTGCACGGCGATCCCGGTGGTGAAAGGCTGACCGTCACCCTGCTGGAGCTGCCGTCCGTGATCGGCGTCCCGGTGGTCGGGGCGTTCGTCGAGGACCCCGAGCGGCAGCTGGTGGCGTTCGGCACCGCCTGCCGCGCCGACGAGCGGGCCGCGGCAGGCAAGGCCCTGGCCGAGGCGTGTCAGAGCCTGCTGCACTCGGCAGAGCTGCTCGATCCGAACAGCGCCCAGTGGCAGGCGGTGCGGGCCGGGCACGGTGAACAGGACGTCTACGCGCCGGTGCGCCCGGACCGCCGTTACCGGGATTCCTTCCGGACCGACTGGCACGATCTGCGTGACCTGGGCGCGCACGCCCAGCTCTACCTCGATCCGCAGATGCAGGGCGCGGTGCTCGACCGGTTCCGTCGAGCAGCTCAGCACCGCGGGCTTGCCGACTGTCCGGCAGTGGACGGTGACCCACGCGCGGAGTACCTCGCCCGGCTCGCCACCCGAGGCCTGCGGGCGGTCTCGATCGACCTGACCACCCCGGACGTGGCAGCGGCCGGTCTGACGGTGGTGCGGGTGGTGGTGCCCGGCCTGTACGGCAACGCTCCGGCGGCTTTCCCCTACCTCGGTGGGGACCGCCTGGCGACCGAGCCGGTGCGCCGGGGCTGGCGGGATCGTCCACTGCGGGAGGAGGAGCTGTGCTGCCAGCCGCTGCCCCAGGTGTGACCGAGCGACTCGTCGATGCGCGGTTCGGGCCGATCCGGCGGGTCGCTGCGGCGGCGGTCCATCCGCATCTGCCGCAGACCCTGCACCTGATGACCGCGGTGCTGGCCGACACCACGCGGTTCGCGCCCTGGCGGGCCGATGCCTCCGGCACCGGGGCGGCCCTGTGGGACCCGGACGCGGCCCGCGGTGCGGCGCTCGGCGAGGCGCTGGAGCGCTACTGCGGCAACCTGGTTCCGCCCCGGCTGCGCCGCGCTACGTACCTGGAGCTGCGCGCCGCCGGGCAGGACGCGGTGGATCCGGTGGATCTCGCGTTGTACTCGGACGCCCAGCACGCCCAGCCGGGCTTCCCGTTCGTCCAGTTCGGACGCGACTTGCCGGTCCGGTGGGTGCTGGGTGAGTCGCTGATCGATCGGCAACCGGTGTGGGTGCCGGCCTCGCTGGTCTGGGTTACCTACCCGGAACTCGCCACCAGCCGAGGCGAGTCGTCGACCAACGGCACGATCTACGCGGGAATCGCGGCCGGGCCGGGTCGACCGGCCGCCGAGCTCAGTGCCTGCCTGGAACTCGTCGAACGCGATGCCGTGGCCCTGGCCTGGCACGCCCGACTACCGGTGCGGCCGGTCGAGCCACCCTCCTGGCTGGCCCGGCTGGCGGCCGGCCCGGTCGGTGCGCTCGACACCCGCTTCGGCAGCATTCCCGGGGAGCTGGGCCTGCCGGTGCTCGCCGCCGTCATGGTCGACCGAGTGGACGCCCTGCTGACCGTGGGTCTGGCCTGCCACCCGGATCCGGTAGTGGCGATGACCAAGGCGTTCGTGGAGGCGGCACAGCAGCAGATGGTCGTCCGCGATCTCGCCGACCCCGACGGCGCGCTCGGCCGACTCGCCCGCCGCGCAACCGGTGCCCTGCGGCCGTGGCGGGCCGATCGGGCCTACACCCGCTCCTACCGCACCGACCTGCGCGACATCGTCGACCCGGGCTGCCACCTCCAGCTCTATCTTGATGTTGAGGCGCAGCGCCGGTTTCACGCCGAGTTCCTGTCGGACACCGCACCCGGGCCGGTATTGGAGCGCGTCGAGGCAGCGGACGTCGGCTGGATCGCACGGGCCTGGGCGGAGCGGGGAATCCGGGCGGTGGCGGTCGATGTCACCACATCTGATGTGGTCGACAGCGGCATCCGGGTGGTCCGGGTCGTCGCGCCAGGGCTGTACTCCAACGCCCCTGCGGCGTTTCCCTTCCTGGGTGGTCCCCGGCTGCCCGCCGCGCTGCACGGCCACCAACCCCGCCTGCTCCCTTTCCCGCACTAAGGTGACCCGGAGGTTTGAGCTGGGCTGACATGCGAGTGAGGGTTGGGAGACGCCGAGAACACCGGGTGACGCCAACACCTCAACCCGCTGAGCGTGTCGAGAAACCCTGTTGCGCCAGGCTGCGGGAACATGTGTTCGAGTTCTTGGTCGCCGTGTAGGTATCTAGTCAGACGTACTCATTCCTGCGGAGCTGCTCTGTACCCGGTCCTCCCCGCGCAGCGGTCGGGTCGTAGTCGGCCCAGGGTCTCGTTGGCCAGTTTGATCAATTTGCGTATAATCGAAGGATAATCGGTCAGATCGAAGTCGAGACCAAACGAGCGGCCAAGACAAGGGTCTACGGTTGCCTGCTCACCCCGGCCATAAACGTCCAGCCGGACGCCGCAGAGGCAGCCCGCGACAAGATCACGCTGATCAATCACGCCGCCGCCGTCCGGCTCTGCTAATGTCAAAGGACGTACCGGCAACGTTTGCTCTCCCTGTGGCAAGATGACCATTTGGTCGGGTTAGCATTGTATTCGTACCCCAGGTCAGCGGTAAGGGTCGGCGCTGTAAACTGGACTACTCAAACCAACATCTCACAAGAATAGGTAAATGATCCGACCCCACCTCGAACAATACTTCGGCTTGTGCCGGTATTTCTTGTAATGCCACGCAATAGTCAATTCCCGGGCGGTGCAGACCCTGAACGGGCAAGTCGACTCCACCCGCATCGTCGGCCAGTTAGCCCGGCTCCTCGGCGAGTTCGCTCCCTACCGACGCCGCCCTGCGGTCCGTCAGCTCACCGAACAGGCCGCTGGACTCCTCAAGCGATAACAGGCGCAACGGCTCAACGAGGTACGGGACGTGGGGTGGGAGCTTTCGAACTTCGGGGTCGTAGGGGTCGAGCTCACCGGGAGCGAAACGGCACAGCTTAATCGCCCACCACAGGGAACGCCCCGGATCGCCAACCGCTTGAGGTCGGACGGGGCCACAACAAGGTCAGAGTTACGGAGATGCTCAAGGTGCCGGGGCTTTGTGATCGTTGTTTGGGGAGAAGGAGCCGCGCCCAGCGCGGCTCCTTCTCCCCAAACAACGATCACAACGTGGGTCTGCTGCCGACCAGGAGTCACGGTCTCCATAGGCAGGCCCATACTCCCTCGTCGAACTCGGCGACACCAAAGCGAACGAAAACCGGGAAGCGACGAGTCACCCACCCCGACCGGACACTGACTGATCCGTCCGGGCAGGATGCCGACCAGGTGGTCGTCCTTCATGAGCGGATCTCACGGCAGGTCGGGCAGGTTTGGGCCGGGTCGGGTGGCGTGCCGGTCAGGGTGGCGAGAGGTCGGAACTGCTTGCCGTCGCAGCGCGCGGTGACCAGCGCACCGTCGACCTGGTTGGCCAGGTGGGTCTGGCCGTCGGCGAGAGAGGCCACGCACCACCGTGCTCCGCTCCTGTTACGGCTGGGCTGGCCGTCATGCTCGTCCTTCGGGATGTCGTTCATGGTCGCTAAGCCAACCCGGGTGGACGGCAGACCGGAATCAGTGCACGCGGTGTACGTGAGTAAGCGCGATCCGTGATCGGGGTGCACTCCGGCGCGATCTACTCCGGCCCGGCGATCTTCGTGAGCAGGGCAGTGATCTGGGCCATGCCAGTGGCCTGCATGGCGAAACCCGCGCGCATTTCCCGTTCCAGCCCGTCGATCTTCTTGCCCTGCTCGAGTTGGGTTTCGCGCAGGGAGTTCAGGACTTGGCGATGGCCCCGCATCTCGACGCGGAACTCGGCCAGGTCCCGGTCGGCCATGGCGGCCAGCGCTCGGGCGGAGGCAACGTCCTCGCGCAGTCGGCCAACTTCGTGTTCAAGCTTGGTGAACCGCGACTCGAGATCCTCATTCGGCACGGCCAGATCCTAACTGTCGCCCCTTCGGTCCTCCACCCCATGGGCCGGGCACGGTGAGTTCGATGGTGCTGTCGTTCACGGTCGGCAAACCGACCCGGTGGATGGTGGGCTGGAGTTGGTGTACGCGGTGTACTCGGTGAGCGCGGTCGATGTTTGCGGCGTGGCGGTTCCGCGCCGTGGTGTATCGGGTTACGGTGCGCTACCACTATCGGACTGTGATCATGGGCACTGGGGATGATGGATGTGACCAGCACGAATGCCTTGACCGCCGTGCTCACCGACCTGGGCTGGACACCTGAGACGTTGGCCCGGCGGTTGAACAGTTTCGCGGCTCTGCACGGGCGCGCGGAGCGGATGCACGTCAAGACGCCCTACAAATGGCTGCTCGGTGTTCAGCCACGCTCACCCTGGCCCGCGCTGGCCGCGGCGTTGCTGACCGGTGAGCTGGGGCGCCCTACCACGGCCGCTGAGCTGGGCTGGGACGGCACCGACATCGAAGCGGTCTCAGCGATCAGTGGACTGGTGCTGCCCTGGACCGCGGCCGGGAGCTTGCACGCGCTGCGGGTGATCAGCGACGCTGGGAGCATGGACCGGCGGATCCTGCTCACCCTGCTGGGCGCCGCGGCATGCCTGCCCGCCCACGAATGGTTACTCGCCCGCCCGGAGACCACCACCGCCCTCACCCGCGCGTCCGGCTCACCGCTCTCGGCCGGAACACTCGACGGCCTCGACGACATGGTCGGCCAACTGCGCCGGATGGACGACCAAGCCGGCAGCGGGACGCTGCTGCACCTGGTCCGCGCGCACCTGCGATACGTGCTGAACCAACTCGACCACGCCCGCTACACCGACACTCTCGGACGGCGGTTACACGCCACCGCCGGAGAACTCATGCGCCTGGGCGGCTGGCTGTCCTTCGACGGCGGGCACCGGTCAGCGACCTGTTGAGCGCCTCGATCACCTGGGATCGGCGTGGCTCGGGGAGTTCGTCCAGGCCGTCGAGGATCGGTAAGAGTTTGCCTTGCTCGGCCAGCGCCTGGGCGGTGGTGGGGCCGAAGGCGCTCAGCGGCGGGTAGTCCTCGGCCAGCCTGATGGCCAGCCAGGTGTGCAGCTGCCGCTGTTTGATGGGATCCCATCCGGCCAGGGACACCAGCAGCGGGATCGGCTCGTCGGGCTGGCGAGTAGCCAGCAGTTCCAGCAGCAACTGCACCGCGAGGGTGGTCTTGCCCGAGCCGGGACCACCCAGGATCACCAGCCGCCGGCGCCGCAACCGACGGAACTCCCCGGCCAGGGCACCGATCTGGTCGCTGCGGCCGATGAAGGACCCCTCGTCGACCACGACGGGTCGAGAATGATCCATGACGGCGGGCTCGGGCTTGATGAGCCTCCAGCGCACCGGCATGGGCTCGGGATCCCCCAGCGAGCGCGCCAATGCCTCCTGACGCGCCAGCGCCGCAGACCTGGACCGGCCGCCGACCCCCGCCCTCGACGGGCACCTCGACCAGATACACCCTCGCCCCCTCAACCCCGCTCACGGAGAGCATCATGATGACCACTCTATGCGTCGATCACCCCTTCTGGTGACGCCAACGCCTGCGGTCCCGCCCCGAACATCCCGCTCTGATCGCTCCGGAGTCGCCGAGTTCGGCCACAGAGCTGTCTACCGGCCGTCAGTGTCATTCCTGTGGTCAACGCCCACACGACAGATGACAGCCAATTCACCAACTTCACCAACTATAGCTTTCGAATGGCGCCCAGGATTCCGTCGCACTTGAAATGCTGACCGCCGCAAGCGCTACCCCCAGCAGTGCTACCTCATTAGTCTGATCTGTAAATTTTGCCATGCGAATTCTTTTTCGGATCGAATACTGTATGGCCGCCGCTTGGTGACCATTGAGCTGTTCACCGGCCAACTAGTACTGCGTGACCCTAAAGACATCGATCACTACCGGGCACTGTTTGATTTCTTCAGCGGCCATGCCCGGTGGGCAGATGACGCTCGCGGTGTGTTGTCAGCACTGGCTGAGGCGTTTAGAACCGGCAAATAATACGAGCACGCGCATAGCACTGGAGTTTGGGCGTGATCTGCTCATAGCATCCCCGTATGGACACCCACAATACAGACCACACCACAGCACCAGGCAGCCGGGAATTTACCGCGTACAAGGGCAGGCGATGACATGTGAACCAGCCCGCCCCAGCAACTGTGCACCGGGTTTTCGTGATGAGCTCTCTGATTTGCTTGATACCGTGTTGGCCGGTGAAGTAGTCGCCGACCGGGCTGTACTGTAGCTGAGCGCTTCGTGCGGGTGTTGGGCGCTGTAATGGATCTGCATCAGCGGCATCCCATTGATGGGCGTAGCCGGTGTGGGGTGTGTTGGGCGATACCACGCCGGTGGTGGCGCCCATGGCCCAAACGGTCAACGTGCACCGTGTACTGTAAGCTCTGCCCGATGTGTCGGAGGCATCAGTGACTCCTCCTCACCTCTATGACGGCATCAGGCTTGTTGCCACTGAATTTCTTGCTACTTTGCCTGGAATTCGGTGATCAATGGCGCCATCCGATGGGAAACAACAGCGCGGGCAGTTCGGTGTCAGGTAATGCCGCGAGGTGACGCAGCGGGGCTTCGGTGAAGCCGGCCACTGCGCAGCAGGCCAGGTCCAGTGCGGTAGCCACCAGGTAGAGGTTCTGGGTCGCGATTCCGGCATCGATGTGCAGCACCCGGTAATGCCGGGCCCCGTAGCGGACCACCGCGCGGCCAAGCTCGACAGTCAGCAGCAGGCTCGCCGCAGCGCGTTCGGCGAATTCCGGCTGCTCATAAGCCTGCGCCAGTTCCTCCGGAGCGGCACCGGGGACGGGGCGCAGGGTGTGGGTGGACGTCCGATAGCGATACACCCCGGGCGCAATCCCGGTCACCCGGGCCGCCACGAGGTAGGCGTGGACAGCACCCAGGCCACCGGAACACGGGGCCACCCCCAGCGGGTGCTCGGGGTCACCGTAGGCCGGGATCCGCCGTGACACGCCCAGCGCACCACCCAGCAACGAACCGATCACCTCGACGTCGAGTGGTCGGCGAGCGAAGGCGTACCTGGAGCGGCGCCGACGCAGAATGTCCGGCAGCGAAGCAGCGGGCCACGCCGGGGCGGGCAATGCCAGGTCACCGGAGGCCACGTCACCGGAAGGTTCCGCCGCCGCTGAAGTCGAAGCGACGGGCCTGCGGTCGGCCTCCACGGCGCGGTGGACGGCGAGCAGCCTTCGCAGCGCCGGATCGAGCTCGTCGCGGCTCACCAGCCGACCTCACGGGCCGCCAACGGCGTGCCCCATCCCGCCGCAGCGCTCACCCCGACCACGGCGGCTGCGGCGAACAGCGCGATGCGTACACCTATGAATTCGGCTAGTACCCCGCCCAACACCGCACCGATCGGAGTCCCACCCCAGGCGATGATCCGACCCGCGGTGTTGACCCGCGCTTGCAGTGGCGCCGGCGTCACCTGCTGCCGCAGCGTGATGCCGTTGAGGATGGTCACCGTCCAGGCAAAGCTCCACGTTGAGTAGGCGATCATGGCGGGGACCGGGGTGACGGCCGAGGCGAACCCGATGAGCAGCACCGGGTTGGCCGTGAGTGACAGCAGGGTCAGCCGCCCGCCCGGGATGCGCCTGCTGAGCCGGCCGAGCAGCACCGCCGCCAGCATCCCGCCAGCGGCACCCGCGCTGAACAGGATGCCGATCCGGGCGTCGGTGGGGGGCAACCCCAGGGCCTGGACGGCGAACACGACCAGCAGGCCGACCACCGCGCCACCGGCGATGGAGTTGCCCAGCCCGAGCAGCGATAGCGCCCGGAGCGCTGGATGCTGCCAGAGGAAACGCAGGCCGACGCTGATATCGGCGCCCAGTGACCGGATTCCCCGCTGCCCGGCCGGTCGCTCGGTCCAGCGCAGCCGCGCCAGCAGCAGTACCGAGACCAGGTAGGTCCCCGCGTCGACGGCGAGCAGCAGCTGCGGGCCGGACAGCGCGATCAACAGCCCGGCCAGCGCCGGAGCAGCGGTCTCCAGCACCGAACTGGCCGTCCACAGCGCCCCGTTGGCCGCCGCCAACCGGTCCTTGCCGCCCACCAGTGCGGGCAGCATCGCGAAGCTCGCCGCGTCGAACCACACGAACGCCAGCGCGAGCACCGCCGCAGCGGCCAGCACATGCACCGTGCTCAGCGTTCCCGCCAGCGCGGCGGCCGGCACGCTGAGCAACGTCACCGCACACAACAGGTCACAGCCGATCATGAGTTGGCGAGGGTCCACCCGGTCGGCCATCGCCCCGGCCAGCAACCCGACCCCGACGTAGGCCGTCGCCTCCAGCGCCGCGACCAGCGCGGTCAGCAGCGGTGAGCCGCTCAGCCGGAACACCAGCACGGGCAGCGCCACCGCCGTCATGGTGGTGCCGGCCACCGAGACGGTGCGGGCCATCCAGAACAGCCGGAACCGCGGCCCGGCCCAGAGCCCGGGTGCCCGTGGGCGTGGTGGCGCGGAATCGCTGACGGCCATGACGCTTCATCATTGCGCACCAGTTCTGCTGCTGCCAGTCTTATGCAGCAGATCGGAGGTCGGATGGCAGCCTCACCGCCGCGGCTGGTCGATGGTGTTGTCGTATTGCTGCGGCTGGCTCGGCCGGCTCGCGGACATCTGGGCGCTGCGGTCGCGCTGGCCGTCCTGGCCACGGTGCTGGAGGTCGCACCCTTCTACCTGGTGTATCGCGCGCTCGCCGCCCTACTCACCGGGACCGCCGACCGGGCCGGCCTGGCTCTGCTCGGCGGGCTGGCCGTACTGGCCGTGCTGGCCCGGCACGTGCTGTGGGGATGGGCGATGTACCTCTCGCACCGCGCGGCCTACGAGGTGCTCTATCACCTGCGGCTGCGGGTGGCCGAGCGGCTGCGTACCGTCCCGCTCGGCTACCTCACCCGGCGCCGCGCCGGGGAGTTCCAGGCCCTGCTGTGCGACGACGGCGACCGGATCGAACTGTTCCTGGCCCACGCGGTACCCGAACTGGCCTCCGCCGCGGCGGCGTGGGTGCTGGTCACGGTCTGGCTGGTCACGGTGGACTGGCGGATGCTGGCGGTCACCGCGGCGGTGGTGGCGATCGCCTTCGGGCTGCTCGCCCTCGCACTGCGGGACGCCTCGGCCCGGATGAACGAGGTGTCGCTGGCCGGGCGCCGGGTCAACGGTGCTCTGGTCGAGTGCCTGACCGCGCTCGCCACGCTGAAGCTCGACGATCCCGAAGGGCGCGCCCTGGCCGATGCCGAGACGGCCATCGAGGACTACCGCCGCGCCGAGACCGCGTGGGCCCGCCGGTTCCTGCCGCTGGGCACGGCGTTCACCGTGCTGGTGGCCGGGGGCGTGCTGCTCATCATCCCGGTCGGCTACCTGCTGGTCGCCCGGGGTGGCCTGGCTCCGCTGGACTTCCTGCTGTTCCTGGTACTCGGGCTGGGCTACAGCCTGCCGCTGCTGCGCTTCTACCAGCTCGGAATGCGGATGGCGTTGCTCACCTCGGCCGGTGGGGTGGTCGCCGAGGTGCTCGCGGCCCCGGCCATGTCTGACTCCGGACGGGAAGTGGCGCTGTCGGGCTGCGATGTCGAGTTCGACCAGGTGCGGTTCGCCTACCAGGGCACCGAAGTGCTGCGCGGAGTGTCCTTCGTGGCCCCGGCGGGGCGGGTGACCGCGCTGGTGGGGGCCTCGGGGGCGGGTAAGAGCACCGCGGTGCGGCTGCTGGCCCGGTTCTTCGACGTCGACGCCGGTGCGGTCCGCATCGGTGGGGTGGACGTCCGGGAGATGGCGGTGCGGCAGTTGACCGCGACAGTGTCGGTGGTGTTTCAGGAGTCCTTCCTGGTGCGGGACACGCTGCTGGCCAATCTGCGGCTGGGCCGGCCGGACGCGCCGGAAGCTGCGCTGCGGGACGCGGTGTCGGCCGCGCAGCTCACCGAGGTTCTCGACCGGCTGCCCGACGGGTGGGACACCCTGGTCGGCGAGCGGGGCGCCACGCTCTCCGGCGGGGAGCGGCAGCGGGTGACGATCGCGCGCACGGTGCTCAAGGACGCGCCGGTCGTGGTGCTCGACGAGGCAGGCGCCTACGCCGACCCGGACAGCGAGGCAGCCGTGCAGCGCGCGCTGGCGGCACTGGTGCCGGGCCGCACGGTGATCGTGATCGCCCACCGGTTGCGGACCGTCCGGCATGCCGACCAGATCGTGGTGCTCGACCGCGGCCAGGTCGCGGAGCAGGGCACCCACGAGACCCTGATCCGCGCGGACGGGGTCTACCGACGGCTGTGGGACAGCATGGCCGACGCCGGGGTGCAGTGATGAGACCGGTGCAGTGATGAGATCACTGCCTGGCTGGTTCGGTGCCTGCTGGTCGTTGCTGTCCGCCGAGCACCGCACCCGGCTGCGCACCGGGTTGGCGCTGCGCATCCTGCAGGCCGTGCTGGCAGGCGCCCCGGTCGCGCTGATCATTCCGATCGTCGGTGAGCTCGCCGCGGGCCCGCTGGATCCGCACCGGGCAGTGGGCTACGGGCTGATCACCGCCGGGCTGCTGGTCGCCGAGTACGCCACCGCGGTGCTCGCCAACCGGCTGCTGTGGCCGGCCTGCTACCAGGTTGGGGCCGAGCTGCGCCGCCGAGTCCTGCGCCGGCTGCGCCGCCTGCCGCTGACCTACCACCTGCGACCGGGGCGGGCCGCCGAGTCCACCACCGTAATCACCCGCGACGTCACTGCCGTCGAGTCCTTCCTCGGCTGGACGCTGCCCACCCTGATCGGCGCGCTCACCCTGCCGTTGGTGGTGCTCGGGCTGCTGGTAGTGCTCGACCCGGTGCTCGCACTCGTGGTAGCCACCGCACTGGCCGCCGCGGTGCCCGCCCACCGGTGGTCTCAGCACCGCTACCGGGTACTGCTCGGGCGCGAACGCGACCTGCGGGCCGAGGTGACCGGCCGGGCCGTGGAGTACGTGCAGGGTACTGAGGTGTTCCGGCAGTTCGGGGCGACTGGAGCCGCCGCCGGTCGGCTGTACCGGGCACTGGACGAGTTCCGCTCGACCAACGACCGGATCGCTCGGGATGTGGTGCCTGCCGCGACGGTCGTCGGCACGATCGTCGGTCTCGGCACCGCGATGTCGCTGCTCGCCGGGGCCGCCCGGTTCACCGGTCCGGAGGTGGTCCCGACCCTGGTGGCCGGCCTGATCCTGGTGCTGCGGGTACAGCAGCCGCTCTCCGATGTCGTCTCCCGCGCCGAAGCGCTGCCGGTGGTGGCCGAATCGGTGGCTCGGCTGCACCACCTGCTGATGGTCGCTCCACCCCCCGCGCCGGCCACATCGGCCCGGCACCCGACCCACCACACCGTGCGCCTCGACCGGGTCGGCCTGCGCTACGGGGACGGCCGCCCGGTGCTGCGGGAGATCGACCTGGAGCTGCCCGAACGCTCGGTCACCGCCCTGGTCGGGCCATCCGGGGCAGGGAAGTCGACCCTGCTGCACGTGGTAGCCGGCTTGCTGGCACCGACGTCGGGAACAGTGCACATCGGCGGTGTGGACACCGCCACGCTGGCCCCCGCTGAGCACGCGGGGTTGGTGGCCGCGGTGCTCCAGGAGGTGCACCTGTTCTCCGGTTCGATCGCCGCCAACATCGCGCTGGCCCGACCGCAGGCCAGCCGGAAGGAGATCATCCGAGCCGCCCGGGACGCCTGCTGCCACGAGTTCATCAGCGCGTTACCCGAGGGCTATGACACCCGGATCGGGGGCGGTGGCGCTGGGCTCTCCGGTGGGGAGCGGCAACGGCTGGCGATCGCGCGAGCCCTGCTCAAGGACGCGCCTCTCGTGCTGCTCGACGAGTTCACCGCTGCGGTGGACCCGGTTACCGAGCACGACCTGCGCCGTGCGGTGGCGGCGTTGGCGGACCGGCGCACCGTCCTGGTGGTGGCCCACCGGCTCTCCACCGTGCGGTTCGCCGACCGGATCGTCGTGCTGGAGCACGGGCGGATAGTCGAGCGCGGTACCCACGACGACCTGGTCACCGCTGGGGGGCGCTACCAGCGGTTATGGCACCAGTGGCAGACCAGTCAGCAGTGGCGGCTCGCGCGCCCGATCACACCGGCTGAGCCGTAGGTGCCTGGTAACGACTACGACGTGCCACTCCTTCAGTTCGGTTCAGGCACCGGCGCGTAACGGCGGCCTGGCCGGCGCACTGGGCATTTCAAGGATTGTGGCGCGTGCCGCCCCGGCGAGAATGCTCTGTGTTCGGACGGGTAGTCCCAGGCGGTTCCAGTGGAAGATCACCAGGTAACTGATGATCTCGCGGAGGCCCCGTTGCAGGGTGCCCTTGCGGGCCGCAGCTCCCAGGGTTTGGCCGGCCTGGCGGAACGCCTCGGCCCAACTGGCGGCGGAGGCCAGCGGGCCACTCGCGCCCAGCAGCGGGCCGTTCGGCGTGGCGTCGGCGAGCATCACGTGCTTGATCTCGTCGGCCATCGCGGTCACTTTGGCGGTCGGGATGTCGGTGGGGAGCGGGCGTTCTTGGGTGACGCGGTGCCAGACGTCGCCTTGCTCGGACCACTCCAGGTTGGCGGCGCGCAGGAGTGTGCTGCACAGCAGTAGGGATAGTTCCCGGCGGCCGAGTGTGGTTTCGTCGCTGCGGAGCATGGTGATGATGGCGCGGCTGTCGGCGTAGAACAGGTCGTGGGCGATGTCGATGCCGGGGTTGCCACCGAACGCGGCTGTTTCCGCTTCGTAGATGCCGGGCCACCAGCCGCCGATCTGGCCTTCCGTGGTGAGCTGATCGAGTGCGGCGGAGAGGTTTGCCGTCATCGCGCGCCCAGCCGGGCCGGGTTGGAGCCGCAGCCGCCAGCAGGGGTGTTTCCGGATGAACCACCACGCGGCGATCATGCCGTTGGCTTCGGCTCGCTGTAGCAGTGGCGCGAGGTGGCCGGCGACGGCTGGCTCGGCCAGATCCCAGTCGGTGAAGCGAATGTAGACCTGCCACCAACCTGGGTTCGTGTGATGGTCGAGCGCGTGCCGGCCGGCCTGCCGGTAGACCTCGATGGCGTCGGCCAGTGCCGCAGCTTCCATGTCTACAGCTGAGGCGGCGTCGGTCAGCGGCGTGCCGGTCAGGACCTTGGCGATGGCGGTTTCGAGGGTGTCGGCAGGGGCTAGGTGATCAGCAGGCATGCGTCCCATCCCGAGATCGGCGCGGTGTTGTGCGCGGCGGTGTGAACGGCGAGGGCAAGCCCTGCGGCACCGTCGAGGAACCCGGTGTCGTCTTGGTGGCCGACGTTGGCGTGGTGGGTGAGCAATGCGGCCAAGCGCGGCAGTTGGTGGTTAATCTCGGGTGTCAGCGCGTCGTGTGCGGCACGCCAGGCGGTCTGGTAAAGCCCGGCCCAGCCGTGGCACAGACTGTTGTCGGTGATGCGGGAGAGCTGGTTGGTATCGGACAGGCACGCTGCGAGGGCGTGTTCCGCGATCTGTTGCCGTGCCGCGTCTCCGGTGGCGATGGCGGCGATCTGTTGGGCGCGGGCGATGCCGGGGGTGCCGTAGCACCAGCTCGGCCGGAGTGGGCTGTGTTGCCGTGACCGGCCGGTACGCAGTTCCTCCTGCGTGATCCATTCCGGCCACCAGGGGCCGGGGTCGTCGTCGTGCCGCCAGGTGTCCAGGTGTGCGCAGATCGTCGCGATGGCCTCGCGGTGTCCGCCCACGGTGATACCGCGCCTGAGCGCGGTGCCCAGGAAGGCCAGCACGCCGGAGATTCCGTGTGCGACCCCGAGGTTTGCGTGTCCGCCGGGGGTGGGCACGGTGGTGTCGGGGTCCTGGGAGACCCACCAGCCGGGCAGGCGGTCGGTGCGCGGCTTGGTCAGGCGCACGAAGTAGTCGAGGATACGTCCGAGTGCGTCCGTTCCGGGCGCGTGATGCAGCAGGTGTTGCCCGATTCCGGTCAGGCCGGAGAACAAGTCGTATTCAGCGAATGTCGTTGTCTCGCCGCGATCGGTGCGTGCTTCGGCGACGTCGACCCGTCGGTGTGCCAGCGCGGAGACATGGAAGTCTACAGTGGACAAGACTCGGCAGTAGCGATGGGTCTGGTCGGCTTCGGCGGCGTGCAGAATGAAGGAGATCGCCGGTGCGCCGAGGTAGAGGCCGGTGTCGTCGGCCGCGCTGATCGCACGAGCGGTCGCCATGGTCACCCAGGCGTGCGCGGTGGTCCACGGCCCCGCCCCAGCGAGTGCGCGCTCGATGTGCAGCAGGGCGACGCCGGCAGCGCCGCGGGCTAGGGACTGCTCTCGCCCGCTCTGGTCGGCGGCGTCGTGCGTCGGAGTCGCCAGCTTCGCGGCGAGTGCCTCGGCAAGCGGGGCAGCATCCTCCATGGTGGTCATGACGTGTCCTGGGCGAGGCGGCGCTGGGCGACGGCGCGGGCGAGGCGGTTGGTGACCTTTTCTGCGCCGGGATCGACGCTCACGGCCCGGACGTGATGGTCGTGCAGCAGTGTCCGCAGCACCAGCTGGCGGTCACCGTCCTGGAGAAACCGGTCTCGGTACGCGGCGAGCACGGTCCGGCGCTGGTCCCATAGGTGCATCACGGTCTGGCCATTCGGAAGGCTTCGCAGCGGCGCCCAGTCATCGGCGCCGACCAGCGCCAGCGCTGCCTCACAGAGGTCGCGGTCCAGTTTTCCGTGTTCCTGCGGGAGGAGATCGAGCAGGCGGCGTAGCCCACCTTCCGGGGTTGAGGCCAGTGAGGCGGCCAGGTCCGTCATGGACGCCGCAGCGATGGCCTGGTTGGGCGTCCCGGTGCGGGTTGCCCACCAGAGTTGGGCAATGGCGGCTACCGAATCCGTCGCCAACACGTCTTCCACGACGTCCTCCGTTTCCGTGCCGTGGCCGAATGCGCCACGCGGCGGCTGGTACGTGCCGAGGTTGAGGTCCGCGAGTAGGCCCGAAGTGCGCAGATGTGCCGCCCAGTCCGCGATCCGGGCGGCGGCGGTCCCGTAATCCCCCGCTGCGCGAAGTCGCAGGCACAGCACCAAGTGCTGGTCGCTGTCGGGGCGGGCAGGGTCGTGGTGGCGCCAGAACCACCACCGGATCACGAGATTGTCGGTTCCCGCAAAGAGATGAGGCAGGTGGTCGGTGAGGATGTCGTCAAAGCGCAGCGGGTGACCGTGGAGGTGAACACGTAACACAGGTGAGCGCCCTGGGATCAGGGCGTCAGATGAGGTCATGGCGCGCAGCGGCGGCGCATGCCTACGACGTGGCGTGTCCGGATTCGGGACGGCGTTGAGGGGGACGACCAGTTCGCAGGCCCGGCCGGCCCACGTGCGGCCGTCCTGGACGCTGGATTCGCGGAGTTCGACCTTGCCGGTGCGATTGCGCTCCAGCCGCGTGCGCAACAGCGTCCGGTCGCGGCAGTCGTCCAAGTCGAGAGGAAGGCCAAGCTCGCCTTCGCACAGCACGACGGTCGAGGGAACGCGCCACCGGTCGCGCCACGTGCTCAGCGCGTGGTCCCATGCGGCGGTGTCGTCGTCCACCGGATGAAGGTCGTTGGCCTTCAACAGCCACCGGGCCGGGGACAGCACAACGCGGCCATGGCGGATACGGGGAAGGAATGGCAGGTCGTGGGCGACTCCGAACCCGAACGGGCCGAAGACGCCGCACCGCGCGGATGCCACCTCGGCGAGAAACCGAGCCAATGGCGGGGTCTGCGCGGTTGCTTCCAGCGCGTGTGGGATGTGCGGCTGGATTCGTTCCCCTGTCGAAATCCGTACTAGAGACATCTGCGAGGTGTCGGCGGTGACCGCGAGGTCGTCCAGCCGGATCACGGTCTCGTCATCGCCGCGGTGCTCGGCTAGGGGGATCACGTGCGGTAGTAGCCGGGGCGTGCGGGTGATGTTCTCGTTGTGCTCGCGGCGGGGCGGAAACGACAATTGCGCCGCGACGGTGTGCTCACTCGTTGGCGTGTACGTGGCGGCCAGGCGTTGCCGGTCCTCGTCAGGCAGCAGGTGGGCGAACCGCCCGGCCATGCTGCTGGCGTGCATAGGCGCTCCGGTGATCCAGAGCTGGAACTGGCCGCGCTCCAGCGCGCCGGGGGAGGCAGCGTATAGCTGGAAGGCCAGTTCCACACGTGCAGGGGTGACCATCTTGGTGTGGTCACCGACCCTCAGGTCGCCGATGACCTGCTCGGTCAGCGCGATCTCGGTGCGGCCCTCAGCGGTGGCTTGCTGGATCAGCGCCAGCAGGGCGCTATCGCGTTCGGTCACCAGATGAGGACCGCGGGGCCGAGGCGCGCCGAGGAACCCGGCGGGAAACCCCAGGCCGGAGTCGGCCACCACGTCACGTACGCTGACCACCGCGCCGACGCCGTAGCGGTCCAGGAACCGCGCGTGAAAGTCCTTCCAGGCCGGGTCGCCGAAGGGAAAGGGAGTGAGCCGCAGCAGCGCTGTCGCTGCGGCCTCCGCCTCGCGCAACACCGCCTCGGGAACGGTGAGCTTCCCGGCAAGCGCCACGTCAACGGCAAGCACTCTTCCCGGAATGTCGTGTACCGTTCGCATCCGTTCAGCGGCGCTCTCCAAAGCCAACGAGTAGTCAGCCGGAAGCGTCCAAGACCAGAGCGAGGACAGCCCCTCGTGGATTGCCGCGAGCTGTTCAACCAGCTCCACGAGGTCGGGCAGATCCTCGACGCCAACGGATTCCAGCTCGGTAACCAGGTGGGCCAGCGGGTCAACGGTCGTCATCGGCGCCCGCAAACTGGTGAGCAAGGCGCGACTGGCGACCAGCTCAGCAAGCAGACTCTGGATCTTGTCCGGCGCCGCGTCGGGAAACCGCTCCCCGACTCGTTGGGCCAGCTCGACAACCGGGACCGGTTTGGCCGCGCTGGCTAATACTGCGGCCACCGCCTCGGTGCGGCGGACGGAGACGTCCAGCGCCGCACCACGATGCGGTTGGCCTTCGTCGGACCGGGCGGGAACAACGAAGCGGTCCCCGCGGGTGAATCCGGCGTCGTTGACGACAACGGGCAGGCGTGGCAGCAAGTCGGAGCGCTGCTCCAGGCCGTCGATGATCTCGCCTACCCACCGCGCGTCCGCCCGCGCCACCACTTGATGTTCGTCGCCGAGCCGCGTGGTCGCCGGAGTCCCCGTTGACGCGGCGACCACCCCGGCGAACAAGCCGAACGGGGTGGCGCGCCGCTGCCAACGTCGGAGATAGAACGAGGTCGTGACCAGCACGCGCCGCACCTGCCGGGGATCAACATGGTCGCCGTTGACAATCGCGTCGATCTGCTGAGACAGCACCGGACTAGCAACCCGGAGCGCGGACCGGACCACAGCACGTCGCCACAGACGCGCCAACCACACTCGGCCGTCACCGAGGGCGTCCTCGGACTCGACGTCGAGCATGTCGGGCAATTCCAGCCCACCCGGATCGGTGCTGGCGCGAGCCAGCACCGCACCCGCGTGCCGAAACAGAATCCGCCTCGCACCCACTGCCCGCATCCCCGCCCTACCTCCCAATCGCCGTTCGATGTCAGAGCGGCGCAGCGGCGTTGCTTGTGCAGGCACTGCCGCAGGTCGTGCCGCCGCAGTTGTCGCTCGTGTCGCACTCCATCTTGGCGAGCGGAAGACTGTCCGCGATCACCCGCAGATCGAGCGAGAACTCGTCGACCTCGTCAGCGGGTGGCGTGAAGGCCAGGGTCATGATGATCACTCTCCTTGGTGGTTATTCTTGGTTGCCCTGGCCGTTCGCGGCGGTGGTTGCCCCCGGCCAGGAGATCGTGACGCGGTGATGCCGCTTGGTGATGACCAAGCCCTCCGGCAACCGCTCGTCAGGCGTGTTGAGGGGCCAGACGGCGAAGCTCGGTCCGGGCCCTCGGCGTTGCTCGCGGTCCCAGATGCGCACCTGCTCGGCCATCGCCTCGGCGAAGTCCGTGGCGTGCGGGCCGAACGCGTGCGCGCCGAACTCGGAGACCCCCGGTTCCACGCGGCGCGTGATCAGGTAGGCGAACGAGTCACCGGCCATAGCCGCTGAGTCGAACCACATGTTGTCGCCGTCGATCAGAACCGAGCGCTGATCGGCGTCGGCCCGCAGCTTGCCGAAGCCGGGGAATGCCGTGGCCAGCCAGAGTTGCAGCGTCTCGAACGACTCCGTGCCGCCGATCGTCACACCGGACCATTCCTCAGACCGCGGTGTGTCGAGGACACCGTCCACATCGGGTACCTGCTCGCCCGGCCAGCCATCGTCAAACCGGAGCACGACCTTGGTGCCGCGCAGCGGCACCAGCTGCTCGGAATTGGCCCCCGCGCCCTGCATGGCGACGAACCCGCAGATCATGGCCGACCGGCTCACCAGGTGATCACTCTCGCGCTCAAGCTCCAGCGAGCGCGTCAACCCCCGCATCCGCAGCGGAACCACCAAACGCCCACCTGGCGCGAGCTGGTCGACCCACGCCGGGGGTGATGTTCCAGGCGCCGGCCGTGACGATGATCCGATCATATGGGGCGTACTCCGAGACCCCTTTCTCAGCGTCAGCGAGCACGACGTTCACCCGCTCATACCCGGCCGCGTCGAGCAGACGCCGAGCCCGCTCGGTCACGTCCGAGTCAATGTCCACGGTGGTGACCCGCCCCTGGGGACCGGCCAGCCAGCTCATCATCGCGGCGTTCACACCACCGGACCCGATCTCCAGCGCGGTCATTCCGGGGCGGATGTCGGCCTGCTCCAGCATCGAGCCCTGCAACTGCGGCGAGGAAACCGTGCTGATCGGAACCCCTCGGTCGTCCCATTTCACATGTACCGCGTCGCGGGAGTCATAGGCTGCCTCCAGCGGCGCCCCCGGCGCAAACAGATGCCGAGGCACCGCCCGAAACACCTCGGCGACCCGATCGCTTCGAACCGCCCCTATCTCACGCAGCGTGCCGATCATCGTCTCGCGCAACGCCTCAGCATTCTGGGCTACACGGGGGGCGTCGACGTTCGGGTATCGAAATGTGCTCATGCGATTACTCTTTCAACATCCTCGGGCGGTATGGCCGCGTCCGGGTTGAACCACACCAGCCGGGCGCGGATGTGGCTGCCGAGGTGGAACAGGCGCAGCGCGTCCTCCGGCGCGCGCAGGCTCCCCCGCATCCCGTGCGCCACGGAGACGACCTCGGCGTGGTCGTCGAAGGCCATGCCCCACGCGGCGATCCACCCGTCCACGCGCTCGCCGTATCCGAAGGTCACGCGCCGGTTCAAGGCGTTGCTGCTGGTCCGGTTGGGTCGGTGCTGCGGTTGTCATGTGATGCCTCGACATCGTGCCGGTTCTTCTCCAGGTTCCGCAGCGGCGTCGGGGGCAGCCGGGGTTATCTCCGGCGCTGGTTCTCGGGGATGTGCGTGCCGTAGAGCACCATGCGGGCGGGTTAGCACACGCGCGACGCGGGTGGACCTGCGGTCGGGAGTGAAATGCCGCTCATCACGAAGGAAGGATACACTTAACCTACTAAACAGTCAACAACTTTGCTATCAAAGTTGTCTGCCCATGATCTGGTTTACTGTCCAGATGCTACCGTGGGGTCGTGGCTAGTGAGATCACCGACGAACGGTCCATCCAGACCCGGATCGCTGATGACCTGCGTGCCCGCATCGAGATCGGCGAGTACGCTGCTGGCGACCAGCTGCCTACCTACGAGCAGCTCACCAAGACCTACTTGTGCTCAAGCGGCGTCGCCCGCAAAGCCATCGATCTGCTGCGCCAACAGGGCCTGATCGTCTCTAAGCAGGGCAAAGGGGTGTTCGTCCGCGAACGCGCCCAACCCAAACGCCACGGCATCGACCGCTACGCCCGCGGCCGCTGGAAGCAGGGCGGCACCGCCATCCACGACGCCGAAGCCGGCGGCCAGGGCCTGTCGGTCACACAGCTCTACCGAGAGCTCGGCGAAGTGCCCGCGCCGCCCGCCGTCGCGGCGGCCTTCGCGATCGAAGGAGGTGCGCCGGTGTGGGTTCGCAGGCGCACCACCATCGTTGACGGGCGACCGCACCAACTCGCCGACTCCTACTACCCGCTCGACCTGGCCGTGGGCACCCTGCTCACCGAGGAGAACTCGGGTCCGGGCGGCGGTTTCGCGCGTCTGGACGAGGCCGGCGATCCACTCACCGAGATCAGCGAGGAGTGGAGCGCCCGCATGCCCACCAGCCCCGAGAGCGTGTCGCTGCAACTGCCTGGCGGAACCCCGGTCATCGACCTGACCCGCACTGTCTACGACAGCAAGGGCCGCGCCGTCGAGGTGATGCTCGCCGTCATCGCCGCCGACACGGTCCGCATGGTCTACCGCTTCCCGATCCCCGACTGACCGATTCAACAGGAGGGAGAGCCCCGATGCCCGAGACCGCCATCCCCGACATCACCCTCAACGACGCGACCACGATCCCGCGGCTGGGGTTCGGTGTGTTCCGGGTGCCCGACGACGAAGCTGGCACCGCCGTCGCGGCGGCCCTCGACGCCGGGTACCGGGCCATCGACACCGCCGCCTACTACCGCAATGAACCCGGTACCGGCGCCGCGATCGCCGCCTCCGGAATCCCGCGTGAGCAGCTTCACATCACCACCAAGGTCTGGCACACCGACCTCGGCTACGACACCACCCTGGCCGCGCTGGACCAGAGCCTGGCCAACCTCAAGCTCGACTACCTCGACCTCTACCTGATCCATTGGCCCGTTCCCT
>JBQTGW010000229.1:0-5574 GCA_052390495.1 Pseudonocardiales bacterium
TGTCGTGTCGGCCTTAACCATTGGAACTTGGTTGCGCTGGGGGCCGGGGTGGGCCCGGCACCCCGGGGGCCATCGCGGGCCGTGGACGGTCATCACCGGTACGGGTTGTCGTCTCCGCAACCCATCACGACCGCAGCGTCGGTCAGCGCATCCACGTCATCAATGATGATGATCTCCTCCTCACGATCGGTGCGGCAGGGTGGGGTGAGCTCCACCAGAACAGGTGTCATCGGTAATTCCTCTCTTCGGTGTGTTGGCAATAGTTGGCCAGTGGTGCCTTGGCCCTGCGGAACAGGGTGACCAGCGGCATGCACGTGCCGCAGGAACCGCTCAGCGTGCAGCCGGTGCAGCCTCCTTGGCGGAGCAGCAGACCGTCGGCGATCCCACCGAGGCGGTTCAGCCCTTCGACACCTTCCTCCAGGAGCGAGATCTGCGGGTCACGGCCGACCTTGCAGATGCTGGCCATGCCATGCGGATCAACATGGAAGAATGCGTGCCCTGCATCGCAGCCGGTGAACGGTGTGCGCTTGGTGAGGTGCTCGGCTGACTGCGATGACAGGCTCTCAGCACCGCCGTAGATCGTCGGCGACATATTGACATAGTCGCGGGACGTGACACCATAGCGCTCGGCTATCGCGTGCATTTGATCCACCTCGTGGGCATTATCCTTCGTGATGATCACGCTGAGATCCAGCGGGAGACCGACCTCGTGTGCGGCGTCCAAACCGCGAGTAAAGGCTTTGTATGCTCCGCGCCGCTGGGTCAGGCCGTCGTAGCTCTCCTCGGTCGCCCCATACACGCTAAGCGTAATTCGGTGCGGGCGGTGCGAGGTCAGCAGATCAAGCATCAACGGATTCGACAATCGTGACCCATTGGTGCCGAGGCGTACCAGGCGCGCAGCGCCCACCAGAACGCGGTCAGCGACACCACCGTAACCAGCGCCCCGACGATCACCGCACCCCCGGGCACAACCCCCGCCGCCGACTCGATCACCAGCTCGCCCACCAGCAGCGCGACCAGCATGATCAGCAGGGCGCGAGCGGTCCGCAGTGGCACCCTCACCCCGGCCCGCCGCACGCCGCCATGGGTGATCGGCTCATGGCGGACTTCCTCGATCTGCGCCTAGCAAGGCACTATCCTGACGATCCTTATCTCATCTAATGGCATACACGTGCGGACGGCCACTAATCCTGTCGCGTGATCCGTGTCTATAACCGTTCCCCGCCGGACGTCCACCTTGAGTTCTTGGTTGCGAGCATGTGGGTGTTTGAGGTTGGCATACACAATGAGCACGGTCACCAGACCTCTCTGCGCTTTGCTCCTGGGACGTTTCCTCATGTGATTCCCTCCCCATGCCTCATGTCTGGTCACGCTGTTGCGTGGTCTTTCTGGGTCCGACCGGTCGCCGGGAGTCGGGCGGGGGTCCACTCAACCGACGACCGGCCGGAGCATTAGGGATGCATCGACTCGGGATGCGTTCCATGCTCAGGCGGCGGTACGGCGGTGGACAGACTGCATTGCTCGCAGATCATCATGCTGGGCGGTACTGAGTAGAGGGTCACGATGCCGGACAGCTCCTGTCCACATCTCGTGACCGCGATCTCGGATCTGGCGCTGGTCTCGTCCAGGACATGGGAACGCTCATCTGCGGGAGACCACAGCAAACGGACTACCATCGGATCGTCTCGTCGTTGAGGCCCCCCACCCGGCCGCAATCGGGAACAGCGGACGGGCGGGGGTGGACCGAGCAGTCTCCGGATGACTGCTCGGGGTCTATGGGCAGGCCACGCTTCGCGCGTAGACCCTGGTAGCGATCACGCCCGCGGGGCGTCATCACCATCCGGCGCAGCCCCTCGTTGTTCACGTCGAGCAGGTCGGTCAGCTCGGTCTCGACAAACCTGCCGAAGACCTCCGGCAGATAGCACGGCACCTTCTGACCCCACTGGACATAGCCCGACTCATACAGTGCCACACCGCCTTCGGTCACGCGCCGCAGCCCGATCCAGTCCAGGAGATCAATACCGGTCAGGTGCATCGGTCCACCTGTCGACGAATGCACTTCCGGCAGTGGCTGCGCTCCTCGGTGGTCATACTCGCGGCCAGCACTTCAACGTCGCAGAGTGCGGTGTATCGTCCGTGGGATCGGGCAGCGGTGATGGTGTCGAGGTCAATGAGGTGCTCGGTCAAGGTCCGGGCATCAACCATCGACTGAACAAAGACTGCGCTGGTCACCGGACGCCCTCGCCGCTCAGCCCGATGACACCCCGAGGGACCTGGGTATTCCATCTATACTTAGGCGGGATACGACGAATTAGGGCCTGGACCATCCAGGCCGCGAGCAATGCCATCCCTTTCGGGAAGCCTTGGTGCAGCACGAGATACATACCCATGAATGGGCTCACGATAAGTTCGCGCAGGGGGCGCTTCGTCGATGGCACGTGGTGAGTGTCTGCTCGCAGTGGGTGCTGGCGCTGCGCCGTATGCAGAACTTGAATACGGCGTTAGGCAGTGTGCATGGATCGGTACAGTGCAGCCACGCCGAGTGAACGGTGTGCACTTCGAGTGGCGAGAGAGGGAGTGTCATGGACCATTCGCGCTTGGTCGCTGCGCTGCTGGCGTCACCGCAGGGGTGCGCTGCTCTGGCTGCTGGCCACACCGGGATGGTCGTGCGGCTGATCCGTCAGGCGCTCGGGTGGACCCAGGAGGACCTTGCGGTGCGGTCGGGGTACTCGCAGTCCACTATCTCCCGGATTGAGTGCGGGAAGACCCGTTCGGCGCGGGACATCGACGTGCTGGCCGACCTGGCGCAGCTACTGGGAGTGCCGCCGGCCGTCTTCGGGCTCGCTCCGGATCAGCGTTGTACGCTGGATCCCGTGAACCGACGTGACGTGCTGGGTGGCGCCGTAGCCCTGGCCGTGAGCGCGTTGCTGCCGCGAGGTGTCGCGACCGCAGGCCGGATCGATATGGCCCAGGTCGAGCAGTGCTGGACGGCGCTGAACCGCCTCTTCGAGCTGGACGCTCACCACGGTGGCGGTCCCGTCTACGAACTGGCCGCCGGAATGGCGCAACGGCTCCAGGACGCGCTGTCGCGCGGGAGTTACCCGCCCTCGGTTGGAGAGGAACTGCACAGTGTCACGGCCGCGACGATGGAGCACGCGGCGTGGCTGGCCTACGACGCCGGTTGGCAGCAGCGGGCACGGCAGGGATGGCTCGAAACCTGCCACCATGCGGACTTGGCCGACGCCCCCGGGAATAAGGTGAGCGCGCTGGCGACGATGGCGTTGCAGGCCGGCAAGCAGCCAGGCAATGGACCGGAGGTGGTCGCGCTCGCCCAGGCGGCGCGGACTGCCGGGAAGGATCAGGCAACCCCCACTCTGCTGTCCCTGCTGGCCGCGCGGGAAGCAGTCGGGCACGCCCTGAGTGGTGATCGCGCAGCGGCTGTCTCCTCAGTCGCCGAGGCCCGGCGTTGGCTCGATCACGGGCGAGGGGGAGACGAGCCGTTCTGGCTGGACTTCTGGGGACCGGCCGATCTCGCCTGCCACGAAACCCGGGTGGGGTTGATCACCCGGGATGGCCGATCCGCCGAGACAGCCGCCCGCGCCGCGCTGGCCGGCGTCGATGCCGAAGCCTTCCCGCGTAACCACACCCTTTACACGGTCGGCCTGGGCTCGGTCCTGACCCGGCTCGGCCAATTCGATGAGGCCATCGCCGTCCTCGGTGATGCTGTGCAACGGGTGGACGGGGTGCGCGGCTCGGGCCGGACCATCGTCACGCTGCACAACGCTGTCGACTTGTTGGGACAGCAGAAGTATCCACCGGCGCGCACTTTCGCCGCAGCCGCCTGCTGCCTGCTCCCCGTCCCGGCATGACAGCCAGCGAGCATCTCGGCCTGGACCGGATCGTGCTGGACCACCATGGTGCGGACACCTGCTTGGCGCAACTCGGCGTCATCCGCGACCGCTATGCCGAGGTGTACGCCGAGCCGCCGTACTGCGAGGGGCCTGCGGACGTGGCGGAGTTAGCGGTGCGGCGCCGCTCCCCGCGACGAGGTGTTGCGCGCCGGATGCATGCCGAGCTGACCGCTGAGCTTTCCGAAGAACGGATCACCCTGTTGGTGCGTCCTGATGCGCCGACACCTCGGCACGCATACCGATCGTGGGGCTACTACTCAGTCGGCCGACCCCCTCACCGCCGAATGATCAAGCCTCGTACGGCAGCCGCACTTCGTGATCTGATCATGCTGCTGGTGTAGGTGGCCTCGCGCATCGCGGCGGCGGTGAGGGCGCCGATGGCCAGGGCCGCCATGGTGAGCACGAGGTGGCGGGTCTGGGCGGGCTGGAGCCGAACCGGGCTGTGATCCAGACCGGACTGGTCTGTTTCGACCTGGAAGTCTTTGTCGACCTGGAGGTCCTCTTCCACGTCGACCTGGAAGTCCTCTTCCACCGGCCAGCGCATGCCTGCGACCCTGACCAGAGTGCCCAGCGTGACCGTCCGGCCCTCGGGAACGTAGCAGTAGAAATAGGCCCGGTCGGTGGGGTCGGTGAGGTTTCTGCGCACGAGCAGCGAGTGCTGCGGGCTGGTGGTGGCGATCCACGCCCAAGCGTAGGTTCGCTCTCCTGTGGACCACGGCCCGCATGAAACCCGGTTCCACGCCGTGGCTTGTACCAGCTTCAGGGCCTGATTAGCGCGCGCCTTACGGTGGGAGTTCAGCGTGACGGTGAACGAAGAGGGCACACCGAGCACGTAGCCCACGGCGCGGTCTTCGCAGAAAGACCGAAGTTTAGTGTCGCGGCCGTACTTCTCGTCGCTGGCCACCCAGGGCGGTAGGACACCGGAGGTGTCCAGTTCGTTGAGCAGGTCTACCGTCAGCTGTGGTTTGGTCTGGAACACCACGTCCTCGCCAGCACAGTTTTTGGGCAGGTAGCGACGGTAACCCAGGTGCGCGTGCCCGCGGGGGCTGGCGTAGGTGCAGTAAACAACGTGTCCGGTCTCGTTCAGGACAGCCACTGCGTCCGGGCTACTCAGGTGCTCGACCACGAAATCGCAGACGTCGACGTACTTCCCCGCCTGCAACTGCGGCTCCCGGTGGGAGGTGAAGTCTCGGGTCGCTTCTACCGTGTACTTGGTCTCCAACTCGCTGATCTTGAAGCTCTGGTGGAACCGGCGCAGCGGGAGAGGAAGCCACCAGTTCGCCTGACCTGCCAGCTTCATGACTGCCGGGACCAGGCACATTCGGATCAGGGTGGCGTCCATGACGAGGGCGAGTGCCAGTCCGACTCCGAAGAGTTTGATGAGGGTGACGCCCGAGGTCGCGAAGATGACCAGGACCGTCGCGAGCAGCACCGCCGCTGTCGTCACGATCTTGCCGGTGCGGGCCAAGCCCATGGCGACTGCGGCGGCGTTGTCTCCGGTGCGGTCGTATTCCTCTTTGATCCGGGAAAGCAGGAAGACTTCGTAGTCCATGGAGACGCCGAAGGCTAGGCAGAACATGAGGATGGGGATGCTGGTGTCGAGTGTGCCGGTCGCGGTGAAGCCGAGCAGGCCGGAGAGGTTGCCGTCCTGGAAGACCCAGAC
>JBQTGW010000230.1:0-16526 GCA_052390495.1 Pseudonocardiales bacterium
GCCGTTGACCAGCCTTTACCCGGCGCTTCTCCTACCGTCAGCCGTTTTTGGGCTGCCATACATCTTTGAGTACGCAGTCCCATGGAAACTTGTATTCATCAGTGGGATCGTAGACGTGTGATTGGAAGTTGAGCACCAATGTTTCGGGACCTGAGAGCGCCTTCCATCCGTGGAGAAGGCCTGGTGGAATCCGGACGAGGCCCGGGTTGAGGGTACCCAGCACGAAGATATTGACATGGCCGAACGAAGTTGAGTCTTCTCGGACGTCGACCAGGGTTACCTGAACTTTACCTCGACTGATCGCAAACTGGTCCGTGTGGATTTCATGGAGATGCCAGCATTTGATGACGCCGTAATCTGTACCGCTTTGGTAGATATGGATCGGTGGCCCGAAGCCTTGCCAAGGCTCGCTCCACAGTTCTGTCACCTCGCCGCGCCCATCGACTATCGGTGTAAGATTCCGATGGAAAACCCCATCGATTGTTACTCTACCGACAGGAAAAAGTTGATAATCGATCGACTTGAGCCAGTCGACCTTGATTTGATCAGCTTTCATGTAAGCTCCTCAGGGATCTCGGCCGCATGAATACCGAGGATCATTGCGAACAGTGTTGCGCCCGAACGGGGAACGATAGTATACATCACACCCTGTGGTACCTTAACGTTGTTACCTGGACTCAGCTCGTCCACTCGGTCAGCTTGCTTTACCGTGCCGTGTCGGAAATCGTCGATACGACATCGTAACTGGCTTTGCTTGTCAATAGATATGTCTCATGATCGACAATCTGCCCCTGCATCACGTATTCGATTCGTTCACCTGGCCCGGCTGTGAAAACGGTCGTATCGGGTGGCGGATCGTCGTTATTCATTCTAATCCTTTCGGCTTCCGAGAGGCTGCTTGCGTCCAGTTTACGCTAAAGACTGGCTCAGGTCGAGTTTGTGCGTTATTGTATCGGTTGGGTCGTAGACGGTGGCTGACATCTCAACAACTTGAGAGTACTCAAGTGGATAATAAGCATGCGCACACTTGGGTCGAATGGTGACAAGGTCTCCACTCCCAAGGATCACCTTCATCGACTCCCCGCTATCCAGGTCCATATACTTCGCCTGAAGCCGCCCGGAAATAATATACATGATTTCTGTCTTTCGCGCATGATAATGGTTACCTCGTACTGCCTGCGCATCTTGCTTGAATTCGATATACGCAAGGAAGCGGAATTGCTCTCCGTTCACGATCTGAACTAATTCACCGGCTGCTGATCGGATGCGGCCTCCACCTTCTGGAATAGGTGGCTGTGTTAGCGGAAGGGTGCGGATGGTTACCTTTGCAAGACTCATGTCCTGGAGTACATCCTATCCTGGTTCGTAGTCCATCAAACGGCTAGTCATTTTGGGGGCTTGACATCAAGCCCCCTCGTCCCGATCTCCCGGCCCGGCCCGGTAACCGCGTGGACCGCGATCCGGATCCGGACAGCTGCCCACCAACCGCCCCACACCGCGATGAGCCTCCCATGGCAGTTCCCCCGGCTCCCAACCACTGTGCGCCGACCATGACCGGCTCTAGCTGTCGCCGAGTTCGACACCAGAGCTGCCCGGACCACCCAGACAGCTCTGGTGTCGAACTCGGCGCACGCAGTGTCCTCACGTGCGCCAGCCGGGTCGGTTTCACCTCTCTCGGGGTGGCGTGGCGCGGCCAGCCAGTTGGCTCGGGACGGTGGCCCGGGGGGAATCGGTGCTGAGCGAGGCAATCAGGCGGCACGTGGCGTCACGAACTCACTACATTGAGCGATCTTGACATGGCCCTGCCCCAGCCCCTCCCAAAACAGCAATCATCAACCCCGGCTTACCACAACCCACTCCACCTGCCCGAACCCGAACCGGCTCTTCGAAGTTAGCCGGGATCTGTAGTCAACCTATCACGCTTCGTGATCCCCGACCGCCCCCGCACGTCCCAATGGACACTAGCTGGCCAGACACCCCCACCCCCACCCAACGCCCCAGCGTCGCCGCATTCAGCGGGCTCAGCGGGGTTATCGAGCAGGCGATAACCCCGCTGAGCCCGCTGAACGGGCCAGCCGATCAGTCATGCGTGCCCGCGATGAAGCGCTGTTCCGTCCGAGTATGGGATGAGCGGTTGGCTGGGGTGTCCGGCTACCCCCACCGAGCGTTCATCGCCATACGCGGGAACGGTCAGAGACCACGAATCGTGACCAGTGACTACAGATCCCGGTTAACTTCGAAGAGCCCCCGGACACCGGACACCGGACACCGGATCAGCGAACCGCGATCACCACCCCCAGACGCACAACGACACCCTGACCCAAGACAGCCACCTAACCGATCAAGACAACCCTGGCCGCCGTGACAGGATGCCACCGTCGCCCGCCACCACCACAGGCCACGAACCCACCAATATCACGATAAGTCACCGCATAGTAGCTCTACGCACACTAACTGAATGTCTGCGCCGTGCTGGCCAGTATGTCTGCCTGTGTGGGGCGCTCGTGCTGGCCGCGAACCTGACCACCCCGGAGAACAGGTATTTCCGGTCCTGCGCGGAAGAGGTAGCTCGGTGATGTCTGAGGTGACCGAATGGCTCGCACTACACCGGGTCCACGAGGGTTCGGTGATGATACAGAACAGTGACTATGTCAATGCCGGGCGGCCGGTTGTGGAGTTCCTTGTTCCCACGTTCGATGAATTGATCAGCAGCGGGCTGCTGACGTTGGGCCAGCCAGACCCGCTGGGGTGGCGGGTGTGTGTCACCCACACCGGGCAAGCCAAGTACGCCGAACTGCGCCCCATAGCCATCAGAACGGGAATGCTGCCCGATGAGCACGGAAAACACAGACATCCCGGATGCGATGATGGCGAAGCGACTTCTTGACGATCAGGTGGCACGTCGATGTCCTCGTTTGATGACTACGCCAACGGTGCCGAGCAGACCCGCGTCTACCCCAATTCTTCAGAGGAGTGTTGGCAGGCGGTGCGGCTGGCATGCTCTTATGCCCGTGATGCTGACGACGCCCGAGAGTTATGCACCATACTCGGTCTTGATCCTCGTGCCGGGCGCAGGCAGGCTACCGCCGCGCACTTCCTAGTTCCCGGTCGGTCGCCGATTCGAGCTCCCTTCTCCTCCGACCGGCCCTTGTTGGTTCCGAAATTTCGGGGCGTGGGCGGAAACGAGACAACCGGGATCTGGTGGCGAGTGCCCTGGTGCACAGTCGGGCTGATGACGGGCATTTCGCCCGTGGTCTGCTGGCGTGTCATGCCTGGCTCACCCTCCCGTACTTTCACGTGCTGTCCTTCAGTGGACCAGCCACGGCCGGTCTGCTGTGGCGTGATCACCCTCACCGGGTCACGCCGCCGTGGGCAGGCCAAACCCGCCCCGGACGCGGCTGGAGCAGTTGCTGCGAAAGCAACACCTCACCCTGGAGGAATTCCGGAAGCGCTACCAGCGGGCCGCGAGCGCGGGCTCGTCGTAGTGTCGGGCGGCCTGGTCCCAGATCTCGTCGGGCACCGGGTCGGCCCGGTCGCTGAGCCGGGTGACGGCCTCGGTGAGCGCCAAGGCGGCGCGTTCGGCGTCGGTGAAGGAGGGCGCATCCCGCCAGGCCGCCACCGCGAAGAGTGGCGCGTCGGTTTCGCCCGCCTTCTTGGCGATGCGTGGATGCATGTCGACGCAGACGCTGCAGCCGTTGATCTGGCTCGCGCGCAGGTGGACGAGTTCGAGCGTGCCCGACGGCACACCGCCCTGTTTCGTGGCCGTCCCCAGGGCCTGCAGGGCCTGCATGGCGTCAGGAACGATCATCGCGGGGTTGCTCATCCAGGCTTTCATGAGTGCTCTCCTCCAGGGTCTTCAGATCGATCCTCTTGATCACATCGACCTGGTTTCGTTCGTCACTGCTATGACGGAACGCGAAGGAGGAATGTGACCGATGGACGAACACGACTGGCTGGCGCAGCGATTCGAGGCAAGCCGGACCCACCTGCGGGCGGTGGCCTACCGGATGCTCGGCTCGCTGAGCGAGGCGGACGACGCCGTCCAGGAAGCCTGGCCGTCGGAGCCGTGTGGGCTCCGGACGGACGGCCGCGTGTCGCACTCAGCTTCACGATCACGCACGGGAAGATCGTCGAAATCGACATCCTCGCTGACCCCGAGCGCCTCCGCCAGCTCGACCTGACCATCCTCAACGACTGACGAACCAACTGGCCTGGCCAGCGGTCGGGTCGGTAGGCTGGCTCGGCCGTCAGATGGACGGCAGTCCGTTCACCTGGCCCGCTTGGTGAGATGCGCTCTCGTAGCCGCCTAGGTGCCGTCTGGTTCAAGAGGGTGTGTTCGATGTCAACGCAGGAGTCCGGGAGGTCGGGGCCCCGGTCCGACTACCGCACCGACGCAGTCGCCGCCAGCGTCGAGGACGCGCCCGAGGGGACGGCCGTCCGGCTCGCCGGCCGGGTCGTCCTGTGGCGCCGGATGGGCGGGCTGATCTTCGGGCACTTGCAGGACCGCAGTGGTCGCGTGCAGATCTCGCTGTCCAGGGACGAACTGGGCGCGGACGTGTTCAAGGAGTGGGTCAGGGCGGTAAAGATCGGCGACTTCGTCGGGGTCGCAGGCAGCACATACACCACCCGCCGGGGCGAACGGACCTTAGCGGTGTCCGAACTTACCGTGCTGAATCGGACGGTCCGCGCGCTGCCGGACAAGTGGCAGGGCATCTCCAACGTCGAGGCCCGCTACCGTCGCCGCTACCTCGACCTGCTGGTGAACGCCGATTCCCGGGAGCGGTTCCAGACCAGAGCGAAGATCATCCAAATTATCCGCCGGGTTCTTGGCGACAACGACTTCCTCGAAGTCGAGACACCGATCCTGCAGGAGGTGGCCTCCGGGGCAGCCGCGCGACCATTCGTAACCCGCCACAACGCGCTGGGCGAGGACTTCTATCTGCGGATCTCACCGGAAACGTACCTCAAGCGCATTGTCGTCGGCTCACTGGACCGCGTCTATGAGTTGGGCCGCAATTTCCGCAACGAAGGCATGGACTCCTCCCACCTTCAGGAGTTCACAATGCTGGAGTGGTACGCGGCCTACTGGGACTACCGCGACAACATGACCTTCGTCCGCGAGCTGATTCTCGCGGTGCTCGACGAGGTCCTCGGCACCCGTACCGTCACCTATGACGGCGTGAAGCTGGACTTCGGCACCGACTGGCCGGAGCTGGACTACCGGAGCGAAGTCGCCCGGCGAACCGGTATAGACCTCACCGTCGTCCGCGACCTGCCGACCCTGCGGGAGCGGGTCGCCGCGCTCGGTCTGGACGTGGAGGAGGCAGCGTCTTACGCGGGACTCGTCGATCTGCTGTACAAGAAGACGGTCCGGCCCGGACTCGTCCAGCCGTGTTTCCTGGTGCATCATCCAGCCGAGCTGGTCCCGCTCGCCCGGCGCAGCGACGAGGACCCGACCAGGCTCGACATGTTCCAAATCGTCGTGAACGGCTGGGAGATCGTCAAGGCGTACTCCGAACTGGTCGATCCGGTCGAGCAGCGGCTCCGACTGGAGGAGCAAGCCGAGCTACGCGAGGCAGGCGACGATGAAGCGATGATGATGGAAGAGGACTTCATCGAGGCAATGGAGTACGGAATGCCCCCGATGTCCGGCCTCGGCCTCGGGATCGACCGGTTCGTCGCCCTGCTCACCGACGCGTCCACCCTCCGGGAAGTCGTCCTCTTCCCAGCCATGCGCGGCACCAGGAAAGGCCAGCCCGGGCCGGACGACGCCTGACTGCAAGTCCAGGTGGGCCGGAGCGGCTCGGATGCTGTCCTACGACATATGGCGGCTCGTGTTGTAGTAAGTTGCTGCTATGTCTACTACAGCTCACGGGCGGGGACTCAGCGTACGGGAAGCTGCGCAGCGGGTTCACCGGGCGGAGGAGACAGTCCGCCGGTGGATCTGGACAGGCAAGTTACCTGCCCGCAAAGTCGGCCAGAGCTACCAGGTGTGGGAAAGCGACCTGGACGCGATCGCCGCCGGTGTGCCTGCACCCCGCGAGCCCGACCAGACCGAGGTCAGCCTTGGCGAGTGGGTGGCCGAGGTGAAGGCGTGGCGCGCAGGCAACGATGTCACACCCCGGGGGGACGCTGGGCAGCTGGTCATTGAGGACCGAGCGCAGCGGTCGGGCCGTGGCGATCGTTGACGCGTCCGTCGTCGTCGAGTTCATCGCCCCCGATGCGGACATCGCGGCGGCCACCCACCAGCTCTTCGACTACTGGACGCAGACCGGTGAGAAGCTGCACGCCCCGGCGCTGCTCCCACTGGAGGTGATGAACGCGCTGCTCACCGGTGTGCGCAGGCAGCGGTGGGACGGCCAGTCAGCCGATAGCGCAGCCAGCTTGGCCGCGTCGCTTCCGATAAAACTGTACGACGAAGGACGCGACCGCCAGCGAGCCTGGGAGCTAGCCCGCCGCTACGACAACCATCCGATCTACGACATGCTGTACGTGGCCCTGGCGCAGCGGCTCGGCGAGCCGCTGGTCACACTCGACGACAAACTGCGCCGTCGTCTCGCGCACCTCGGCCTGATATTTCGACCCGACGAGGCTCTCAAAGCCGGTCCCTCAGCAGGTCCTGCCCCGGAGTAGCGCGAACAGACCGCGCGGGTTTTCGTCAGGACGCTGACCGCATGGATCGACGATGACCCTGGTTGGAGCCGCCCCGAGTGGAACCGCCCCAGGTGGAACCCCGGGTAGAGCCGCCCCCGCTGGAGCCGCTCCGCGCGGAGCCACCGGTGGAGCGACGCGGCGCTGCACGGCGCGATGCCTCGACGCCTGCGCTGCGTCGGTTGCGGGACGGCGTAGCGGCGGCGGGTGCGGGCGGCGGGGCGACCAGGGCGGCAGGCGGCCCGGTGAGCGTGGTGATCTGCTCGGCGCCGGGGCGCACCCGCACGGTCACCGGCTTGATGCCTGCTTGGCGGGTCAGCGTGCGCACGTCACCGGACTGATCCGGAGTGGACAGCGTGACCACGATCCCCTCGGCACCGGCGCGGGCGGTGCGCCCAGAGCGGTGCAGGTATGCCTTGTGCTCGGCAGGCGGGTCCACGTGCACCACCAGGGCGATGTCGTCGACGTGGATGCCTCGCGCGGCGATGTCGGTGGCCACCAGCACCCGCGCGCTACCCGCGCTGAACGCCGCGAGGTTGCGCTCCCTGGCGTTCTGCGACAGGTTCCCGTGCAGCTCGACGGCGGGCACTCCGGCGGCGTTCAGCTGCTTGGCGAGCTTCTTGGCGGCGTGCTTGGTGCGGGTGAACAGCAGGCTTCGGTTCCGGCCGGAGGCCAGTTCGTGCACCACCGCTTGCTTGTCGACGTGGTCCACAGTGAAGACGTGGTGCTCCATCGTGGAGACCGGTGCCACCGGCGGGTCGACCGAGTGCACCACCGGATTGGACAGATACCGGCGTACCAGCACGTCCACATCACCGTCCAGAGTGGCCGAGAAGAGCAGCCGCTGGCAGCGTTTCGGGGTGCGGTCAAGCAACCGGCGTACGGCAGGCAGGAAGCCGAGGTCGGCCATGTGGTCGGCCTCGTCCAGCACCGTGACCTCGACCGCGTCCAGGTGCACGAGGCCCTGGCCGAGGAGGTCCTCCAGCCGGCCGGGGCAGGCGATCAGGACGTCGATCCCCCCGCGGAGCGCGGAGACCTGCCTGTCCTGGCCGACACCGCCGTAGACCGTGGTGATCCGCTGCCCGAGCGCGGCGGCCAGCCCGGCGATGGTGTCGGCGACCTGGTTGGCCAGTTCCCTGGTGGGCACCAGCACCAGTGCCCGCGGACGTCCCGCGGTGCGGCGCGCTCCCGAGCGGGCCAGGGCGCTGACCGTCGGGATGGCGAAGGCCAGTGTCTTGCCGCTACCGGTGCGGCCGCGGCCGAGCACGTCGCGGCCTGCCAGCGCATCGGGAAGCGTGGCAGTCTGGATGGGGAACGGCATGGCAACGCCGCGCTGAGCCAGCACGGCTCCCAGCTCCTTGCAGACCCCGAGGTCTGCGAAGCTGGGCTGCGATCCAGCCGCGGGAGCGGCGGTGGCTGGGACCGGCGTTCTGGCCAAGATAGCCGGGCGACGGCGCTCGGGCCGACTCTGTGCACGGTTGGGGGCAGCATGGGACAAAGGCACGCGAGGGTGATCCTCTCGTCGAGGGGTTGGTGGCCGCTGATGCGTGGCCACCCGCAGTCCCAACCGCGGAGAACCTCATGCGCCGTGATGACGCTTCGCACTCGACCTCGGCCGCACCGAATCGGTGCCAGCCTCGCCCGTCAGTATGCCCGACGGTGATCGCCGCCCGCGCCGCACCCCACCGTGCCATCGCTCACACCGGGCACCACGGGCAGACACACCGGGCACCACGGGCAGACACACCGGGCACCACGGGCAGACACACCGGGCACCACGGGCAGACACACCGGGCACCACGGGCAGACACACCGGGCACCGGGGGCAGACACACCGGGCACTGGGGGCGGACACACGGCGCGAGTGGGATGGGTGGGAGGTTTGGGGTGGGGGGGCGCAGGGTATTTGGGGGCTAATCGCCCTGACTGGGGTCTGACCAGCGAGGACGGAGCAGGAGATGACTGACACCCGACGACTTCCCAAGCCGATAGCGCACGAGTGGGAATGGCAGCTGCAGGGAGCCTGTCAGGGTTTGAACAGCAGCGTCTTCTTCCACCCTGATGGCGAACGGGGTTCAGCGCGAGCCCGGCGCGCCGACCGGGCCAAGGCCATCTGTCTGCGCTGCCCAGTACTGGAAAAGTGTCGACGCCACGCGCTGGCCGCCCGGGAGCCGTACGGGATCTGGGGCGGATTGACCGAAGAAGAACGCCGCGACTTGTGGACCGGGCAGCGCCAGCCGCTCGCGAGCTGACGCGCTCCCCTCTCAGGCCGGGCGTTCCCAGCAGGTCGGGGCCTGCTGGGCTATTCGCGCCTGAGGCCCAGTTGAAGCCGCAGCACGACAGTGGTGCCCCTCGGCGATCGCGCGAGAGTCACCTCGTCAACGCACTCCCGCATCAGCAGCAGACCACGACCACGGCCGCTGTTGAGGTCGCGCTGTGGACGCCAGCGACCGCGGTCACCGATCTCGACCCGAACCACGTGTCGCGGCTCCATGTCGCCAGCCAGCCAGACCGGCCCTGGTTCGATGCCCTGGTAGGCGTGCTCCACGGCGTTGGAGGCCGCTTCCCCGGCCGCGATCTGCATCGCTACCAGGTCATCCGCGTTAGCACCGATGCTCAGCAACCAGGAGCGCAGCGCATAGCGCAGCGCGCGGAGCTGGTCGGGGCGGCCGCAGACTTCGAGCCGCAGCGCAGCGGGGTTGGTGGTAGCCCCGAAGGTGAGCCACGGCCGCCGTGCCACTTGATGCCCTCCTGTTCGCGCTGTTCGCGCTGTTCGCGTTCGAGTGGTACCCAAAAGGCAACCCCGAGTGACGCCGGAGCGCAACTTCTGCGTACCCCAAGACCCCGTTGGGTATGCATTCTGCGGCTGTACACGGAAGGATCGCGTCGGTTGGATCCGGAGTTGAAGCGGAGGCGTCGTGGCATTGGTGGGACCTGATGGACCGAACGGCGACCCGGACGGAGACGCTGAGCGCCGTGACCAACGGAACGTGATGGTGCAGGTCCAAGCCAACCCGGCCGACCTGCCGACGCTGCGCGTCGTGGCAGCCGACCTCGCAGCCCGCGCCGACTTCGATCTCGACACCGTGGCCGACCTGCGGCTGGCCGTCGACGAAGCCGCCTCGGAGCTGGTCGCCGTGGCAGCCCCAGGTGCAGTGCTGACATGCGTCTTCTCCCTGGACCCCGCGCAGCTTAAGGTGATTTCGTCGGTGCACGTACGGCCGGGGGCGACCCTGCAGCAGGATTCCTTCGGCTGGCGGGTACTCACCACACTGGTCGATGAGGTGCTCGTGATCGGCGAGCCCGATGCCGAGCTACCGACGTTGGGAATCTCGCTGTGCAAGCGACGGTGGGACCAGGCGCCCACGGAGTGTCCTTGAGGTCCGCTGAGGATACGGGGACCGCACCCGAAGGTGCCCAGTATCAACACCTCGCGCGGCTGTTCATCGAGCTGGCCGACCTAAAGCCCGGCGAACCGCGACGGACCCAGCTGCGCGAGCGGCTGGTCTCCGAACACCTGCCGCTGGCGCGCAACATCGCCCGCCGGTTCAGCCACCGCGGCGAGCCTCAGGACGACCTCGAGCAGGTAGCGACCGTCGGGCTGATCCACGCGGTGGACCGCTTCGACCCCAGCCGTGGCAGCGACTTCCTGTCCTTCGCGATCCCCACCATCACCGGCGAGGTGCGCAGGCACTTCCGGGACCACGCTTGGGCCTTGCGTGTTCCCCGCAGGCTGAAGGATCTACACGTCACGCTCGGATCAGCGATGTCGGAGTTGTCTCAAGCCCACGGCAGGGCACCGACGGCCAGTGAACTTGCCGAGCACCTCAACCTCCCGAGAGAGCAGGTGCTGGAAGGCCTGGAGGTGGCGGGAGCGTATCGCAGCAGCTCGCTGGACAGCCTGCTCGACGCCCAGGGCACCGGCGCGGCGCTGGAGGAGGTGGTCGGGGCGGCCGACGCCGAGCTCGACCGGGTGGAGTTCCGCACGACGTTGGCCCCGCTGCTGGAGCGGCTGCCTGAACGCGAGCGAACCATCCTCAAGTTGCGCTTCTTCGCGGGCATGACGCAGAGCCAGATCGCGCAGCAGGTGGGGCTGTCCCAGATGCACGTCTCCCGCCTGCTCTCCCGCACACTGGCCCGGCTGCGGCAGGAGCTGCGGTGAAGCCAACATCAACATGAGGAGTCGGATGAGCAGCCCCGAACACGTCGTGGTCATCGGCGCTGGGCTAGGCGGCCTGCGCACTGTGGAGTCGTTGCGCGCGGCGGGGTTCGCAGGCCAGGTCAGCTTCGTCGGTGATGAACCGCACCAGCCCTACGACCGGCCGCCGTTGTCCAAGGAGGTCCTCTCCGGGCGGTGGCCTGAGGAGCGCACGATGCTGCGCCGTGGCGAGCTGTCCGACCTGGACGTTTCGCTGCACCTGGGCACCGCCGCGGTCGGCGTCGACACCGCGGCGGTGCAACTCGCCGACGGTACCCAGCTGAGCTACGACGCACTGGTGGTGGCGACCGGTGTGCGGCCCCGGCGGCTGCCCGGCCAGCCCGACCACCCGCGGTGGCACGTGCTGCGCACTCTGGAGGACTGCCGGGCGCTGCGCGACTCGATGTCCCGGGCCCGCTCGCTGCTGGTGGTCGGAGCCGGTTTCATCGGTGCCGAGGTAGCCGCCACGGCACGCGCCGCTGGCCTCGAGGTGACGGTGCTCGAGGCGCTACCAGTGCCGTTCGCGCGAATCCTCGGCGAGCAGATGGGCGAGCTGTGCGCCCGGCTGCAGACCGACAACGGCGTGACAGTGCGTACCGGGGTGCTGCTGACTGAGTTCGACACCAGCGCAAGCGGGGTCGCTGCCAGGCTGAGCGACGGGAGCATCGCGCGGGCCGACTGCGGCGTGGTCGGGGTGGGGACCGTGGTGGAGAGCGAGTGGCTGAGCGGGCTGGGGGTACCCGCGGCCAATGGGCTGGCCTGTGACGCCACCGGCGTGGTGGTGGGCACCGGCAACGTCTACGCCGTCGGCGATGTCGCCGCATGGCCCCACCCCATATTCGGGGACTCCCCGCGCATCGAGCACTGGACCTCGGCCACCGAGCAGGCCATGGTCGTCGCCCAACGGATCACCGGCACGGAGATCACCGGGCCTGCCGACGCGATCCCGTACTTCTGGTCCGACCAGTACGGGCTCAAGTTGCAGCTGGTGGGGCGGCCCGACCGAGCAACCTCCGTCGAGATGCTCCATGATCCAGGAGTGATCAAGGGCACGGTGGCTGGCTACTTCTCCTCCGACGGCACGCTGGTCGCGGCGCTGGCCTTCCACTCCCCCCGGCTACTCAACCGATGCCGGGCGTTGATCAGGGGCGGCGCCAGCGCGCGTCAGGTACGCGGCACAGTGAAAGAATTGACGTCATGACCATCCCTAAGCCGTGGCCGGGCACCGCCTACCCGCTCGGCGCCACCTACGACGGCGCAGGCACCAACTTCGCGATCTTCTCGGAGGTTGCGGACAAGGTGGAGCTATGCCTGTTCGACTCTGAGAAACCGGACGCGACCGAGGTACGGATCCGGCTACCCGAGGTCGACGGGTTCGTCTGGCATGGTTATCTGCCCGGAGTGGGGCCCGGCCAGCTCTACGGGTACCGGGTGTACGGCCCGCACGAGCCCGCCGAGGGGCAGCGATGCAACCCGGCCAAGCTGCTCATCGATCCCTATGCCAAAGCTGTGGCCAACGCTGGGTCCGGTGGTGCGTTCCGGGAAGCGGTGGACTGGGACGAAGCGGTGTTCGGCTATCGCTTCGCCAACCCGAACCGGCGCAATGACGATGATTCCGCTCCATACGTGCCCAAGTCGGTGGTTATCAACCCGTTCTTCGACTGGGCCGAAGACCGGCACCCGCGCATCCCCTACAACGAGACGGTGATTTACGAAGCACACGTGCGGGGATTGACCATCCAGCATCCGGACATCCCCCAGGAGATGCGTGGAACCTACTCCGGCCTCGCGCATCCAGTGATGATCGACTATCTGCTTTCGCTGGGTATCACGGCGGTGGAGTTGATGCCGGTGCACCAGTTCATCACCGACCATCATCTCGCCGAACAGGATTTGAGCAACTACTGGGGTTACAACACCATTGCCTTCCTCGCCGCGCACAACAGCTATGTCGCCACGAGTACCGCCGGGGTGCAGGTGCAGGACATCGCCGCCCAGTTCAAGGCGATGGTCCGGGCGCTGCACGCTGCGGGCATCGAGGTGATCCTCGACGTGGTGTACAACCACACCGCCGAGGGCAACCACATGGGACCGACCCTGTCGATGCGCGGTGTCGACAACTGCGCCTACTACCGCCTGGTCGAGGACGACCAGCGCTACTACATGGACTACACCGGCACCGGCAACTCGCTCAACGTACGCAGTCCGCACACCCTCCAGTTGATCATGGATTCGTTGCGGTACTGGGTCACCGAGATGCACGTCGACGGGTTCCGATTCGACCTCGCCTCCACGTTGGCCAGAGAGTTCTACGACGTGGACCGGCTGTCCACGTTCTTCGACCTGGTGCAGCAGGACCCGGTGATCAGCCAGGTAAAGCTGATCGCCGAACCGTGGGATGTCGGGCCGGGTGGCTACCAGGTGGGCAACTTCCCCACCTTGTGGACGGAGTGGAACGGCAAGTACCGCGACACGGTGCGGGATTTCTGGCGCGGTGAACCGAACACTCTGGGCGAGTTCGCCTCCCGTCTCACCGGCTCCTCCGACCTCTACCAGCACGACGGCCGCAGGCCCCACGCGTCGATCAACTTCATCACGGCACATGACGGGTTCACCCTCGCCGACCTGGTCTCCTACAACGACAAGCACAACGAGGCCAACGGCGAGGACGGCCAGGACGGCGCCGACGACAACCGGTCCTGGAACTGTGGGGTGGAGGGACCGACCGACGATCCCGGCGTGCTGGCCCTGCGAGCCCGCCAGCAGCGCAACATGCTGGCCACCCTGTTCCTGTCGCAAGGAACGCCGATGCTGCTGCACGGCGACGAACTCGGCCGCACCCAGCAGGGCAACAACAACGTCTACTGCCAGGACAACGAGCTGTCCTGGGTGGACTGGGAGAAGGTCGACGAGGACCTGGTCCAGTTCACCGCCGCGGTCGCCACACTGCGCCGTAACCATCCGGTCTTCCGGCGCCGCCGGTTCTTCGCCGGAAGGCCGATCCGGCGTGGCGCCGAGCTGCGCGATATCGCGTGGTTCAGCCCATCCGGCGAGGAGATGACCGAGCAGGACTGGGAAGAGGAATGCGGCCGATGCCTCACCGTGTTCCTCAACGGGGAGGGCCTTCTCGACGTGGACAGCCGCGGTCAGCGGGTCACCGACAGCTCCTTCCTGCTCTGCTTCAACGCCCACCACGAGGACGTCGAGGTACAGCTTCCTGGCATCGATTACGGCCAGGAGTGGACCGTCGTGCTGGACACCGCAATGTCCACGCCGCCGGGCACCGCCGTCGGGACGGACAGCATCACTGTTACTGCGCGCTCGCTGATGGTCCTGGAGCGGACCGCGTAGTGGCCACAGAACATATCCTGGCTGCGCCCTGGCCACCCTCGACCTACCGGCTCCAGCTCGGGCCAGGTCTCACCTTCGCCGATGCCGAGGCACTGGTGCCCTACCTGGCCGCACTGGGCGCGGGCGCGGTATATGCCTCGCCACTGCTGGCGGCGACGCCGGGCTCCACCCATGGCTACGACGTGGCCGACCCTGGTCGGGTATCCGACGTGCTCGGCGGCGAACCGGGCAGACGGGCACTGATGGCCGCGGTGCGCGAGCACGGGCTCGCTCTGGTGGCCGATATCGTGCCCAACCACCTCGGCGTGGCCGTAGCCAGCGCGAATCCAGCCTGGTGGGATCTGCTGACACACGGACCGTCGTCGCGCTTCGCGCGCTGGTTCGACATCACCGGCTGGCCACTGCGCCTGCCCGTGCTCGCCGACTCCCCTGACGCGCTGGCCGACCTGCGGGTGGATGGTGAGCAGCTGCGTTATCACGACCGCGCCTTCCCGATAGCGCCCGGGACCACCACGGCAGGCACCCCTGAGCAGATCCACGACGCACAGCACTACCGGCTGGTCTCCTGGCGGGCGGATCTGAGCTATCGGCGGTTCTTCGCGGTCAGTGATCTGGCCGCGGTGCGGGTGGAGGACCCGGAGGTGTTCGCCGCGACCCATGGCGAGGTACTGCGCTGGGTCACCGACGGCGACATCGACGGCTTGCGGGTAGATCACCCGGACGGCCTCACCGACCCCGCTGGCTACCTGAACCAGCTGCGCGAGCACGCTCCCGAGGCGTGGATCGTGGTGGAGAAGATCCTCGAACCTGGGGAGGAGCTGCCCGGCTCGTGGCCGGTCGAGGGCACCACCGGTTATGACGCGCTCGCCGAGGTCGACGGGGTACTCGTCGATCCCGCCGGGCAGGCCGCGTTCACCGCACTGGACATCGAGCTGACCGGGGTCCGCACCGACTGGGCCACCCTGGTGCACGACTGCAAACTCGACGTGGCCACCGGCATGCTCGGCTGCGAACTGCGCCGCCTCGCCGCACTGGCCCCCGACGTGCCCGGCGCGACCGACGGGCTGGCCGAACTGCTGGCCTGTTTCCCGGTCTACCGCACCTATCTGCCCGACGGGGTCGAGCACCTGGACCAGGCGCTGGCCGAAGCGCGCGCCCGGCGTCCCGACCTGGAGGCGGTGCTGGCGCGGCTGGCGTCCCGGCTGCGGGATCCGGCTGACCCACTCGCCATCCGGTTCCAGCAGAGCTCCGGTGCGGTGATGGCCAAGAGCGTGGAGGACACCGCCTACTACCGCTGGACCCGGTTCCTCGCGCTCAACGAGGTAGGCGGAGACCCGGCCCGCTTCGGGCTCGGCGTCGACGCCTTCCACGCCGCCGCCGCACACCGCGAGGAGCTCGCCCCGCGTGGAATGACCACGCTGTCCACCCACGACACCAAGCGTTCCGCCGACGTGCGGGCCCGCCTGGCTGTGCTCGCCGAGCTGCCGGATGTGTGGACGAACGCCGTCCGGAGTTTCACCGAACTGGCCGAAGCCGCTGGTGCCACCGTGCCCGACCCAGCGCTGGGGCACCTGCTCTGGCAGACCCTGGTCGGGGCGTGGCCGCTGCCCGCCGACCGGCTGCACGCCTACCTGGTGAAGGCGATGCGCGAGGCCCGGACCCGGACCAGCTGGGACGACCCGGACTGCGGGTTCGAAACCGCCATGCTCGCCGTCGCCGACGCCGCCCTGGACGACCCTGCACTGTGCTCCGCCGTGGCTCAGCTGGCGGCGCGAATCACCCCGCCCGGCCGATCGAACTCCCTGTCCGCAACCCTGCTGCAGCTGACGATGCCCGGCGTCCCGGACGTCTACCAAGGCAATGAGCTGTGGGACCTCTCCCTGGTGGACCCGGACAACCGCCGCCCGGTGGACTTCACCACCCGCGCCGAGCTCCTGCGCCGAATCGACCACGGCTGGCTGCCCGATCTGGACGACTCCGGCGCAGCCAAACAGCTCGTGGTCTCCCGCGTCCTGCGCGCCCGCCGCGACCACCCCGAGCGCTTCACCTGCTACACCCCACTGCGCGCCGACGGCGCGGCCGCGGAGCATGCCGTCGCATTCGCCCGCAACGGCGTCATCGCGATCGCCACCCGACTCCCCGTCGGCCTGGCGGCCCTCGGCGGCTGGGCCGACACCACCTTGACGCTGCCCGAGGGCACCTGGACCGACGCGCTGACCGGCGCATCCGCGTCCGGCCGCAGTTCACTGGCCGACCTGCTATCCCGCTACCCCGTCGCTCTGCTCTTCGCTGACTGACGTCTCTCGGCCGACGGGGAGTGGCCAGA
>JBQTGW010000231.1:0-5838 GCA_052390495.1 Pseudonocardiales bacterium
GGCTCCTTCTTTTCTGTTCTGGTCAGACACCCAAGAACGTAGACAGAAGGAACCCACCCCGCTTGCCATCACACCCTGTCAACCACCCGTGACTAACAATTCAGTCCCCTCAGAAGCGCTGCACCCAAATTAAAACGCATTCCTCGGCGAGGTCAGCGCGGTACTCGGCTGCCGTACGTCGTATTCTGATGACTTCGAAGGCGAAAGGTTATCTCCAGGAATCTTCTATCGACGGCACGATCACTGAAATAAACGCGGAAAGATCGAGCTTCTTGTTACGGGTGGGATCGCGGCTTATACCATGCTCATTCGAATGGGATTTGTTTGAGGCTGTTGTTTCTAAGCTGACCCCTCCAGGCGACAGCGGCGAAGTCGTTACAGTCGAAGGCATTGTGTCGTTCGGTCCTGATGATCAGCCTGTATCGGTGCCGTTTGTTTCAGGAATCCTTGTTCCTGAAGATGACCCTGATGAAGTGGCACCCTCATTTTTCGAGATTAGTGATTCGCTATCGCAGGTCAGCACAATCTCGATGCATGTTTTTGAGCGCCTGTCTGAGCTTCGTGGCCTATCCATGGGCTGGCTGGACGGCGAGGGGGAACCGATCTCAGAGGACGTCATCACCTACGTGCGACGCCTTCTGAGGGATCTTCACGATAGAGTTCTTACCGAGGTGCGTATTTACCCGACTGTAGAAGGTGGCGTGCGCCTGGAGTGGCAGCGCTACTCAACTGAGTTCAGTCTCGACTTCTGGCCGGATCGAGCTGTGTTGTACCACGAAATCGATCTGGACACCGGCAGTGAGACTGAACGCCGCCTGTCCTTCGATGAGTTCAAGGACGTGCGAGTCCTGCTGGTGGGAGGCTAGCCAATGGGCCCGGAACGGCCCTTCCCTGAGCTAGGCGAGGACGAATTCGTCCTGACCGAAGGGGTGGAAATTCTCCGCCGACAGGTTCATCCGACGTTCCTGGACCGAGGCCAACCATCAAGCCAGGCGTTTCGCCCCACGATGAAGGACGCCGGGTGCCTGTCAACGCGCCGTGCGGCGATGTCGGCGAAAGGCGCCTACGAGGCCCACCTCGCCGAGGGCTTCGCCTCAGCCGGCACTTGGGGTATCTCGGTCAGCGCGGTGGACGAGGCTGGATGTCGCGCCGTGGACGACTCCCAGCTGGCGGGCGTCCCAGACCCACCATGCCTACATCGACTTCCGTCATCAATCGGGGAAGCAGATCGAGCGGTCAGCCAAAGCACTCAAGAGGAACGCCATCGAGCGTGGCTGTCTGCACGAGGGCTTTCTCCAGGAATAAGGACCCTTGGCCGATGACCGTCCACCCCCACCGGGCGTGGCAGTAGTGCCAGTTCTACTGGCACGCCACGAGTAGACAGCGCCCGGACGGCCGACTTGGGTGGACGACGCCGCCGGTTACTGGTCGGCGCCCTTGCAGCGTGGCGAGGTGCGTGACAGCCCACGATCAAGGAACGGGTGTTCACCCCCCGGGTGCGTCTGGGTCGGTGTCGACCGCAGCGCACCGGGCGTGTTCGTCGGGGGCGGCGGTCGCACCTACGACCCGCTTCCCGACGGTGGCCCGCATCCGGTGACGATCCGGGAGTTCGACGAGCGCGCGCTTGACGCGGGCGAGGTGAGCTTCGCCGGTAGAACGGTCGAGCTCACCGGCTTCGTGGCCCGGCCGGAGGACGGCGACGGGTTCCGGCTCGCCCGCTTCCAGATCTCCTGCTGCGCGGCCGACGCGGTGGCCGCCGTCCTGCGGGTGATCGATCCGGGCTCTGCAGCCCCGGCCAGGGACTCCTGGCTGACCGTGACGGGTGAGTTCCGAGGTGTCGGCCCAGACGGTATCCCCGAGCTCGACGCCGCGAGCATGCAGCCGAGGGAGGTTCCGGTCGACCCGTACGAGTGACAACGTTGCCATCGACGTGACGGGTAGTCGGGCGGTCATCGGGGTTGCATCCGACCCCGTTCCTGCAGCACCCACGTGTTGCCGTCGGGATCGCTGAAGTCGGCGAAGGAGTTGTAGTCCGTGTGCTGCGGATCCGGTCCGGGCTGCCACCCGTCCGACGTCATGTGCCGGATCTCGCTGACGCCCACCCCTCGTCCGACCAGCTCGGCGTGCGCGGCTGCGATGTCCGTGACGACCAGGTGCAGACCGCGGATGGAGCCGGGCGCGGCGTCGGTGATCCCGACGCCCAGGGAGATCGAGCACGCCGAGCCGGGCGGCGTCAGCTGCACAATGCGGAACTCGTCGCTGGCGCGGTGGTCGACGTCCAGTGCGAAGCCGGCTTGCTCGGTGTAGAACGCCTTCGCCCGGTCCACGTCGGTCACTGGCACCAGGACAAGCTCGAGCTTGTAGTCCATCATGCAATCTCCTTCGTTGGGGCGCGGGCCGGTCACTGGAGCACCAGCCCGCAGGTCACGTGCGCCATCGTGCCGGTGCGGTCGGCGGCCCCGGCCTTCGGGCCCGGCATCCACATCTGCATCGGCGCACCGCTGGCCCGGTTGGGCTGAGAGGGGGCCGTTGTGGCGTTTCTGGGGCTTTCGCCTAGCATGGCTCTATCCTGATGATCCTCACCTCGTCCAGAGGCAGAGTCGTACGAACGGCCACTAACCCCGTCGCATGATCCGTGTCGATGATCGTCCCACGACGGACGTCTACTTTGAGTTGCATATGACGAGCATGCGGGTGCTTGCGGCTGGCATAAACAATGAGCACGGGTCACTAGGCCCCGCTGCGTCTTGCTCTTGGGACGCTTCCTCAGGTAATTCCCCTCCTTATGCCTCATGTCTCGTCATGTTCTTGTGTGATCTGCTGTGGGACCGGCCAGTCGTCGGGAGCCGGGCGGCGGATCCTCTCAACCGACGACCGGCCGGAGCCCCTGACCGGCCGCGATCGGCGACAACGGCCGGTCAGGGGCGACAGAGCAGTCTCCGGGCAGTCTCCGGATGACCGCTCGGGGTATGGGGAGGCGCTACGCTTCGGCGGTCAGCTCCCGGTAGCGGCCGTACCCGCGGGAAGTGAGCACGACCCGGTGCGGCCCCCCGGAGCAATCCGGGTCGAGCAGCTCAGCCAACTCGGTCTCGATCAGCCGGTCGACCTCAGGCAAATAGCACGGCACCTTCAGGCCCCAGTGGAGATACTCCGGACCATGCAGCGCAACGCCTCCCTCGTGCGCACGCCGCAGGGCGATCCAGTCGAGTAGTTCAGTGCCGGTCAGCAGCATCGATCGACCTGCCGACGAATGCAATCCTCACAGAAGCGACTTTGTTCGGTGGCCATGCTCGCGGCCAGCACCTCAACACCGCACAGCGCTGTGAAGCGCCTTCGTGAGCCACCAGCTGCAATGATGTCGAGGTCGATGAGATGCTCGGTCAACGTCCGGGCATCGACCATCGTCTGGACGAGAATCGCCCTGGTCACCCCGGTCACCGCCCGCCCTCGCCGCTCTGCCCGGTGACGCCGAACGACTCCCACGCCTGGCTCATCACGTCACAGTAGTTCGCGATCCGCTGCAACACCTCTTGCCACCCCACTTCCGGCCAAACCGCAGCGTCGAAGGCCCAGTTTTCTGAGCGTCTCAGCCATTAGCACATCGTCACCGGCGGGGGCGGACGGGTCCTCGCCGAGTAGCCGGATTACCTCCCGGTACCGGAGATTACCGAGCACAGCGAGCGATTCGAGGTTCGGTTCATCGAACGGGCTGACCAGGAACTGATCAGCCGTCGTAGAAGGCGGGAAAATTCTCACAGGTCGTGCGGTTGAGCCGCTCGACCGAGGATATCGTGTCGCCGAAATTCCACTGCGCTCTGTGCAGGTTAGTCACAACCTCACCTGGCCGGATGCAGTAACGGCGACCCCGAAATGTGTCTTGTTGGTAAAGAACCCATGCCCGGTCGCTATTTATTCCTAACCGAGCTTGCTTCGTCCCCGCCTTCACCCTCGATATTGTTGTCGCTCGAGAAGAACCGCCAGTCGGTCCCGTCCCCATCTGTGTGCCTGCTCAGCACAAGCTCACCGGTCTGGGCTTGCGCGGCGGCACCCACAGAGGATGCTGGACGTGGTGAGCACGGCACATGTGAGGGGGCACAGCCTCGCCGGTCACCGCGATGAGGCAGTAAGCACGCTGCTCACGGCCGACAGCTTGTTCCCGAACGAAATCCGCTGCCGCCCCATCGCCGTTGACCTCATCAATGGCGAGCTTGTCAGCCGCGCCCAGGCACGGGGATGGAGCTGCCGCTTGGCGCGTTGGAGGAGGGGACAGCGGGACATCAACGGACCGGGGAGGAGTAGAGCGTTGTCCATGTTGCGGGTTAAGTTCAGTTCACAACAAAGCTCCGATGGTGGCGATGGTGATGAAGGCGAGTGCCCAAGGCAGCCGAGAGCGGCGGCGTGTGGCGGATTCGGTTACGGCCGCTGCCGCCAGAGTTGCCGCGATCACGGCTGCGGCGGTGCTGGCCGCGACTCGTAGCCCTTGGCTGCTAGCGCGTTCGGCAAGGTCGACTTGCTGGTTCTGGTTTTGCAGCAACGCGGGCCAGTCCTCCGGCTGCGAGTCGAGGGTGGCCACGGTGGTGTGGTCGACACCGTCGGCCTCGGTCGGGGCCCGTCCCATCGCCTCGGCTATCCGCCGCAAACGGGAGGCGATGCCGCGTTCCGCGGCTGCCACGGCTCGTTCCTGGGCAGCGTCGGTGGGGTCGGGTGCATCGAGTGCGGCGAGTTCGCGGGCGTCGGCGCCGAGGTCTGCCGTCTGCGCGGCCTGGACGCTATCGATGAGGAAAGCAGTTCGCTGCCCACTGGCGGCGATGCTGGTGGTGACGCGAACTGCTTGCCGTGCCGCATCTGCTTGGGCCCGCTGTTCTTGCCCGGCCAGCAGCAACTGGGCCAGCGGCAGGATCGCGAGCAACGCCCAGACAGCGAGTTGGAGCGTCGTGGCGTAACGAAGACCGCGCACCGCCAGGCTCGGCTGCGGGATGAGGCCGACATCGGGGCTGGCGGCTGACAGAGAGTAGTCGGCTCGCCGCCACCGAGGGACCGGTGCGCGGGCGCATGCAGTGACGGCGGCGATGACGGCGGCGACGATTCCGGTGCAGGCGGCAATGGTGCCGTGGGCTGCATGCCGGTGGGCGAGGGCTTGTGTCGCGTCAGGGCTCAGGTCGCGAAGTTCGGGGTGACGCGCGCGGACGTCCGCCAGCCGCTGGGCCACGTCGTAGCCGAGGTCGCCGCGGGCGTAGTTGACGCCGCCGATGAGGCTGTCCGGCGGCGCGGCCTGGCCAAATGCGAAGGCGGTTTGGGCGGCGATGGTGTACTCGGATGCGGCCGGCCGACCGGTGTTCTTCAGCTCGCGGAGGCCGTTCGCTCGTGCTTCCGCGGCGGCAACGCGGAAGCCGAGCGCTGCCTCGTCTGCGTAGACGTAGCGAACATCCTCCTGCAACGCTGCCGACCGCTGAACGTCCTCGCGGACGGAATCCTGCCATAAACCGCCGGCCTCGCTGAACTGCCAGGTAGCGATGAGCACTGCCAGCGCGATAACAGTGATCGCGGCGATCTGGATCCACGACCGGATGCTCAGTGGGCGGTGACCGCCCGGGTTCCTGGGTCGGCTCCAGCCGGTCAGCTTTCGACTCATCACGGCTGTCGATCGAATGTCAGCTCAAGGCCGGTATTATCGACGAGCAGGAGAACGTCACGGTCGATGCGCCAGCTGTAACGCTGTGGTGTGAGCGGCTCCGGCCGATCGGTGTAGTCCCCATCCGGATCTTCGGGATGACGTCTCGTTGTGGTGGCCGTGGTGGGGCGAAGGATCAGCATGCCACCCTCGACCGTCGCCGTTCC
>JBQTGW010000232.1:0-3235 GCA_052390495.1 Pseudonocardiales bacterium
GATCAGTTCGGTTACGGTGGATACGAGGGTGCGGGGGTTGAGTAGTGACCCCAGCTCGCCGAGTCGTTGCAGGATTGTGGTCAGCTGCCCGTAGTCGTCACTGGCCATCGTCGGCCCCCGCGCTGAATCCCTCGGCGCTGAATCCCTGGGCCGCGTTCTGGTCGGTGTGTTGGTAGATGGTCGCGGAGTCGCGGAGCGCCTGGCACAGCTGCTCCAGCACGGTGGCGTGCGCACCGATCTCGGTGAACCAGGCGTCTTGCAGCGTGCGCAGCGCCGCACCGGCCACCGGCAGGCCGCATGCGGTGTGCGCGTCGCGGGTGGCCCGATCCCATGTCGAGCGCGCCGCACGCAGCCGCCCGGCTAGCGCGCAGGCATCCTCACCTGCGCCCCGCACGCCCCCGATGTCCGCTTCAATGCCCATTTTCCGCCTCCTCCAGCCCGGGTGCGCTCGATCATGGCAGGCACCCGGCTCCGGCGGTGGCGGTTTTATGGAACCGCTGACCGGTGGTGCGCGTCATAGTACGGTCACCCCGGGTGACTTAAGGAGGGCGCGATGGCGAGCGGTTTCGAGCAGGCCGGTGCTCAGCTGGTGGGTATCGCTGGGCAGCAGACTGATTTGCAGGCTGCGGTGGCCGCCGGTGAGTTGTGGATGGAGGCCGGTGTCGCTGAGGCTGCGGCCGACCGCTGTGACCAGACGGTCGAGGAGATCAACCAGTGGTTGAACGACGCGCGTCGGCTCGCCCGGAGGTGCAGGTTCGGGGATAACGAGGACGGCAACGCGGCTGCGGATCGGTTCGCTCAAGCCGGCCGGGAGTACCTGGCGATGATGAAGAATGCGCAGCGGGTGATCGAGAACATGGCGGCGACCTACCGGGCGGCTGGTCGAACGGCCGCCGAAGCTGACGCGGCGGGTGGGCAGCTGTTCCGGGGTCGACCGGAATGAAACTCGGTGCAGCTGTGGTGGTTGCGGCCGGGCTGCTGGCGGGTGGGTGTAGCTGGCAGGTGTTGGGATCATCGGCGCCGCCTGCGGTGGCCGATGCGAGCGGGGTCGATATGTGCACCATTCTGAGTGATGTGGAGCTGAGCGAGCTGGGTATCAAACTAGATACCCGCCAGCAGGTTGACGAGCTCGGCGTGATCGGCTGCCAGTGGGTGGGTAGGCCCTTCACGCTGGTCCTGGAACGCGACGAGGACACCATCGCGGAGTACGTCTCCCGTCAGGGTGATCCGGCGTTCGTCTTTTTCGACGAGAACACGGTGAATGGCCGGGCTGGAGTGCACCTCGGGGTGGAGGGCGACGGCACGGATTGCGCGCAGCTGATCGATGGCGGCTCGGTCTCGCTGACGGTGGCGGTAGCGCCGTCGTCAACCTTGGCTCCGCCGATCGACGCCTGCGCCGAGGCGATGCGGATCGCCCGGCTGATCGAACCACGACTACCGAAAGCGGGGAGTTGACATGGCCGGACCATGGGACATCGTGGGTGACGTCGCCAGTGGGATCGCCCGCGGCGCTCGGGAAGTGGCCGGGGTGTTCGACATCGGCGAGCCGAGCGGCAACGACCACGCATCGAGCAACTGGGCGGCGTGGGGGCATGAGGAGATCCGCTCCATGCTGGATACCTCGGTCGAGCCGGGTGAGATCAACGAAGTTGCGGGTTTGTGGCGTGATCAAGGCGCGAGGGCGACCGACATGATCATCAGGCTCGCCAGTGACCTGAACACGATCGTGTCCAGTGGGTGGCGCGGTGGGTCGGCCGATGCGGCGATCGCCAGCCTCGAGCCGATCAAACAGTGGTCGGCCAGTCAGGCCCAAGCCGCCGAACAGACCACCCGGTTGATGGATGACTCCGGCTACGCGGCTGGACAGGCGAAGGCGACTGTGCCGCCTGCGGTGCACCACGACATGCGTCAGTCGTTGACCACCTTCGCTGTGGGTGGTCTCGGTGCTGCTTTCGTGGATGCGATTGCGCAGGATCAGGCGCAGGAGGAGGCGCGGAGGGAAGCCGTGCACATTATGAACAGGGTGTACTCGGCGCCGATCAATGACAATCGGGTGGCGGTGCCGTCCTATCCGCAGCCGGTTGACCCGACGTTGCGGCCTCCGGAGCCGTCGCCGCTTGGGGGGCCGACGCCCGGCGCTGGTCTGCCCAGTGGTGGGTCCGGTTTCCCTCATGGTGGCGGTGAGGCGCCGGGTGGCGGTGCCCAGTATCAGCCTCCTGCTGCGGCGGGGTTGCAAGGTGCGGGGTCGGTCGATGGTGGTCAGGTCGGGCCGCCCGCTGGGTCGCCCCAGGCTGGTGGTCAGGGTCATGGGGGTGGGGGTTACCCAGGCCACGGCGGTCAGGGTCAGGGTGTGGGTGCTGCCGCTGCGGCGGCGGTGCCGTTCATGCCGCCGATGGCGGGTGGGGATGAGCAGGAGCGGGCGCGCCGGGGGTTCCATGGTGCGGGTCCGCCGGGGGTCCGAGCCGGTGGTGGCGGTGGTTACCCAGGTGGTCATCCAGGTAGTCGTGGTGGTGGCTACCCGGGTGGTGATTTCGGTCCGCGGGGGTCGAACCCGGGCCCGGCGGCGGTTGGTGAGGGCCGCGCTGGTCCGGGTGGCGTGGCGGGTGGTCGCGGTGGCGGTGGTGGGGTGCCGCCGGGTGGGGTGCCGGTAGGTGGTCCGGGTGGTCGTGGGCAGGGTGGGGAGGACCTCGAGCATCGGCGTCCGTCGTTCTTGATCGAGATGAATGACATTTTCAATGACGGGCGGAAGGTCGCCCCGCCGGTGATCGGGGTGGATCTGCCTGAGGATCATGGTTAGTTCCGTGCGGTGAGTTCGGTGATGATGGCGCAGGTGCGGGTGGGGCAGCAGCGTGTCCGGACAGTGTTGTCGGGGGTGGGCCAGTCCGGGACGGCGTGGATGCGGGCGTAAGTGAGCATCCGGTCGGCACCGTCGGGTGAGGAGCAGATCTCGAGTAGTCCGGTTCCTGTGCGGGACGTGGACTACCACTTTGTGCGTCTCGGGCAGGATCATGGCCCAGCCGACTGCGTGTTGTTCGTCGTCGTGGCAGAGCGCGACGATCTCGGGTACCTCGATGGTGCCGCTCATCTGGCCATTCCTCCGATCTCCCGGATCAGTTCGGTTACGGTGGATACGAGGGTGCGGGGGTTGAGTAGTGACCCCAGCTCGCCGAGTCGTTGCAGGATTGTGGTCAGCTGCCCGTAGTCGTCACTGGCCATCGTCGGCCCCCGCGCTGAA
>JBQTGW010000233.1:0-3571 GCA_052390495.1 Pseudonocardiales bacterium
GGACCGCCATCATGAACGTTGCGGACATCCTCAAGGCGACACAGTTGATCTGTAGTGCGAGATCGGGAGTGTCGAAGTCGTTAGCCGTGGGAATATCCGCTCCGGCAAAGAAGGCTTGCCATCCGCATGCTCCGACCGGTGGCTTGGTGTCGCCTGTTTGATACAGGCACCGTTGAGCATGTGGAATCGCGTGAGTTTCGGGTGCGGCTGCCGTTCGACGTACCGCCAGCCCGGTACGCGGCGATTGTGTATGCGGTAGCTGGGGGTGCTCGACGACGTCGGCGTGGTCGCCAGCTCGTCGATCTTCGTGGACCGCGACGCCACCGATGAGGACCTCAATCACGGGTTTGATCGGTTCAGCGCCGAGTACCCCTGGAGTGATCGATGACCGCCCGGGATGAGCGGCGTTAACGGCATGGAGTGAGGCATGATCGGTGGGGAGCACGGCCGAGCTCATAGAGAACGCCCCCGGCCATGCAACGGTGGCCGGGGGCGTTCTCGCCCAGCTGTCGGGTGGTGTGGGTGTTCTAGATGTCGAACTCGCCATCCTTGGCGCCACGGATGAATGCCTCCCACTCGTTGGGGTCGAAGGCCAGGATGGGGCTCGCCGCACCGAGTTTGGTGTCGCGGACCCCTATCACTCCGGGCACGGACGCGACCTCAACACAGCCGTTTTCCTTGTTGCTGTAGGAGGCTTTGTGCCAGTTGGTCGCGGTGGCGAGGGCGGCAACGGCGTCCTCGTACGTCATGATCGCTCACAGTTCCTTTGCTAGCTGGCGAAACATCGCCGGAGTCTGCTCCGGCGTGGTGGCCTTGATTCGCAGTTCGTTCAAGGCGTTGCGATACTTTCTGATCTGTTCCGGCTCCTCGTAGTAGTAGGGCGCGACGAGGGTCTCGACGTACACGCATCCTGGGTAGTCTTCCAGCTCCGGCGGGGCGGACAGGATGGTGAACGTGCCCTCCACGCCAGTGTGCGCGCCCACGGATGAGCGCAGCACCTGCAATTTGATGTGGAGTTGCCGCCGTGGCCGGACTTGGCCGGGGACGACGTGGTCGGCTGGCATGGCTGGCTCCGGCAAGTGTGGAGTTTGCAGGGGTTCGCCAGCGCGGTGAGGATTGCATCGGCTGAGCTGGCAACTCAGGTGGAGCGGCAGATCGCCGAGCCACCGCTCGGGTGCGAGACGGTGCGGCGCATGCGGCGGCTGGTCGAGACGGTGGCACGGTACCTGCTGCGCTGGACCAGCCGGGCGACGCCGTTCGGCCTGTTCGCCGGTGTGGCGCCCGTGGAATTCGGGGGCCGTGCGATGGTGCAGTGGAGCGGTGAGCATCAGACGGTGTTCCGGCCGGATGGTGTGTTCGTGGACGAGCAGGTCGAGCGGATCGAGCAGCTGGACACGCTGCGGACCGTCGAAGTCGTGACGAACAGTCTCGGATTCGCCCGCGGCCGTTCGTGGGTAGTCCCGGGCACCGGCGCTGAAGACCGCGCAGGCACTGAAGATCACCTTTGGGACATCGAGGTTGACCTGACCCGGCCGGTGCGCCTGGCTGTGGAGATCGCTCGGCAGCCGATCCCCTTCAGCGACCTGGCCGCCAAGCTTGCCGCCGAGGCTCCCACCGTCGACCTCGCAGTGATCGAAGAAATGCTGGCCCAGCTGATAGCCCGCCGAGTGCTGCTCTCAGCCGTCCGCCCTCCGATGACCGTGACCGATCCGGCGGCGCACCTTGCCAGCTACGGAACCCTCCCCGACCGGGCCGGGCCGGCTGCAGCCGACGTGCGGGTCGGCTGCTCGGTGACCCTGCCCGCCGCGGTGCTGCGCGAGGCAGCACAGGCGGCGGCGGTTCTCACGCTGGTCGCGCCGCAGATGCCCTGGTGGCAGTCCTACCATCAGGCGTTTCTCGAACGGTACGGGACGGGCGCCGTGGTGCCCGTGCGTGAGCTGGTCAGTCGATCCGGACTGGGTTACCCCGCTGGATTCCGGGGATCGCATCGGCGCGAAACGCGGGTACTGACCTCGCGCGACACGGCCCTGGCGATCATCGCCCAGCAGGCCGCCCTCGAAGGCTGCCGCGAGGTTGTCCTCGATGACGACCTCATCGCCCGCCTGACAATTGGGCAGCGAACCCCGGTCCCGCACACCGAGCTCCGGTTCAGCTTGGCGGCGCCGACTCTTGCCGATCTCGAGCGCGGTGAATTCACGCTCTCGGTCATCAGCGGGGCCCGGCACGCCGGAGTAACCGTTGGCCGCTTCTTGCACCTGCTCGGCGAATCCGAGCGGGAGCGGTTCGGGCGCGCGTACGCGGCACTACCGACCGCGACGCCCGAAGCCATGGCGGTGCAGGTTTCCGGGCCGCCCCTGGCTCGCAAGATGGCTGCAGTGGCCAGGGTGCCCGAAATCCTGCCCGTCCTGCCCTTGGGGGAATACCAGCAGACTCCCGGCATTACGCTGGACGACATCGCCGTGACCGGTGACGCGCGACGCCTGTGGCTCATCTCCATGGCCCAAGGCCGCCCCATCGAACCGATGCTGTTCAACGGCGTCAACCTCTCCGGCGGCCAGCAGCCGCTCGCGCGGTTCCTCACAGAGATCTGGACTGCCTTCTCAGCACCCTGCCGCCCGTTCAGCTGGGGACTCGTCGCCCGTGAACTACCGTTCCTCCCGCGCATCCGCCACGGTCGATCAATCCTGCACCCAGCCCGCTGGACCGTCGCCGCCTCCGCGTTACCCGCCCCTGCTGAGCCTTTCGATACCTGGCGGAAGGCGTGGGAACGGTTACGGGAGACCTACCGGATCCCGTCGGAGGTACTTCTCGGCGCCGCCGACGTGAGGATCCGCCTCACCATGGACGAACCAGCCCACCTGGCACTCCTGCGCAGCCACCTTCGCCGACAGCAGGATGCGATCCTCACCGAAACACACGGCCCGGCCGGCTGGATCGACGGCAGAGCTCACGAGATCGTCCTCACGCTCGCTCGAACCTCACTGCCCAGCACGCCTAAACACCCGCGGCCGATGAGGACGAACAGTGCCATCGAGCACCGGCCGGGTCTGTCGCCTTGGCTGTATATAAAGGTTTTCGGCCGAAGTGATGACATCCTCGCTCGGACAGCTGAACTCGACGACGCCGCCGGGAGCGGCTGGTGGTTTATTCGCTACCACGAACCCGAACCCCACCTCCGGTTGTGGATCCCGCTCGGCGACGCCAGCCGGTTCGGTGCCGCCGTCCAGCAGCTCGGTCCCTGGGTGGAGCTGCTCTGCACCGACGGGCTGCTGCACGACTACACGATCAACACCTACCGGCCCGAAACCCGGTTCGGCACCGGACCGACTCTCGCCGCGGCCGAGGAGGTGTTCGCCGCCGACTCACACGCGGTCATCCAGCGCTTGTCCGGTGACCAGACGATCGCCACCGCAGCCGGGCTGATCAGCATCGTCGACGGCTTCACATGATCGGCGTTGCGGAGTCGAGCTGCTCAGGCGAAAGGATGGGTGGTCGGATGATCATATGGCAACGTCCGCTGGGATTGTATTCTTCTGGATACCGAGACGGGCCTGCTGGGCAGCCTTTACCT
>JBQTGW010000234.1:0-11811 GCA_052390495.1 Pseudonocardiales bacterium
GGGTTTGCACTCAAGAAGGCCCGGGCGAGGGTTTCCTGCCACTGCGCGTAGCGCGGAGGCAGCGCGGGCTCGGATCGCTGGTTGGCTTCGTTCATCCCCATAAACAATAGACATGTGAACAGACACACAGCGCTCGACACCACTCCTGACCGGCCGCAGCAGTGTGCCGCATCACGAACCGCTGATCATCCGCTATGACGCCATCATGGGCCAAGAGTGGGCCAGCCTGGAGCGCACTGGGCAGACTGAGACTGTATGACCGACGCCTGTGCACGTTTCGAAGAGATGTGCGGGTCAATACTGCCGAGCACTCCTCCTTTCGGTGGGTGGGTGAGATGGGTCAGCTCTTGGCGGTGTCGGGTAGCGGCACCGCAGGATCGGCGAGCCGGTGGCGGTCGACGGGCGCGCCGTTGCGGATGAGCTCCTGCACCGGTGCGATGCCGTCGTCCCATTGATTGACGTGCATCCCGGCCACGACCTTGTCATCGAGCAGCCAGAACGCGTGGAACGCCCGCGCCTGAAGGTCGCCACGGGTGATGAGAGTGTCGTATCCGCCCGGTGGGAACCAGCCGGTGAACTCCATGCCGACGTCGTACTGGTCGGTGAAGAAGTAAGGCGTTCGGTCATAACTGACCTGCTGGCCGAGCATGGAGCGGGCCGCAGCTGGTCCCCCGTGCAGTGCATTGGCCCAGTGCTCGACGCGGATCCGCGCGCCGTACAGCGGGTTAACCGGGTTAGCGACGTCGCCAGCTGCGTAGACGTCGGGGTCATCGGTGCGCAGGGTCTGGTCGACGAGAACACCATTGTCGACGGCTAGGCCGGCCTGCTCGGCGAGTTCGGTGTTGGGTCGGGCTCCCACGCCGACGATGACCACGTCGGCGTGGATCTCACTGCCGTCATCGATGACCACCGCGCTGACCTGCCCGATGCCGCGGAACTCAGTCACTGCCACGCCGAGCCGGACGTCGACGCCGTGTTGGCGGTGCACTGCGGCGAAGAACCCACCGATCACGGAGGCGCCCACCCCGGGGCCAAGCGCGGCCTGTAGTGGCGTGGGTTGCGGTTCGATGACGGTGACTTCGCAGCCGTACTCCCGGGCCGCGGCCGCGGTTTCCAGCCCGATCCACCCGGCGCCCACGACCACGACCCGGCCGCCGCCGCGGATGGCCGCACGCAGCCGCTCGGAGTCCTCGACGCTACGCAGGTAGTGCACTCCGGCCAGGTCGGCCCCGGGCAGATCCAGACGGCGGGGGGACGCGCCGGTAGCCAGCAGCAGCTTGTTGTAGCTCAGCCAGTCGCCGTCGAGTTCCACCTGATGCCCGGCCCGGTCCAGGCTGGTCGCCCGGCACCCGAGCCTGAGCTCCACGGAGTTCTCGTCGTACCAGCTCTCGTCGTGGACGTAGAGCTTGGACTTGTCCTCCTTGCCCAGTAGGTAGCCCTTCGACAGCGGAGGCCGTTCGTAGGGTCGTTCGGTCTCGGCGCCGACGAGCACGATTCGGCCGGTGAAGCCCTCCTCGCGCAAAGTCTGGGCCGCCTTCGCTCCGGCGAGGCTTGCGCCGACGATGACGAATGTCTGCTCGGTGGCCATGGGAACCTTTCCTTATCCGATCCAGATAGTGATCATTTCGGGCATTCCGGTGTCAGGTGCCGATTCCGGTCAACCGGTCTGCGTTTCCCGGCGGAGCGGAGAACGCAGACCGGTCGCGGCACCATCACACTGGTATAGACCCACGCCGCCCTGGCGTGTAGCGCGCGGCCAGCCGGGCCAACGCCACCGCGGCGACGAGCAACCCGAAGTCACGCAGCGCGATGTCGAAAAAGCCGGGGAAGGTCAGCAGGTTGACGATGATCCCGGCCACCACCTCGATCACGCCCACGGCGTACATCGCCTGCTGCGCTGTGCCGGGCACGATGCCATCGATCCACGGGGCCAGGTAGATCGGCCAGTCCACGAGCAGGTTCGCAAACTTGTCGAGCCCGAACAAGATCGGTGCCACCGTGAACACCGACTTCGAACCGCGTATCGAAAACGGCTCTGTCGCCCTGGTGAACTGCCCCTTCCACACCCTGGCCCAGGAGCACACCGAACTCGTGTGCGGAATGAACCTGCGCCTGCTCGACGGGCTCCTCGACGGGCTCGCCCCCACTGGGATGACCGCCCACCTGCATCCCACCCCAGCCCACTGCTGCGTGCGTCTCGAGCCAGCCGCCCCCGGGAAAGATCAAACAGGTGGCGATTAGGGGGTCGAGAGCGGGCGGCTCTCGCCTATCGCCAGGTCCCACAGATCCTCGGGGTCTCGACCGGCTGCGGCCCACGCGGCCCTAGTGCGTTCGATCGGTTCAAGCACCGGCTCGTGGGTGAGCTGGAAGGCGCCCCAGTGCATGGGCACCATGATCCGCGCGCCGATGTCGTGCACCGCCTGAACAGACTCCTCCGGGTCGATGTGCACCGGGCGCATGAACCAGCGGGGTTCGTAGGCACCGACCGGCAACATCGCCACGTCAATCCTGGGGTAGCGGGCCCCGATCTCGGTGAAGAACGGGCCGTAACCAGTGTCCCCGGCGTGGTAGACGCGCAGCCCACCCACGGTGAGCATCCAACCGCCCCACAAGCTAGCGCAGGCGTCGAACAGACCGCGGCGGCTCCAGTGGTGCGCGGGCACGAACGCCACTTCCAACGCACCCACGCGCATCGACTCCCACCAGTCCAGCTCGGTCACGGAAGTGAAGCCGCGGCAGCGAAACCACCGGCCGAGCCGACCTGGCACTACCACCGGGGTGTCCCGGGGCAACGCGCGCATCGTCGGGGCGTCGAGGTGGTCGTAGTGGTTGTGGCTGATCAGCAGCAGGTCCAGCGGCGGCAGCCGGTCCAGGCCGACCGGGGTGATCCGCCGACCGGCGCCGAAGATGCTGCCGGACAGCACCGGATCCACCGCCACGGTGCACCCGCCGAGCCGAAGCAGAAACGAGGCATGCCCGAGCCAGGCCAGCCAGGCGTCACCGGTCGGCAGCGGTGCAGAAGCCACCACCGGTATCCGGTCGGCACCCTCGGCGCTGCCTTTGAAGCCGATGAAGCCGGCGAGCCCACCCTCACGGATCAGCCGCAGCAGCCGCACTGGGGTGGGCAGCGGTGCGGTCAGCCGGTCGGCGAAGGATCGAGGCCAATGCCGGGTCGGGGCCTTGGCCCGGCGCGTGGGCCTCAGAAAGCGGGCCATGGGATGGCCGGCCAGGTGCCGTTCGGGGCCGGGAAGGTCTCAGTGGCCAGCAGACGCTCGGCACGTAACCGGACGGCCTGCACCTCTCTGCGGGTCAGGTGCTCGGTGAGCGCCGCGCCCAGACCGCCGTCCAGTTCGGACCGCACCCGGCGCAGTACGGCCAGCACCCCAGCGGGGAGCGGCTCGCCAAGGAAGCCCCACAACACCGTGCGCAGCTTGTCCTCATGGTGCAGGCAGATCCCGTGATCGACGCCGTACACGGCACCATCCAGCCCGGCGAGCACATGCCCGCCCTTACGGTCGGCGTTGTTGAGCAGCACGTCCAGCACGGCCAGCTGACGCAGTCCTTCGGTGTCGGCGTGCACCAGCAGGGCCGGTTCACCATAGCGGTCATGGGCGCGCAGCACCCGGCGCCAGCCCGTCGGGACCGCGTCGAGGCTCACCACGTCGACCAGCTCGCGCTCCCGCTCGGTGTCCACCCACAGCTGCACCATGCCGGGGCCCAGTGGTCCGGCGCGCAGCACGGTGGGCGGCACCAGCGACCAGCCGGTGGCCTCGGAGAGCAGCCAGCTGGCTACCTCACGCCCGGCCAGGGTGCCGTCCGGGAAGTCCCACAATGGGCGCTCCCCGCGGATCGGCTTGTACACGGCGTCCGCGCTGACCCCTTCGCAGTGCACCGTGCAGAACAGGGTGGCGTTGGATGCGTCCACGATCCGGCTGGTCACCTCGATGCGACCGGCGTGCAGCAGCGGCAACGCCGCCGGGTCGGTAGGCAGCACCTCCGGCTCGCTCAAGCCCGGGCCTGACGGCGATAGCCGTTCTGCCGCGGACAGATGTGGCCTGCCGCTTCCAACGGCTCTGCGCACAGCGGGCAGGGCTTGCGTCCCGCCGAGAGCACCCGCACGGCTCGGGCCGTGAAGGCCCTCGCCTGCTCCGGTGACAGGAACACCCGCACCGCGTCCGGGCCCTCGTCAGTGTCATCGAGCACCACTGACTCGTCTATTTCGTCCTCGGTGACGGCGAGCAGTTCGACGACGATGGATTGGGATTCGGAGTCCCAGCCCAGTCCCATGGTCCCGACCCGGAACTCCTGCTCGACGGGCGTGCTGAGGGGCTCGGTGTCCCCAGGCTCCCCGGAATCGGGCGGGATCTTGGCACCGAAGCGTCGCGCCACCTCGGCGAGCAGCGCCGCGAGCCGTTCGGCAAGCACCGCAACCTGCTCCTTCTCGAGCAGCACGCTGATCACCTTGGCCTCGTCGACGGCCTGCAGGTAGAAGACGCGCTCGCCGGGCTCGCCGACGGTCCCCGCGACGAATCGGTCGGGGGTGCGGAAGACGTGGATGACCCGAGACATGACAAGCCTGACCCTAGGCCACCCGGTCCCAATCGGCATGAGCCGACCCCGTTGCGCTACCGGACACGGCCACCTCAGACCGTCCCGGTGCAGCCGCCCACCGCGGCATCCGAGGACTGGCGCCGACGCCGCCCACGCTTGGGTGGGATCAGGGATCGGAGGTCGCCCCCGGAGTCGTTGACCCGGTGCACGAACGGGCGGGTCTCGGTGTAGCTCACCACGCTGATCGAGCCCGGGTTCACGACGATGCGCTGGAAGCCGTCCAGGTGCATGCCCAGCGCGTCCGCGAGCACCGCCTTCACGACGTCGCCATGCGTGCAGACCAGCCAGAGCACCGTTGGTCCGTGCTCGGCAACCAGCTTGGCCTCCCATTCCCGCACCGCCGCTATCGCCCGGGCCGCCATGGCGGCCAGCCCCTCTCCGCCAGGGAACACCGCCGCGGAGGGGTGCGACTGCACCACCTTCCACAGCGGCTCTTTGCCCAGTTTGCTCAGCTCCCGGCCGGTCCACTGGCCGTAGTCGACCTCGATGAACCGGTCGTCGTAGGCCACCTCCAGCCCGCGCGCCTGCGCCAGCGTCGCCACCGTCTCTCGGCATCGCTGCAGTGGTGAGCTCACGAGGGCGGCCAGCGGCAGCCCCGCCAGGTGCTCGACCAATGCCGTGGCCTGGGTGCAGCCGTGCTCGTCAAGCCCCACCCCCGGGGTACGGCCGGCGAGCACCCCCGCGCTGTTCGCGGAGGACCGGCCGTGTCGCAGCAGGATCAGGGTGCCCACGGCGCCACCCTACGCACCGGCCCGGTCAGCTGGCGCTGATCGTCCCGGTGGCCAGCAGCGCCAGCACCACGATTCCCAGCACAACGCGGTACCAGACGAACACGTAGACGCTATGGCGCTCCACGTAGCGCAGCAGCCACGCGATGCTGGCATACCCCACCACGAACGCGATCAAGGTCGCGACCACCATCTGGGCCACCGAAGGTTGCAAACCGGGCCCGCCCCGGGCGAAGACGTCGGGGATCTGAAACAGGCCAGCGGCGACCACGGCGGGGATCGCCAGCAGGAACGAGTAGCGCACCGCTGCTGGGCGCGTCAGCCCGAGGAAGAGACCCGCGCTGATGGTGCCTCCGGATCGGGAGACCCCGGGCACCAGGGCCATCGCCTGCGCGAACCCCATCACGACACCGTCTCGGACGGTGAGTTGCTCCAGTGGGCGCCGCTGCCGCCCATAGTGCTCGGCGGCGCCCAGCACCAGGCCGAACACGATCAAGTTGACGGCGATGATCCACAGATTGCGACCCGAGGTCTGGATCTGGCTCTCGAAAAGCACCCCCAGCACACCGATTGGAATCGTACCGATGATCACCAGCCAGGCCATCCGGTAGTCCTGGGTGGCGCGCACCTGCGCCGAGGCGAACCCACGGAACCAGGTCGCCACCAGGTGCCCGATGTCGCGGGCGAAGTAGAGGATCACCGCCGCCTCGGTGCCCAGTTGGGTGACGGCGGTGAACGCGGCACCGGCATCTTCGTCGAAGAACACCGCCGAAACGATCCGCAGATGCCCCGAGGACGAGATCGGGAGGAACTCGGTGAGGCCCTGGACCAGGCCGAGAACGAGTGCTTCGAGCCAACTCACCGGGGCACGCTAGCGTGCCCCGGTGCAACAGCGTCTTCTCGGCCGCAGCGGACTGCGGGTGTCTCGGCTGGCTCTGGGGACCATGACCTGGGGCCGTGACACCGACGCCGACGACGCTGCCACTCAATTGATCGCGTTCGTCGAGGCAGGCGGGACGCTGGTGGATACCGCGGACGTGTACGGCGAAGGGGATGCCGAACGGATCCTCGGTGGGCTGCTGACCGACGTCATCCCGCGGGACGACGTGGTGCTGGCCACCAAGGCGGTGGCCCGCCGCAACGGGGGGCCGTTCGGCAGGGGCGCGTCCCGTGGCTCGCTGCTGGCTGCCCTGGACGGCTCGCTGCGCCGACTACAGACCGATCACATCGACCTGTGGCAGCTGCACGCCTGGGATCCGGCGGTGCCCTTGGCGGAGACCCTGTCCGCGGTGACCGACGCGGTGCGCGCCGGCAAGGTTCGCTACGTCGGCGTGTCCAACTACACCGGCTGGCAGCTGGCCACCGCGGTGGCCAGCTCGGACGTGCCGTTGGTATCGACCCAGATGGAGTACTCCCTGCTGGAGCGGGGGGTGGAGCGTGAGCTGGCACCCGCGGCGGCGTATCACGGAGTGGGCCTGCTGGGCTGGGCGCCGCTGGCCCGAGGCATGCTCACCGGCAAGTACCGCAATGGCACCCCGCCCGACTCCCGGGCAGCGTCGCCACACTTGGCCCCGTACCTGGAGCACCACCGCACCGAACGTGGGGCACGGATTGTGCAGGCCGTGGTCACCGCGGCCGATGGGCTGGGCGTCTCACCACTGGGAGTAGCCCTGGCCTGGGTGCGGGATCGGCCAGGCGTGGTCGCCCCGGTCGTCGGTGCCCGGGACGCTGCCCAGCTGGTCGGCTCGCTGGCCGCCGAAGATGTGGAGCTGGCACCCGAGATCCGGGCCGCGCTCGACGATGTCAGCGCGGTGACGCTGGGGTATCCGGAACGCCCGATCTGCTGAGCTGCTACCGCATGTCGCCGAGAAATGCACAGTCAACTACGTCGTCGAAATGTGATCTGAACCACAGTGGCCCTGGTTTCGAAATCATCTTGAGGTAGACGAGGTCCCCAGTCTTCCGCAATCGATGGAAGGGGTCGTCCGATGGGTTTTACCGGTAAACCACTACACGCACCGTGGACCGATATCGGTATCGGGGCATACACCGCAGGCGTCGCGATGCTCGTAGCTGGCGCTGCCGGGTTCCAGGAAGCGGCGATGGCCACGGGTTCGGTGCTTGCCATCGCGGTCGGCCTTATCGCCGCCGTGCCCACCATCGTCACCGGCCTGCTGGACCTGTTCGCCATACCCGCCGACGCACCCGCCCGCACCCTCGGCTGGTATCACCTAGCTGTGATGGCCACCGCCACCGGCCTGTTCGTCGGGACGCTGCGGCTGCAGCTGGCGGGCTATTCCGATGGCGACATCATCACGAGCGCGCTGGTTCTCGGCGTCATCTCGGAGGTGCTGCTCATCGTCGGTGGCTACCTGGGCGGTGTGCTCACCTTCGTCTACGGAGTCCATGTGCAGAACCGACACGAAGCGCCGCTCGCCGAGGCGCTCATTCCCGGTCGCGCTGGCCGTAGCCCTGAAGGTAGGTAGCCCCGAAGGTAGGTGACGGTGGCCCCTTCACACGGCGAATACACAGCTTCTTGGGGGTGACGCGGAGGTGTCGCGTCGGGAATGCTGGGTACCAGCCTTACCGGCAAGGAGGTCGGTGTGCTCGGTGCCCCTCGCGCGGCGTTCGCCGTTGCGTTGCTGGTCGCTGGGCTGGTCTCAGGATGCGGGAACGTGGGGAGCACCACGGGCCAACCGATGGAACCTCCGCCCGGACCTGCTTCGGCTCCCCCCGCAGGTCCAGCTCCCGTCGGGACCGTGCTGGCGCTGGACGCACCGGCCACCGCGGTGGTGGTCGATCCCCACACCGCGACGGTGGCCGTAGCGCTGGCCGATCCCCCTAGGCTGCTACTGCGCACGCTGGACGGCGTAGCGCCAGCTCGGCAGGTGCCCTTGCCCGGCCCCGCCGCCGATCTCGTGCTCGCCGCCGAGGGCGGTCCGCTGCTGGTACCGGTAGCCGCTCCCCCGGCGCTGGTCCGAGTCCCGTTGGAGGGTGGCGCGCCGAGCAGAACCGATCTCGACGGTTCCCCACGGGGCGCGGTCGCGGTCGGCGGACGCATTGTGGTCGCACTGGGCGACCGACTCGCCATCCTCGACGAAGGCGGGGCGCAGCGGACCGTACCCGGGTTCGCCGACGCTACCCGGCTGGTCCCCGCCGGGTCCAAGGTGGCCGTTCTCGACCGGGCCCGCACCGCGGTGAGCCTGGTGGATCCCGCCTCCGGCAAGGCCGGCCCCGCACTGCGCGCGGGCAATGGTGCCGTCAGCGCAGTAGCTGACCGGTTCAGTCGGACGTTGGTGACCGACGTCCGCGACGGCGAGTTGCTGGTCTTCGCTGGTGACCCCCTGCTACTGCGACAACGCTGCCCTGTGCCGGGCGCCCCGTACGGGCTGGCCTACGACGGCAGGCGAGATCTGGCGTGGCTTACCCTCACCGCGCGCAATGAGGTGGTTGGGTTCAACGTGGCCGGTGGGGAACCGGTGGTAGTCCACCGGTTCCCCACCGTGCACCAGCCTGATGCGGTCGCGGTCGACCCGGTGAGTGGCCGGGTCGTCGTCGTCTCCGCTTCGGGTGCAGGACTGCAGGTGATCGACCCGGAACGGGTGGTGCACTGATGATCGAGACAAGTGACGGTGATGGTCCCGACTGGGAGTACCAGCCGCTGCGGTTACCGCGGGCGGTGTCCCGGATGACCGCGGCGACCCAGCTGGCGGTGCAGGCCGAGTTTGCCGGCTGGGAGCTGTCCCGGGTCCGGCTGTACTCCGACGGCACCCGCACCGTGCTGCTGCGCAGGCAGCGCACAACGGCCACCCAGCCCGGCCTGTCATTCTGACGCTCGGGCCTGGGTGGTCCGTGTTCATATGGCACAGGGCCCGCACCGGCCAGGCACGGGCCCTGTGGGTGAGTCAGGCCAGCATGGTTCGTCTGCGGCTGACCGCGCAAGCATGCCTCAGATCACTGAATCTTGCGGATCTTGTCGGCCTGCGGACCCTTGGGCCCCTGGGTGATCGTGAACTCCACCCGCTGGTTCTCATCCAGCGTGCGGTATCCGGTCTCCTCGATCGCCGAGAAGTGGGCGAACACGTCGGGGCTGCCCGGCTCATCTTGGGTGATGAAGCCGTACCCCTTCTCCGCATTGAACCACTTGACCGTACCGGTCGCCATCTTCCATCTCCTTCTCGGGCCCTCTGTGCGGCCCGCACTGCGGGTGTCCCGGATCGCCGTCGTGATCACCCGGGGCGCGGTTGCACGCGCTTACCGGACACAACGAACGCCTGTGGCGCTTGCTCCACAGGCGTCCTTGGAACCAAGACTGCTACGGGCGCAGACGTTAGCAGAATGTGAGCGTCGCGCTAGGGGTCGGCGGTATCTGTTTCATCGCCGGACCCGCGCGGGCGCCTGCCTCCGCCAGGTCCACCCCTCCCCCGGGGTGCGGGGAGGCGGCGAGTCAACAGCTGCGCAGGAACCTGTCGAGGACGCGAACACCGAAGGTCAGCGCATCGACGGGAACCCGCTCATCGACACCGTGGAACAACGCGGCGAAATCCAGATCGGGCGGCAGCCGCAGTGGCGAGAACCCGAAGCAGCGCATTCCCATCCGGGCAAACGCCTTCGCATCGGTTCCACCCGAGAGCATGTAGGGGATTGTTCGGGCTCCGGGGTCCTCCTGCAGGATCGCGGCGTCCATGGCGGCTACCAGGTCACCGTCGAAGGTGGTCTGCACTGCCGGGGTGTTCATCACCCATTCTCGGGTGATGTCCGGACCGAGTACCTCGTCGACCTCCCGCTCGAATGCCTCCTGCCTGCCCGGCAGCACCCGGCAGTCCACCACCGCCTCCGCGGTCGAGGGGATGACGTTGGCCTTGTAACCGGCGTTGAGCATCGTCGGGTTGGCGGTGTCCCGAAGCGTGGCGCCGACGATCCGGGCCAGGCTACCGAGCTTGGCGACGGCGCCATCCAGGTCGTCGCCAGAGAAGTCCAGCCCCGTCTCCTCAGCGACGATATCCAGGAACTCCCGTACCGGGTCCGTCATCACCAGCGGGAACCGGTGGCGACCCAGCCGGGCCACCGCCTCGCACAGCGTGGTCACAGCGTTGTCGTCGTGGATCATCGAGCCGTGCCCGGCCCGAGCCCGAGCCCGCAGCCGCATCCACGCCAGGCCCTTCTCCGCGGTCTCGATCGGATAGAGCCTGCGGCCCTCGCGCACCGTCAGAGAGAATCCACCGACCTCGCCGATCGCCTCAGTGCAGCCTTCGAACAGTTCTGGGCGGTGGTCGACCAGCCACTGCGCTCCCCACCGCCCGCCTGCCTCCTCATCGGCCAGAAAGGCGAACACCAGGTCGCGAGGCGGGACGACGGCGTCGCGGCGGAACCGCCGGGCGACCGCGATGGTCATGGCGACCATGTCCTTCATGTCGACCGCACCTCGGCCCCACAGGTAACCGTCCTGCACGGTGCCCGAGAACGGATGCACCGACCACTCGGCGGCGTCGGCGGGCACCACGTCGAGATGGCCGTGCACGAGCAGCGCACTCCGGCCGGGATCGGCGCCAGCCAGCCGGGCGATCACGTTGCCTCTGCCCGGAGCGCCGGACTCGACGTAGGTGGTCTCGAAGCCGACCTCGGATAGCTTCTCCGCGACGTACTCTGCCGCGGCCCGTTCGCCGACCAGGGTGTCCGGATCGCCGGTGTTGGTCGTGTCGATCCGGATCAGGTCGCTGGCCAGCGCAACGACCTCATCCTCCGCCGTACTCATGTTGCCTGCCGGTGCGTCCACCCCGCCTTCCTACCACTCTGGGCCCTACTACCACCCTGGGCCCTACTACCGCTTACCACCGTGGTAGCCAGGGGCGCGCGGCCCTACGGAGAACCGGGTTTGGGACGCGGGCCTGTCATCGGCTACCCTCAGCAGCGCCACACGGGCAGGGTTTCGTGTGCGCGAGGTCCCACTGGCCGAGCTGTTCCAGTGGCCGAATGTCCCCACAACTAAATGTCCCCACAACTAAATGTCCGAGTGGCGGAATGGCAGACGCGCTAGCTTGAGGTGCTAGTCCCCGACTAGGGGGTGGGGGTTCAAGTCCCCCCTCGGACACACTGACTACCCTACCGCCCGGTCGGATGGTGACGTCGACGGCTCTGGCCTCGGTGTCACAGGTCATGTCCAGCCGGACGCCTGCCTCGGTGAGCGTGTTCGGTCACCCGAACTCGGTCGGCGGACTACAGTCAAGATCTTCTCGATCACTTGCAAGGAGGGCGTCGCGCAAGGCGGGGAGCCCGAGCGCTTCACAAGCACGTCCAACCTGACTCCGGTACAGCAGAATGTCGGCTTTGATTGCATCCACGTCGCCCAAGACACATCCCGCGAGCGTCCGTGCGAGCGCCCCGGCTACCGCGTCGGCAGGCTGATTGTTGCTGATTCCCCGCAGGCTTACATAGCTCGAAGCCAGGCAGGCTAGCGCTCGGCCCACCAGTG